>NZ_CP096829.1:4070596-4383719 GCF_023272795.1 Flavobacterium humidisoli | reverse complement strand
TAAGGATTTAGACATTAATAAATTAAAGTTTGATTTAGATAATCTGTCGTTTAATCTGGATAAAAAGAAAACGACAGTTAATTTTTATTCTGAAGGCTTCAAAAAGCTAAAAATTAAAACGACTATAAAAGCAGATTTAGATTTGGCAAAATTAAAAGAGGCCTTAAATCTTAACGAGAATGATATTCGTGGAGATATTACCTTGGATTTAAAAGCCGACGGCATTTTTTTAAGAGATTTAGGTTTTAGCCCGCGTTTAAATAAAGTAGATACGATCATTAAAAGCATCCCTAAGTTTCAGCTGAATCTTAGCTTAAAAAATGGATATGTTCAAAACATAAAGAAAAAAGATGCAATTAAAAATATCAACCTAAATCTAGCGGTAACAGCTAAAGACAGTATTTTGCGAAACGTTTCGGCTAAAATAGACAATTTGAATGCTGAAGCTCTCGGCAATTTTGTTCGAGGACGCTTCGAACTCCATAAATTATATCCTTTTACTGTAGATACCGAATTGGAATCTAAAATTAATCTGGCAGAAGTGCATAAATTTTATCCTCTAGACAGTTTAGAAGTTAGGGGAGATTTAAATTTAAAGGTAAGTATGCATGGAATTTTAAACAGAAAACAAAAAAAATATCCATCCTCAAAAGCAGTGGCAAGTATTAAGAATGGCTATTTGAAATCACTCAAATTTCCAAATATGCCAGTTGAAAATATAAATCTAAACGCAGCAATAGCAAGTGATAGAGGTACTGGAGAAGATTTAAATGTAAAATTGCAGCAAGCTGAATTTGTTTTAGCAGGATCGCCTTTTAAAGTGCAAGGAGAGGTTAGTAATCTTTACGATTTGGTTTACAATATAAAAACTCAGGGAACTTTGGACGTTGGTAAATTAACCCAGATATTCCCCATTAAAGATTTGAGCATTTCGGGAGTTATCCAGACCAATCTTATTGCTAAAGGATCTAAAAAAGATATAGATGCGAAAAATTATGAGAATATTAAAAATGGAGGTAAGCTAGAAGCACGGAATTTAGTGATTAAGAGCACCATGTTTCCTGAGCCCTTTGAGATTTCTAAAGGAACATTTAAGTTTTTTAAAGATAAGATGCGTTTTGAAGAATTTAATGTCACTTACGGTAAATCTGATATTGTGTTAAATGGATACATACATAACATTTTAAGGTATGTTTTTAATAGAAAATATCTACGCGAGTCTAACGAAAAGCTCAAGGCAGATATTAATCTATTTAGTAATCAGATTGATGCAAACGAGTTTTTTGATATGATTGCAAAGTATACAGACCAGAAAGTCGAAGAAGAAGTAGGTCAAAAAACGGATTCTATACCTATAAATACAGCTCCTAAGAGCAGCAATGCAAAGAATAAAAACTATGTAATAAGAATTCCTAGCAGCGCCGATTTAAAAATCGCTGCAAAAGTCAATAATCTTCAATTTGATACTTATAAGATTAAAGATTTTGCGGGAACTCTAGTGGTTAATGATCGTAAAGTTCAGGTAACCGAAGCGGCGTTTAACATGGCTGGGACTAAAATAGCAATGACTGGCGATTATAAAGCGCAGCATCGTCGTTTAGCGAAGTACAATGCGAATTTTAAGGCTAGCAATTTTGATATCCAACGCGCTTATGCTGAGATTCCTATTTTTGCCGAATTGGTAAGTATGGCTAAAGATGCGTATGGCTTGGTTTCGGTTGATTACCAGCTGGGAGGAAGTATCGATCAGAATATGGATATCGATTTTAAATCTATTGAGGGTGAAGGAACATTAACCCTGGAGGATATTAAATTTAAAAATTTCAAGCTTTTAAACCATGTAGCCAAAAAAGCAGATGCTGCCGACTTGGAGAAAGCAACTTTTAATAAAATTGCTATTCATTCGGCAATAAAGAACAATGTAATGACCATAACGCCAACAACCATGAAAATGGCTGGTTTTAGAGCGAAGCTAGAAGGACAGGTTACTATGGATGGAAAAATAAATGTCGGGTTTCGTGTAGGGTTGCCACCAATGGGACTTATAAATATTCCGATGAAAATTACTGGGACGGCAGATGATTTCGAAATTTCGACTGGCAAGTTTAAAGAAGACGCAACTTTTGCAGAAGAGAGTGAACTGAAAAATTTACGTCCAGAACGTCGCAGGCCTAGAGAGAAAGATTCTTTGAACACATCACGTTCAAACGCTGAAAATCCTTAAGACAATAATTAAGGGTATAGATTTTAACAGCTATTTTGTGTTTCTGCATCATTTCGTTTTATAAGTCTGCAAAGAAAAATCAGTTTGATCTGTATTGATTCTGATACCAGATATTAAGTAAACTGTTCTTCTTGTGAAGAAGGACAGTTTTCTGGGATTTTAATCTTGAAGAAAGGTCAAATGGATTGAACCCGAGGTGTTTTAGAAAAGTTTTGACAATATTTTTTGAAGGTATATGGTCTCCTGCAAAATAGATTTCATCTTCGGTTTTTCTTGCGTGCAACGTTTTTTGTGGTTCCAGCATTATCGGGCTGAAAAGCTTTAAAACATAAGCTTTAGGTAGGAGCGAAGCTGTAATCTGAAAAGTAAGAGCGCTGGTAATACTTGACACTAGAAGTTTTGGATTAAAAATCAGTCCGCTGGTATGCACGATGATTTTGCCAGTCATATCTGGTAACATTCCAATGGTTTTCTCAAGATCTTCTCTCGGAACAAAAAGTATCATAACATCTGCTATAGCAGCTTCTTGAAGTGAAACTAGCCTAGCATTGCTTATACTTTCAGTCGTTTGCCGTATGAAGGAGTTACCGCGAGGATGATGAATAAGGATTTCATAACCTGCAGATGAGGCTCTTTGTGCCAGTTCTAGTGTAAGACTTCCAATGCCAATAATTCCTATTTTCATACTTTTGTCTTTTTAATATTACTATCTATTGAAAAATATATATATTAAAGTTATTATAAGGATTTGATTTGCAGTAGAGTATTTCTACCTGTTTTTGAAATTATTGCAAGACATGGAAGTTTTAGGTGCAAAAAAAAAGGAAACAGCTTAATAGATGTTTCCTTTTAATTTATAATATTTTAAAAAAATTATTTGCCACTCGATGCAGTAATCTTTCCTATTTGAAGCCTAAAGTCAGGTCTTTTTGCATTGTAAATATCAACAAAAGTCTCTTTATTGTCGGTTTGTGAGTATACATTTGAAAATATAGTATTGCCGTACCAGTTTTCTAAATCAGAATTATCGGCATTATTTTCTGTAAAGATATTACCTGTACACTGGTTGAAAAACATTTCTTCAAACTTGATTTTCTTTAAGTTTTCACCATTTACTACTGTTTGGCTGTCTAATAAAACAGCAGGATTGAATCCCGAAATTACGCTTCTTTTAAGCTCTAGAGTAGCATTGTCAGCTACGTAAACAGCTTCTTTTATAAGACCAGCCTGAATGTCGGCTTTGATGTTTTCACTGTCGTTTAGAAGAGTAAGGTTTGAAGCTGAAACGAAAGTAGATTTTCTTGTAAAGTCTGTTTCGCTTTTCTTTTCATAGGCTTTAACTTCCAAACATCTAGAACCATCTCTGTTACTTGATAAATAAGAAGATCTAACTGCTAATGAATTATAAAGACGGCATTGCGTTCCTTGCGTCATTTTAAAATCATCATTTATAGATTTGTATGAAACCAGTTGTGAAGCATTAAGATCTCCGCCATAAAAAGCAAATGAATCACCTCCTGAGAAGCTCACCATAATGTTTTCTAAAACCGTTTTGTTTCCAGCTCCTGCAACAGTTAGTCCATTAAAGCTATCTGCTCCTTTTACTTTTCGGCCAGCAAATTCAATACGAATAAATTTTAATACTCCAGAGCTGCTAGCTGCATTGTCTCCTCCATATGCAGTAAGAGAAGGGTCAAGATCCATTGTATAAGATCCAGCTCCGCCAAATTTATTTATAGGGGCATCTCCTAAGACTACAAGACCACCCCAGTCGCCTGCTTTTTTCATGCTAGCGTTTGAAGTGAAGATGATAGGATCAGTTTCCTGTCCCTCTGCCATAATTTTGGCTCCTTTTGTTATGATAAGAGTTCCTTTGCTTGCTGCATCGCCAATAATTACCGTACCTGGATCAATTGTCAGAACGGCGTTATTTGTTACATATACATTTCCCTGAAGGATGTACACGTTTTTTTTCATCAGTTTGGTGTTCTGTGTGATATTTCCAGCCAGTATTTGGTTGGCATCTTTAGACTCCGTTTTCTGCGGCTTGAATTCTGTCCAGTTGTCCAGCCAGTTCGCATATCCGATAATTCCCTTTTCCTGCTGTGCGTTCACGCCTGCGGCAAGTAGCAGACAGATCATTAGAGTAATTTTTTTCATAGTCTTGGGGCTATTTGTAATGGTATTTTTTTGGCTCTTTTAAAACTGATTATAATGTTTTTTGCTTTTGTAATAGCTGAGATAAATATCTGATCAGCGACTAAAAGGAAATTTTAAATCTTTTTTCTGAAGAGCTTCTAACAAAAATAAGCAAAAAGATCAGACTTTACAGGGCTTTATTAATATTTAACATTTGTTGAAGCTAAGCTTAATATGTGTAATGTCTTTCTTCCTTCAATATTAATTTAATTTTGATTTTTTTAAGCTAAAAGCAATACATTTGATTTTATTCGAATTATAAAAATGGGACTAGATTACGATTACAGAATATACATCAAGAGAGAAAGGCTTAATGGTGCTTTACAATTCATTTATGAGCATTCAGAAAAAGAGAGAGCATCATTTGAAATAATCAATAATCAGCTGTACAAAATTGACCGTTATGCTAATGGAGAAATATCCAAAACCTTACTTGAAAACTTAGGAATAAATCAGAGGGTAGATACCTGTATTTTAGTAGAAGAAGATCATACGATAATAGAGTATTATCTGTATGATTTAGCTCAAAATTATACTCCCGATTCTGCTGATGAATCTGACTTTATCGATTATTATAAAGGTGCTGATGGAAAATGGTGGATCGGCAATGTTGAAATTTACATTAATGATTATTCTTCAAGAATAGAGGATTGTATCGAAATTCAATTCTGGGCTGTGACCAGTGATATGAGTCGTCTTTTTGCTAAATCAAAATCAATTGACAAATACTTTAAAGAGTTTTGCAGAGCTACAGAAGCAGATTATGGTTGTGTTTATATGGAGCACAGCGGATACAGACTTATATGGGCAAAGGGGAAAGAATACAATCTGACAGTACCAATTCTTTGGAATAGTTTTGAAGAATATGGTTTTGTTAAAGTAATAGGTGATATTTTAAAACTATAAAACATTTGGAGACGGTGCTGCAAAAGTAATCACTAGCTGCATTTGTATAAGATTCTAACGTTAAACAAAATTTAAATAGGAGTTGAGTTAAGAGTTATAATTGGTCATAATCTAACATTGAAAAAGATTATGGACTTTCCCTGTCTGTTGGATCAAAAAAACACAGAACTAAAAGAAGCTTATACGAAAGAAATTCAGAGTAAATTAGAATTCAATATTTCTCGCAAACAAGCATTAGCAAATATACATTTAGATTTTAGAGCGCTATTATAGGTAACCCAATAGAAATTACCATGAAATCAGGTATTTTATTTTGTGTATGATGTCTGTAAATTTGTTCGCAATCAAAATAATGACAATGAAAGGCAATATTATATATAGTGATACATCAAAAAAAGATAGGTTTTTAAAAAATGGGACATTCAATTTGATAAAAACTCTTTTTTATGTACTGTTTCTGTTTCCATTTATGGCAGTAGGACAAAAAGCACTTGTTCCTGGCGGTAAGGACATCAATACAAAGTATATCAAGCCAGAAAAATCACTCTACACTGTTTATTATGTCAAAGATACCGAGTGGAAGAATATGGGAGCATTAACTTATGATATAACTTTGGCTAATAACCAATTAACGTTAAATAATACTTTTACCCCAAAAGACAACGGTAATCCTACCACGCGTATTAGTACAGCAGATGCGCAAACACTTAGAGCTATAAGTTATGCCGATGAAACCAAGAATGCAAAATTAAATCTGAACTTTGCTGAAATCATTACGGGTAATTTCTATTCTAAGAAAACTAAAAAAGACAAAAAACTAAAGCTTCAGCCTAAGGAAGAATATTTTGACTTCAATTGGTCTGATCATTTAATTACAACACTGCCATTAGATGTCGGATACAAAGCCCGTTTTCCACAGTTTTATTATAATGATGGGTCAGATGTGCTTGTAGAATATTACACCATCAAAGAAGTGAAAAGTTTTATCTACAATTCTCCAAGAACAGGTAAGCACGAAACTTGGCTTGTTTCCGTTTTAGAAGAAAGCACAAACGCTACTTATAATTATGCTATAGACAAAAAAGATCATCGTCTATGGCAGCGTGAAATGTCTATGGCTAATGGAATGTGGGAAATTACAGTTAACGAAGAGTTGGATTATCAGCCTATTAAAAACAAATTTAATAAGGAGGAGGTTACGAGGCAAATCTCCAATGGTAATAGTGTTATAATTGGAACAGCCTATGCAAGATCTGATTCAGGTAAAAAATTGGGCGGATTGGTAAATACAGCTAAGAAACAATATGCGCCAAGAGGTACAGAAATTACACTTTTTCCAAGTTCAGCTTATTATGAGGAATGGGTAGAGGTCAACAAGAAAATTCGCAAGCAGAATAAAATGCCAGAAGTGCCTTTGAATAGTGATTTTGGTTATGCTATCAAAAAAACTAAAGTTTATGACGATCAAGGACATTTCGAGTTTATGGATTTAATGCCAGGGACTTATATTGTTATGGTTAGCTTTGATTTTACTAACTCCTACAATTATTCATATGTATCTGGATATACAAACTACTACAATTATTATGGATACCAAGGTTCCACAACAAATTATGGTACAGCAAAACAATCCTACTCCGATAAGGCTAATATTGAAAAACGAGTGACTATAGATAAGGATGGCGATAAAAAAGAGGTAAACTTAAAAGAGATTTAAGCAAATTAGTTAAGCAATAAAGTAAGAGAAGATGTGAAAAAGGAATCTGTTCCTCTTTTTATAAAGTGCCAGGTGCAGTGGACATTAATCGTGTCTTAATTATTCACAGAAGATCTGGGATTTATAATAATTATCAAATGAAGATTAAAACAGCTCTCGGGCTGTTTTTCTATTTTATAATGCTTGTAAATAGAAATGAAGGAATCAGCTCAAGTTTGGTATTGGAGATATTTAAAAAGATAGGCAGTATGGAAAGACAAAATCTGACAATCAAGGAATGTGGAAAAAACCAGAGTTTGCTATTATGCATGTTTAGCCTAGTAAGAGAGATATGAGTAAGAGTTACTATTTAAATTAACTAAGGAATTATGGTTTGTATCAGTGCTGTAACTTATTCTCTGATGTTTTAGTTAAAAAAATGGTTTCATTTTATAATTTGCAACATGATAAAACTTATTTTATGATGTTAAAATGTTTTTGTAAGATAACTTTGAGACGAGTTAATGGATTATTATGACTATAAGTGCTACATCATGAAAAATCCCCGAATGTAGCCACCATGCAAAACAATAATTGTATAAATTAAATCTTGAAATTATGAAAAAGTATCATTTGTTAGTTGTCGTTTTTTTCTTTTCGCTGGGAATGTCAGCACAAAGCGCCCAGTCATTTTTACTTAATTTGTATGGAGGGTATACCTTTTCTGATAGGGTAGACTTTGACTCCTCTTACGGAAAAGTGGAAGATGGTTTTGAATATGGATTAGGTTTGGAATATTTTATAATGGATAATGCTTCAATAGAATTAAAGTATAACAGACTTGATACAAGGATGCCTTTGTATACAAAGATTGCTTTAAATGAAGGGTCTATTCCTTCAGGGACTCAAGTGAATGCTGGAGACGATAAAGGCGCCATCAATTATATATTGGCGGATTATACTTATTATTTTGGTTCAAGCTCCCAAAAGGCGCTTCCATTTCTAGGAGCAGGTTTAGGAGTTGCGATTTTAGAAACGCCAAAGAGCGGTAGCGGAACTTATTTTGCTTGGGAAGTTAAGGCTGGTGTAAAGGTGAAAACGAATTCGCCATTATCAATTAATCTCCATGCTTACCTGCAATCAATGTCGGCAGCTGTAGGATATGATTATTATTGGGACTATTATTGGGGACCAGTAGCAGTTACTGATTATGCATCAACATTTCAATTTGGACTAGGGGCTGCGCTTAGTTACGATTTCAGCAAATAATAGCAATGCTTCATTAAATTGTTTAAAATAGCTTGAGAATCTCTCAGGCTTTTTTAATTATGTCTATTGAGTGTTTGTTCGCACAGCGTCTTCAAGCGATTAGGAATGAATTTTTAATAGTGACAGAAGAGTTGTTTTCTGTAAATACGAAGAGAATAGCTTTTTTAAGCTGTTGATTCAATAAAAACAGATTTCATCAAGTGCTATATTTGCTTTAAAAAACTCAAAAGTAAGAAAAAACCTTTGTTTTATTTGGAAATTTTTAAATTTAAATATTATGTTATCAGTGAGTTAAGAAAAATTGAAAAAAAAGTTAGAAAAAAACTCCTAGTGAATGCTTGGAAATCTAAATAAAGGTTCTACTTTTGCACCCGCTTTGCAACACAAGTGAAGCTAAACAAAGAAACACACGTTCGTAGACATATTGAATTGACAGCCGTTCTGAAAGAGATTTCAGAACAAAAAGAATAAGAGCAGTAGAGTCGGAAGATTCGAAAAGAACCGATAGGAAAAGCATCGCATAATAATATTAAAATATACGATGAAGAGTTTGATCCTGGCTCAGGATGAACGCTAGCGGCAGGCTTAACACATGCAAGTCGAGGGGTATGGTTCTTCGGAGCCAGAGACCGGCGCACGGGTGCGTAACGCGTATGCAATCTGCCTTTCACAGAGGGATAGCCCAGAGAAATTTGGATTAATACCTCATAGCATAATCGGACCGCATGGTTTGGTTATTAAAGTCACAACGGTGAAAGATGAGCATGCGTCCCATTAGCTAGTTGGTAAGGTAACGGCTTACCAAGGCAACGATGGGTAGGGGTCCTGAGAGGGAGATCCCCCACACTGGTACTGAGACACGGACCAGACTCCTACGGGAGGCAGCAGTGAGGAATATTGGTCAATGGGCGCAAGCCTGAACCAGCCATGCCGCGTGCAGGATGACGGTCCTATGGATTGTAAACTGCTTTTGTACGGGAAGAAACACTGATTCGTGAATCAGCTTGACGGTACCGTAAGAATAAGGATCGGCTAACTCCGTGCCAGCAGCCGCGGTAATACGGAGGATCCAAGCGTTATCCGGAATCATTGGGTTTAAAGGGTCCGTAGGCGGTCTTGTAAGTCAGTGGTGAAAGCCCATCGCTCAACGGTGGAACGGCCATTGATACTGCAGGACTTGAATTATTGGGAAGTAACTAGAATATGTAGTGTAGCGGTGAAATGCTTAGAGATTACATGGAATACCAATTGCGAAGGCAGGTTACTACCAATTTATTGACGCTGATGGACGAAAGCGTGGGTAGCGAACAGGATTAGATACCCTGGTAGTCCACGCCGTAAACGATGGATACTAGCTGTTGGGCGCAAGTTCAGTGGCTAAGCGAAAGTGATAAGTATCCCACCTGGGGAGTACGAACGCAAGTTTGAAACTCAAAGGAATTGACGGGGGCCCGCACAAGCGGTGGAGCATGTGGTTTAATTCGATGATACGCGAGGAACCTTACCAAGGCTTAAATGCAGACTGACCGATTTGGAAACAGATCTTTCGCAAGACAGTTTACAAGGTGCTGCATGGTTGTCGTCAGCTCGTGCCGTGAGGTGTCAGGTTAAGTCCTATAACGAGCGCAACCCCTGTTGTTAGTTGCCAGCGAGTCATGTCGGGAACTCTAACAAGACTGCCAGTGCAAACTGTGAGGAAGGTGGGGATGACGTCAAATCATCACGGCCCTTACGCCTTGGGCTACACACGTGCTACAATGGCCGGTACAGAGAGCAGCCACCTCGCGAGGGGGAGCGAATCTATAAAGCCGGTCACAGTTCGGATCGGAGTCTGCAACTCGACTCCGTGAAGCTGGAATCGCTAGTAATCGGATATCAGCCATGATCCGGTGAATACGTTCCCGGGCCTTGTACACACCGCCCGTCAAGCCATGGAAGCTGGGGGTGCCTGAAGTCGGTGACCGCAAGGAGCTGCCTAGGGTAAAACTGGTAACTAGGGCTAAGTCGTAACAAGGTAGCCGTACCGGAAGGTGCGGCTGGAACACCTCCTTTCTAGAGCCTTAGCGTTAGCGGCAACGCACGCTGGGGAAATAAGATGCCGGACTGTGGGTTTGGAATCTGAGATTGTATTGCTCTTGCTGTTAATTTAAAAAAATGATAAAACTTAAGTAAAACAGAGTCTCGTAGCTCAGCTGGTTAGAGTACTACACTGATAATGTAGGGGTCGGCAGTTCGAGTCTGCCCGGGACTACTATTTGACTTAAAGAAGGAAATTCTGGAAGCTGGGATTCGCCAAAGGAGATTAGAGAAGAAAAGGAAATCTAAAATCTGAATTCTAAAATCTGAGATTTAAAAATTGGGGGATTAGCTCAGCTGGCTAGAGCGCCTGCCTTGCACGCAGGAGGTCAACGGTTCGACTCCGTTATTCTCCACGATTTTAGTGAGAAAGCCTAAAGCCATAAAGCCTAAAGTGATTCACTTTACGACTTTCGACTTTTGACATTCGACTAAATAAAGTTCATTGACATATTGAGATAAGAAAATAATAAGAAAGTAGAAAGCGTTTTTTATTGAGCATCCGTGCAAAATATAAAAAACAAACAAAAACGGTCCTGTTTTAATAATCAGGATTGGTGCAATAAGCAAAATAAGGGCGCATGGGGAATGCCTAGGCTCTCAGAGGCGATGAAGGGCGTGATAAGCTGCGAAAAGCTGCGGGGACAAGCACACATTGATTGATCCGCAGATACCCGAATGGGGCAACCCGCTATATTGAAGATATAGCACACCGATAGGTGGGCAAACCCGCTGAACTGAAACATCTAAGTAGGCGGAGGAGAAGAAAACAAAAGTGATTCCGTAAGTAGTGGCGAGCGAACGCGGATTAGCCCAAACCAGCTATGTTACGGCATAGCTGGGGTTGTAGGACCGCGACATTTCATGTGCAAGGAACCGGAAGCTTCTGGAAAGGAGCGCCATAGAGGGTGACAGCCCCGTATGGGCAACGAGCATAATGGATAGCGGTATCCTGAGTAGGGCGGGGCACGTGAAACCCTGTCTGAATTTGGCGGGACCATCCGCTAAGGCTAAATACTCCTGAGAGACCGATAGTGAACCAGTACCGTGAGGGAAAGGTGAAAAGAACCGTGAATAACGGAGTGAAATAGATCCTGAAACCATGCGCTTACAAGCGGTCGGAGCCCTTTCGTGGGGTGACGGCGTGCCTTTTGCATAATGAGCCTACGAGTTAACGCTGCTGGCAAGGATAAGTGGTTAAGCCATGGATCCGCAGCGAAAGCGAGTCTGAATAGGGCGCTTTAGTCAGTAGTGTTAGACGCGAAACCGTGTGATCTACCCATGGGCAGGTTGAAGCTGTGGTAACACACAGTGGAGGACCGAACCGGTTGACGTTGAAAAGTCTTCGGATGACCTGTGGGTAGGGGTGAAAGGCCAATCAAACTCGGAAATAGCTCGTACTCCCCGAAATGCATTTAGGTGCAGCGTTATTTTAGTTATATAGAGGTAGAGCTACTGATTGGATGCGGGGGCTTCACCGCCTACCAATTCCTGACAAACTCCGAATGCTATATAATGATTGATAACAGTGAGGGCTTGGGTGCTAAGGTCCAAGTCCGAGAGGGAAAGAACCCAGACCATCAGCTAAGGTCCCCAAATATATGCTAAGTTGAAAGAACGAGGTTTGTCTGCCCAGACAGCTAGGATGTTGGCTTGGAAGCAGCCATTCATTTAAAGAGTGCGTAACAGCTCACTAGTCGAGCGGACGAGCATGGATAATAATCGGGCATAAGCATATTACCGAAGCTATGGATTTTGCAGCAATGCAAAGTGGTAGGGGAGCATTCTGACAGGGCTGAAGGTGTATCGTAAGGTATGCTGGACCGGTCAGAAAAGAAAATGTAGGCATAAGTAACGATAATGCGGGCGAGAAACCCGCACACCGAAAAACTAAGGTTTCCACAGCTATGCTAATCAGCTGTGGGTTAGTCTGGACCTAAGGCGAACCCGAAAGGGACAGTCGATGGCCAACGGGTTAATATTCCCGTACTTCTTATTGCTGTGATGGGGTGACGGAGTGATGAAAGCGCCGCGAACTGACGGAATAGTTCGTTAAAGCACCTAGCTATAGGGTCTCTAGGCAAATCCGGAGATCTTGGTGAAATGCGATAGTACTCGGAGTCTTCGGACAAAGAGATAGTGCGCCTAAGGGCTTCCAAGAAAAACCTCTAAACTTCAGGCAGTAAGAACCAGTACCGTAAACCGACACAGGTAGTTGAGGAGAGAATCCTAAGGTGCTCGAGAGATTCATGGCTAAGGAATTAGGCAAAATAGACCTGTAACTTCGGGAGAAAGGTCGCCCCGAGCAATCGGGGCCGCAGTGAAGAGGTCCAGGCGACTGTTTATCAAAAACACAGGGCTCTGCAAAATCGTAAGATGAAGTATAGGGCCTGACACCTGCCCGGTGCTGGAAGGTTAAGAGGAGATGTTATCTTCGGAGAAGCATTGAATTGAAGCCCCAGTAAACGGCGGCCGTAACTATAACGGTCCTAAGGTAGCGAAATTCCTTGTCGGGTAAGTTCCGACCTGCACGAATGGTGTAACGATCTGGACACTGTCTCAGCCATGAGCTCGGTGAAATTGTAGTAACGGTGAAGATGCCGTTTACCCGCAGTGGGACGAAAAGACCCTGTGCACCTTTACTATAGCTTAGTATTGACCTTGGATAAATGATGTGTAGGATAGGTTGGAGACTGTGAAGCGGCGTCGCCAGGCGTTGTGGAGTCATTGTTGAAATACAACCCTTTGTTTATCTGAGGCCTAACTCTTCAAAGAAGAGGACAGTGCTTGGTGGGTAGTTTGACTGGGGTGGTCGCCTCCAAAAGAGTAACGGAGGCTTCTAAAGGTTCCCTCAGTACGCTTGGTAACCGTGCGTAGAGTGCAATGGCATAAGGGAGCTTGACTGAGAGACATACAGGTCGATCAGGTACGAAAGTAGAGCATAGTGATCCGGTGGTTCCGCATGGAAGGGCCATCGCTCAAAGGATAAAAGGTACGCCGGGGATAACAGGCTGATCTCCCCCAAGAGCTCATATCGACGGGGGGGTTTGGCACCTCGATGTCGGCTCGTCACATCCTGGGGCTGGAGAAGGTCCCAAGGGTTGGGCTGTTCGCCCATTAAAGTGGCACGCGAGCTGGGTTCAGAACGTCGTGAGACAGTTCGGTCTCTATCTACTGCGGGCGTTAGAAATTTGAGTGGATCTGATTCTAGTACGAGAGGACCGAATTGGACAAACCTCTAGTGTATCTGTTGTCCCGCCAGGGGCACCGCAGAGTAGCTACGTTTGGAAGGGATAAGCGCTGAAAGCATATAAGCGCGAAACCCACCACAAGATGAGATTTCTTTTAAGGATCGTGGAAGATGACCACGTTGATAGGCTACAGATGTAAAGGCAGTAATGTCATAGTCGAGTAGTACTAATAATCCGTAAGCTTATGCACACCCTTTTCCCGGGCCGCAAGGCTCGGGAGGAAACTTTCTAAAATATATTTGCTTTTCTTTATCTCAGTATGTTAAAATATTTGCCCGTCGCGGGCAGTCTTTAAGCCGAAAGATTAAAGCCATAAAGCCGAAAGGCTTTTAAACTTTAAGACTTGCGACTTTAGACTAAAAACCTTAAGGTGGTTATTGCGGCGGGGCTCACCTCTTCCCATCCCGAACAGAGAAGTTAAGCCCGCCTGCGCAGATGGTACTGCAGTTATGTGGGAGAGTATGTCGTCGCCTTTCTTTTGAAAACCCCATCCAAATCGGATGGGGTTTTCTGCTTTTGGAAAATATTGGAGCTGCGCAAGAGCCCAGCCTTTCCTCCAGGAATCCCTCCCGATGCGTCGGAAGGGATTTTCTGGTTTTTAGGAGGGGTTGGAAAAGCCGCACCATGATCGGATGGCGGCTTCCGATGGATTGGGGGGCGCGTTAGTGATGGAAGCGGCATCCTTTTGCGGGGCACTGAGAGCCTCTTTTTCCCATGGACATCCATCCGCAAAAGATACAGCGGACAGCACGGCCCGCAGGGAAACGCCATTGACATTAGCAAATTTTCTGTTATTATTTTTCTTCCTATACTAATTAGTGAATAGATGGTTAATGAAATTTAGTATATTAGAACTATAAAAGGAGATGCTATTAATTTAAACCAAACACCTATGAATACCTATACTAATATCTTGCTGTCAATTGTAAGTATGCTGTTTTTGGCGGCATGTAGTGATAAAACTAGAGAAGAAAATTTGAATTTAAGTGCTTATTTAAAAGATAGTTCTTTAGGCATAAAGACAGGAGGAGTGAAGATGATTGAAATTAGTACTCCAAAAGGGAAGTTTAAGGTCTGGACTAAACGTATAGGTAATAATCCCAAAATGAAACTATTGCTTTTAAATGGAGGACCAGGAGCAACCCACGAATATTTTGAGTGTATGGAAAGCTTTTTGCCTCAAGAGGGAATAGAATTTATTTATTACGACCAGTTAGGAACAGGAAACTCTGATAATCCAAATGATCCAGTATTTTGGGATTTGAATCGTTATGTGGAAGAAGTGGAGCAGGTGCGTATAGCTCTTGGTTTAGATAAGAGTAATTTTTATTTATTGGGTCATTCGTGGGGTGGGATTTTAGCTTCGCAGTATGCATTGAAGTATCAACAAAACCTAAAAGGACTTATTATTTCAAATATGATGATGAGTGCCATTGATTATGATAAGTATGCTGATACAGTGTTAGCGAAGCAGATGGATCCCAAAGTTTTGGCAAGAATTAGGGAAATAGAGAAGAATAAAGATTTTGAAAATCCAGAATACATGCAGTTATTAATTCCTAATTTTTATACTAAACATATCCTGCGTTTAGATGCTGATAAGTGGCCAGAACCTGTAAACAGATCATTTAGTAAAATAAATCAGTCCTTATATGTGACTATGCAGGGGCCAAGTGAATTTGGGTTGTCAGGAAAACTTGAGAAATGGGATATTAAAAAAGAACTTCCTAAACTTGTCGTGCCAACATTGTCGATAGGGGCAGAATATGATACCATGGATCCTAATCATATGAAATGGATTGCTTCTCAGGTGAAAAATGGCACCTATTTGTATTGTCCTAACGGAAGTCATATGAGTATGTATGATGATCAAGATATTTACATGAAAGGTTTGATTAAGTTTATTAAAGATACAGATGATAAGTCCATAAAATAATACACGACTACAGAATTGAAAGCTCTCCTATTTGGGAGCTTTTTCTTTTTATGTTTTTTGCTTTTAGGTATAGTTTTAATTACTTTTTTTCTGAAGCTCCTTTCTTTTTTAATTTTTACGAAGCGGTATTTCCTGATTTGAAAGCTCTAATTTGCTCTATATAAAATAATTAAATCCACAGGTTTGTAATATTATTAATATTTTTATTATTATTGTAGTATAGTGCAGTATAGAACTGTACTGAATCTTACTAACTAATAATAATAACTATGCAAGAAAAAATTACAAAAGAAAAAGTATCAGTTAAACGCTTGCTGACTTTAATGCTGTTTTTACTAACGATTTGCAGCTGGGGTCAGAGTTATGAATTTGAAAACGGCAGTCGTACAGGAAATGCCGACATCCAAAATTGCGATTCCTGCTCGGGAAAAATAGTAGGTAATTTAGGAGGAACTGGCACTGTCTCAGTAAATGTTACTGTCGCAGCAACAGGCTGGTACAATTTACAATTGTTTTATTGTACAGGAGATCCTCGTACAATTCGGTTAACTGCAGGTTCAGCCACAGCTATTGCAATTCCTTGTGAGCCGAGTGGAGGATGGAGTACAGCAGCTTCCAAAAATTTAAGTGTTTATTTGAATAGCGGTACAATCACTTTGCTTTGGGATAATACCAATTCATGGGCTCCCAATCTTGATAAATTTATTTTGACACCTTTGGCGGCAGGAACTAACCAAACCATCGCTTTCGGTAACAACAATAGTATTGTTTATAATTTAACGAATAAAACATATAGTATAAAGTTTAATGGCGCAACTGTAATTAGTAATGCGTCTGCTTATGCAAACAGTGATCAGCAATATGTAAGTAATAATTTTGCATCGGCTGTTTATAGTTCAGAATCATTTACAGATAACGTAGGAACTGGAATTAAACACATTTTTACCTTAAGTGGAAATTATACTTTAGGTATGCAGCAAATTTTTTACACTTATACAAATAAAAATTATTTGGCTGTACAAGTGATCCTGACAGGAAATGGATCAAATTGTTATAAAATGTCTCCTTTAACGAGTAATCAGGTAACACCAAATTTTGGAACGGGAGATACTAGAGCAGTATTTGTTCCGTATGATAATGATGCTTGGATTCGATATAATGCTTATACGTTAAATTCAGCTGATTTTACAGCATCAGAAGTAACTAATATTTATAATAATACCAATCGTAAAGGTTTAGTAATTGGTTCTTTAGAACATACAAAATGGAAAACGGGTGTTACAGTAAGTGGAGGTGGTTCTTCATCAGCTTATGTTTCGGTTGTTGCGGGTTGGACAAAACAAGATGTGACAAGAGACGCGAGAGGCCATGGTTGGGTAAACGTGGGCCAAACAAGCTGTCCTTCTCCAAAAATAATGATTAATGCTACAAACGATTGGAGAATAGGATTCGAAGAATTTGCACAAGCGAATGCCGCAATGCAACCTAAATATATTTTTGACTGGACAGCGCCAAAACCAATTGGATGGAACAGCTGGGGAGCTATGCAGACCAATATTAACTTAACGAAAGCAAAAGCAGTTGTAGATTTTTTTCATGATGATTGCCCTGCATTCAAAACAGAAGATAATACTTTGTTTATTGATCTTGACTCGTATTGGGATAATATGAGCGATGCTGAATTGGCACAATTTGTTACTTATGCTAAAAATAAAGGTTTTAAGGCTGGAATCTATTGGGCTCCTTTTGTAGATTGGGGAAAATACAATCGTCAGGTTGAAGGCAGTTCGTATAATTATAATCAATGTTGGACTATGGTTAACGGAAATCCTTTAGAATTGGATGGAGCTTATGCAATGGATCCAACAAGTCCAGGTACTAAGGCAAGAATTCATTATTTTATAAATCGTTTCAAAACTGCAGGATTCGAAATGATAAAAATTGACTTTTTAACACATGCGAGTATTGAAGCTGACGGTTTTGCAAATAATCAGCTCCATACAGGTATGGAAGCGTATCAGGAAGGAATGAAATACTTGATTGATGAAATTGGTGGAACAATGTTGGTTCAAGCGGCAATATCTCCTAATTTGGCAACTGGTCCTTTTGCACATGTAAGGCGCATAGCTTGCGATGCTTACACAAACATAAATGAAACAGATTATACTTTAAATAGTACAACTTATGGTTGGTGGCAAAATCAAATCTACGATTACATAGATGCAGATCACGTTGTTTTTGGGAGTGCTTCAATCGGACAAAATCGTGCGAGATTATTAAGCAGCGTAGTCACAGGAACGGTAATTGCGGGCGATGATTTTTCTGTTGCAGGTCAATGGAAAACAACTGCACAGAATCTTTTGCAAAATAACGATGTGATGGATGTTGCTCGTAAAGAAATGCATTTCCTTCCTGCTGATGGAAATACAGGTTATAATGCGGCCAATATTTTTTCAGCAACACACAACGATGTTACGTATGTAGCTGTTTTTAATTACGGAAATACTGCAACAACAAATAATGTCAGTTTAAGTCGTCTTGGGCTTGGATCTGGAAATTATACAGTTAAAGAACTTTATTCGGGAACAACAAGTACTGCTCAAAGTACATTAAGTGTTCAATTGCCTCAGGCAGATGCCGCTATTTATGCTATTTACAGCTCGGGCACATTAAGTGCTCCAAGTTATAATTGGCCTACAGCTTCTACTAATTATGTTTTTCCTAATCCAGCATCTAGCAGTTTTAGAATTAAATTTGATCAGGCAATTAGTGGTCCAGCCGCAATTTCAGTATATGATATAACTGGAAAAGAAGTTTGGAAAACCTCTATGGCTACTGAAGGCACGATTAGCTCAGAAATACCAGTAAGCGGACTTTCAAAAGGTGTTTATATGGTAAAAGTAAAAGCAACGGGACAATCTGTTCAAAATTTTAAGTTTGTTAAGAATTAAATAGATCTATAGAAACTTTCAAAAATCCCGATTTTCACTTTAGTGAGAATCGGGATTTTTTTTTGATTACTTTAGAATATCAAAATAATAATTTTTGAATTATATTTTTTTTGAGTGTCATATTTTTATTTAGTTTTTTAAGATTATCCTATAAATATTGTCAAAATGACTATTTTGAGTGGAAAAAATAAGGCTCTTTTTATTTTGTGTAATTTACTGATATATAGGTTTTTGTGTTTATATAAGCGAAAAAAGTAACCACTAATTTTTACAATGTTCTTGCGGGGTTAATTTTAATTCGTATCATTGTAGTATAGAATAGTATAATAACCAAAAATAGATTTAATGAAACCACACTATTTTTTAGTAAAAAAACTGTTTTTGCCTGTTATAATGATACTTTTTTTTAGTCATTCAATACAGGGACAAAAAACGATCAAAATGACTTTTGGCAAAAATGGAAACATAACTTATGATTCTAAACAAAAAACAATTGCAGTAAGCCAATCTGGTAAAACTATATTTAGCGGAGCAAAAGCTTCTATTATTGTTAACGGAAAAACAATAACGGCAGATTCGTATCCTGATGCTGTTTTCGCAAAACAAACTATAAAAGATGATTTAGGAAACGGTTTAAAATACACGTTGACTTATAAAGAGAAAAATAGTCCAACATTAATTCAGAGTTTTTATACTTATAGTAACAAGTCTTACTTTATAACTCAAATAGAAATTCTTGGAAATGGACAACAAATTGCAACCAATTATATTTCGCCTTTAGATTTAGGTAAAATAGCTTTTGATAAAATTGAAAATCTGCAAACTGTTTTTGTTCCTTATGATAATGATGCCTTTATAAGTTACAATTCAAAAAAACTAGATACCATTTCTCATAATACGAGTGCAGAAGTTGGAATCACATTCAATAACGATTCCCGCAACGGTTTTATAGTAGGTTCGCTTGAACATACAATTTGGAAAAGCGCAGTAAAAACCAGCAATAAAAATAAAGAAGCTTCATTTTCTGCTTGGGCAGGCTATTCTGAAAGAGAAACCACTCGAGATAGTATTGCACACGGAATCGTAAAAGGAGAGAAAGTATCTTCTCCAAAATTCTTCGTGGGTTATTATTCAGATTGGCGTAATGGTATGGAAGAATATGCAAAAGCTAATCGTATTGTAGAAAAACCTTTTGTTTTTAAATGGGATAAGCCAACACCAGTGGGCTGGAATAGCTGGGGCGTTTTGATGGAAAAAATCAATTATGATAATACCACTAAAGTTGCTGATTTCTTTGCAAATTCAGTTCCGCAATTTCGTGTAGGCAATACCGCTTATATCGATTTGGACTCTTTTTGGGATAATATGGTAAAAGGTGGTTTTACTGGAGATTTTAGTAAACTAAAAGAATTTGCAGATTATTGCAAAAATAAAGGTTTAGAGCCTGGAGCATATTGGGCGCCGTTTACAGATTGGGGATGGAAAGATGGTCCGAACCGTAAAGCAGAAGGAAGTGATTATACATTTGGTCAAATGTGGACTAAAACTGGAAATACTTATTTTGATTTTGATGGCGCACGAGCGATCGATCCTACACATCCTGGAACACTTAAACGTGTTGATTATGTAATTAATAAACTGAAAGACTGTGGTTTTAAAATGATTAAAATCGACTTTTTAGGTCACGCTGCTGCAGAATCTACTTCGTTTTACGACAAAAATGTAACAGCAGGAATGCAGGCTTACAAAGTAGGGATGGAACATTTGGTAAAAGCACTAGACGGACAAATGCTAATTTATGCAGCTATTTCTCCTAATATGGCCACAGGACGTTATGCACATGTTCGTCGTATTGCTTGTGATGCTTGGAAAACGATAGAACAAACGCAATACACACTAAATAGTGTCAATTATGGCTGGTGGCAAACGTATGTTTATGATTATATAGATGCAGACCATGTGGTTTTTGCAGATGTAACAGAGGGAGAGAATCGTGCAAGATTAATATCTTCTGTCATCACAGGAACATTAATCACTGGAGACGATTACAGTAAAGACGGAATCTGGAGCAAACGCGCAAAAGAATGGCTTCAGAATAAAGAATTGCTTAAAATAGTTGAAAATGGGGTAGCTTTCCGTCCAGTAGAAGGAAATACAGGAAAACAGACAACTGAAGTTTTCGAACAAAAAATAGGCAATGAATGGTACATCAGTATTTTAAATTACGGAAATGCTTCTAAAAATTATGCGCTTCCTCTAGAAAGATTAGGCGTAAAAAATGGCAGCTATAAATTGCGTGATCTTTTTACTGAAGAAGAGATTGAAGTAAAAAACAACACTATAAATTTAAGCCTTGGTGCCAAAGATGCACGTTTGTTTAAAATAGTAAATCGTTAATTAAAAGGTTATGAAAGGACATTTATTTAAGAAAACGATTCTGGGATTCGTGTTATTGATTGTTTCGTCGCAAGTAGCAAATGCAACAGTAACGCTACCTTCTTTCTTTACCGATAATATGGTGCTGCAACAAAAAAGTGCGGTTCAGTTTTGGGGAGAAAGCGATGCAAAATCGATTACTATTGCCACTTCATGGGATAAAAAAACATATAAAACGAATGTTGAAAATGGCAAATGGAATGTAGTTTTTAAAACTCCTGTTTATGGCGGACCTTACAAGATTACTATAAATGACGGAACCATTAAAACTTTGAGTAATATTTTAATTGGTGAAGTTTGGTTGTGTTCTGGACAAAGCAATATGGAGATGCCGCTGGAAGGCTGGGGAAAAATCAATAATTATAAAGAAGAAATAGCAAATGCTAATTATCCTCAAATCCGATTATTGCAGGCAGAACATGTAGAAAGTACTCTGCCATTGCATACATTAAAAGTCCAACACGACGGATGGAATGTCTGCAGTCCTCAAACCATAGCCGATTTTAGCGCAACAGCGTATTTTTTTGCCAGAAAGATTTTTAGAGAAAAAAATATTCCCATTGGGTTAATTCATTCTTCTTGGGGAGGAACACTTATAGAAGCTTGGACAAGTTCGGGAGCATTGTGTGCAATTCATGATTTTGATACCGAAATTCAAGCCATGAAATCGGAAACGGATGCAGCGGCATTATTGCAGCAATATAATGCAGACCTTGCAGATTGGGAAATGAAACTGAGAGGTTCAGATAAAGGATTTGAAACAGGAAAAGTGATTTGGGCAATACCCAATTTTGATGATAGTTCTTGGAAAACAATGACATTACCATCTTTTTTTGACAGCAACGGATTAGGCAATTTTGATGGAATAGTTTGGTTTCGAAAAAAAGTAAATATCTCGACAATCAATGCAGACTTTACTTTAAGTTATTATGCAGATGATGACGATATGATCTGGGTAAACGGAAATTATGTTGGTGAAACTAAAGGATATAATGTAGAACGTCATTATACAATTCCAGCCAAGTTTCTGAAAAAAGGAGAAAATACAATAACAATAAGAGTTTTTGACGGAGCAGGAAATGGAGGGATTTACGGAGATGAGAATTTCTTTCTAAAATCAGGAAAAGAAACCATTTCGCTAGCCGGAAATTGGAAATATACTATTGGTGCAGATAGCAAAGATTTACCAGCAAAACCCTATCTAGCTCAAGGACAAAATAGACCGAGCGCCATATATAACGCTATGATTTCGCCTTTAGTTAACTATAAAATAAAAGGAGTAATCTGGTATCAAGGAGAAAGCAATGCGGAAAGAGCGTTTCAATATCAGAAATTATTTCCTCTAATGATCAACGATTGGAGAACTCAATTTAAAGATAAAAATCTGCCATTTTTATTTGTTCAATTAGCCAATTATAAACAGCAAAAAGAACAGCCAGGAGATTCAGATTGGGCAGAGTTAAGAGAAGCGCAATTCAAAACGCTAAAATCAGTTTCGAATACTGGAATGGCGGTGACAACTGATATTGGAAACGGAGAAGACATTCACCCGAAAAACAAGCAGGATGTCGGAGTTCGTCTCGCTAATATTGCCTTAGCAAAAGTATATAACACTAAAACTGAATATTCGGGACCACTTTATAAATCTTATTCTATTAAAGCAAATGTGGTGACCATAGATTTTGATTTTAATGAAAATATAAAAGCCAGAGATGATATGCTGAAAGGATTTTCGATTGCAGGATCAGATCAGAAATTTCATTGGGCAGATGCTAAAATAGTCAATGGAAAGGTTGAAGTATATGCACAAGAAGTTTCTAATCCTGTTTCAGTTCGATACAATTGGGCCGATAATCCTAATGGGAATTTAACCAATGCTTCGGGATTACCTGCATCATCATTTAGAACAGACAATTGGAAAGGAATTACAGAAGGAAAAAAATAAAGAAATAACACATAATAAAATGAAAAAACAAAGTATCAATCTAAGGCAGTCTTTTGCGATAGCATTTTTTATTCTCACGAGTTATTGCAGTTCAGTAACAGCGCAGCAGATTATCGCTGTGAAGACAAAATCTAATGCATTAGTTTTGCAGGTAACACCAGGAAAGGAAGTCAATACTATTTATTTGGGAGAAAAATTGGCAAACGACTCCGATTATTCAAAAATACAAAGCCAGTTTCGTCAGGGAACAGACTATTCAGGGATTTACAATGCCGCTTACACAGCTTCAGGATCAAAAAACTTATTGGAACCTGCAATTACAGTTACTCATGCTGACGGAAATACTTCTTTAGATTTATTGTATGTAAATCATAAAACGAATACGATAAGCACAGGAGTTTCACAGACAGAAATTACGCTTAAAGATCCTGTATATCCAGTTGAAGTTCATTTGTTTATTCAAGCATATTACGATACAGATATTATTGAGCAATGGACAACTATTCAGCATAACGAAAAAGGAAGCATCACTTTAAACAAATACGCTTCTGCTAATTTGTATCTGAAAGGATACAACAGCTTTTGGCTAAACCAATATCATGGAGAATGGGCAAAAGAAATGCAGCCAGAAGAATCAAAATTAACTCACGGAATCAGAGTTTTAGATACTAAATTAGGCTCTCGTGCCAATTTATTCCAGCCATCTGTATTTATGGTTTCTCTAGATAAACCAGCAACTGAAGACGAAGGAAAAGTTTTGTTTGCAGGTTTAGAATGGTCAGGAAACTTTAGAACCGATTTAGAATTAGATCCGCTGAATAACCTTCGTGTTATTTCTGGAATTAACAATGCGGCAGCGGCTTATAAATTGGCTAAAAGCGAGATTTTTACAACGCCTAAATTTTGGTACACTTTATCATCAAAAGGAAAAGGAACTGCAAGCCGTAATCTGCATGACTGGTCAAGAAATTATAAAATCTTAGACGGAAAAGAAAATCGTCTGACTTTACTAAACAACTGGGAAGCAACATATTTTAATTTTGACGAAGATAAGCTTAAAGTCTTAATTGCTGATAGTAAAAAGCTGGGTGTTGATATGTTCTTGTTAGATGATGGATGGTTTGGAAACACCTATCCGCGTAATAATGATGACGCAGCTTTGGGAGATTGGGATGTGAACAAAAAGAAACTGCCAAACGGAATTGGAACTTTGGTAAAAACTGCCAAAGACAATCAAGTGAAATTCGGAATCTGGATTGAGCCTGAAATGGTAAGTCCTGCGAGTGATTTGTATAAAAAACATCCAGAATGGGTAATCAAACAGCCAGGAAGAGCAGAACATTATTTCCGTAATCAATTGGTTTTAGATTTAGCAAATCCAAAAGTGCAGGATTTTGTTTATGGAGTTGTAGACAATCTTTTTACTGAAAATCCAGAATTAGCTTATATTAAATGGGATTGCAATGCTGTGATTTACAATGCCTATTCTAGTTATTTAAAAGACAAACAGAATAATTTCTATACCGATTATGTAAACGGATTATATAAAGTATTGGAACGTATTCGCGTAAAATATCCAAAAGTGCCAATGATGCTTTGTTCTGGCGGAGGAGGAAGAGTGGATTATGCTGCCCTGAAGTATTTTACTGAATTCTGGCCAAGTGACAACACAGATCCTTTAGAGCGTGTTTATATGCAATGGGAATACTCGTATTTTTATCCAGCACTTACTATTGCGGCACACGTTACAGACTGGGGAAAACAGCCTATCAAATACCGTACAGATGTGGCTATGATGGGACGATTAGGTTTTGATATTGTAGTGAAAGATTTAAATGATAAAGATTTAGCTTTTACACAGCAGGCTATCAAAAATTATAATGCATTAAGCAATACAATTTGGCAGGGAGACCAATATCGTTTACAGAATCCGTGGGGTAATGATGCGGCTTCGGTAATGTTTGTCAATAAAAACGGAAATGAAGCAGTGGTATTTAATTATTCTGTTAATTCTAGATACGAAGCAGGAACACATCTTCCAATTAAATTAAAAGGATTGGATGCAGGACAAAACTATAAAGTGGAAGAAATCAACGTGTATCCATATAAAAAACCAGTTGTGGAAACGGCCGTTTATTCGGGCGATTTCTTAATGCAGGTTGGAATTAATCCAAATGTTACTCCATCAAATAGCAGTGTTGTTTTAAAAATTACTAAGGCCTAAATAAATTATAAACATTAGTATATATTTGTAATACTATATTTTCTAAATAAATACCTATTAAAACGTTTTATGAAGCAAATTATTCAACAGATCAAAAGTCTTGAATCTATAAATTCCTTATCTAAACATGAGCAATTGGTTCAGGGAATAATTAATGCGATTGATGAAAAGGTAGTCGTAAAAGGCGATTTACTGCCATCTGTAAACACTTTTATAAGCGAACTGGGTTTTGCAAGAGAAACTATTGCAAAGGCATACAAAGAGCTTGTACATCGAGGAATTATCGAATCGAAAAACCGATTGGGTTATTTTGTGGCGACCAATGATGTAAAACAAGAGCTAAAAGTTGCATTGCTGATATTTGCTTTTGATATTTTTCAGGAAATGTTTTACGAGAATTTTAGAAAAGGACTTGGTAAAAATGTGCAATTGGATATTTTTTTCCATCACAACAATTTTGATACTTTCGAAAATATTGTTCAAAGTATAAAAGGAAAATACGGAATGTTCGTTATCGCTCCGATTCCGAATAAAAAAACACCTGCTGTCTTAAAACAATTGCCAACAAACAGAGTATTACTGGTGGATCGTTTTATAGAAACAGATGAAGATTATAATTATGTTGCACAAGAGTTTGGAGATTCGTCTTACAATGCTTTTGTGCAGCTTAAAGATAAAATTAAAAAGTATGATGAGCTTGTTTTCTTCTTTAAGCCATCGTCTGCAGAGCCTAATGAAATCTTGAATTCGTTTAAAAGATTCATGAAGGATTACGACATCAAAGGTGTAATCAAAGAAGAATATACATCTGGTTCTCTAGAAAAAGGAAAAGTGTATTTTACAATTCACAATTTGGAGCTTTGGGAAATGCTGAAAGACTCTAAAATCAAAGGGCTTAAGATTGGTAAAGACATTGGTTTTATTTCGCACAATGATGATATTGTAAAAGAGATCATTTTTGATGGAGTAACCACATTTTCTACAGATTTCTCTGAAATGGGAAGAAAAGCAGCCAATTTTGTGCTGAACCGAAAAAAAACGCAGGAGATTATTCCAACAGTTCTTATAGATAGAAATTCGTTGTAATTTATGAATGTGTTATCCATTGTTAGTTTTTTACTGATTACGGGTTTAGTTGCCGTTATTTCAGCCATAAAAACTCGAAAGAAAAAGGTACAGACAACCGATGGACTTTTTTTTGCCGACCGTAACAATAATTTTTTCATTGTTGGAGGAGCCTTATTGCTAAGTAATATTAGCGCCAATCAGTTTATAGGAGAGAACGAATCCATTTACATTAATAACATGAGCGTGATAGCATGGGGCGTAAGTTCTGTGCTAGCCATGCTTTTGGTAGCTGAGTTTTTCCTTCCAATTTATTTCCGTACTGGAGCCATGACTATTCCAGATTATCTCGGAAAGCGGTACGATCATTCTACTAAAAGATTGGTTTCGATTATCTTTTTGTGCAGTTACGTTGTCAATTTGCTTCCAGCCGTTTTATATGGCGGTGCGGTTGCCCTTACTGGGATGTTTAATTTTCTAGAACCTTTACAATTAACCTATTGGCAAAACATTTGGTTTATGGTTTGGGTGATCGGACTTACAGGTTGCGCTTATTCTGTTTTAGGCGGACTTCGTGCGATATCAATTAGCGATACCGTTTTAAGCGTCGGATTGTTGACTATTGGAATTGCTTTTCCCTATTTCGGCTTCAAATTTTTAGGGAATGGTGACTGGTTCAAAGGTCTTCATATTTTACTTTCACAACACAAAGAACATTTAAACGCTATTGGAGGACCACATGATGAGATTCCTTTGAGCACCATTTTTACAGGAATGTTTATTATGAATCTGTATTATTGGGGAATGGAACAGTTTATTGTACAGCAAGCACTTTCGGCTAAAAGTTTGTCACACAGCCAAAAAGGTATGGGGCTAGCTTGTTTAGGAAAATTACTTTGTCCTTTTATTATTAATATTCCTGGATTAGTTGGAGTTCATCTCTACGATAAACTTGAAAATACAGCAGAAGTTTTTCCGCTTGTTGTAAGAGACACATTGCCAGGAGTTATGATCGGATTAACATCGGCAGTTGTTCTTGGAGCAGCGATTAGTACCTTTAACGCAGGGCTTAATAGCAGCAGCACATTGTTTGTTTTAAATCTGTACAAACCATGGTTAGAGAAAAGAAATAAAGAAGTAACTGAAAAACACTTGGTGTATACGGGAAGAAAGTTTGAGATTATTGTCTCGGCCTTAGCGATGTTTTCGGCTCCATTTATAATATTTAGTAAAGCAGGTTTTTATACCTATTTACAGCAATTAGGAGGTATGTTTTGCGTGCCAATTTTCACTATTATTTTAGTTGGTTTTGTATTTAAAAAAGTGCCGCCTCAAGCAGCAAAAATCGGAATGATATTTTTTATTCTGAGTTATATCATTTGTAACTACGTTCTGGATATTCAATTGCATTATCTGCATATGTTGGCCATGCTTTTTGTTCTTACCTCTGTATGCATGTTGCTAGTCTCTAAATTTTATCCTACATATAGTTATGCTGAAATTAAACTAGAGTCTGTTGAATTGACTCCTTGGAAAAATCGATATTGGTATTTTGCCCTTTTATTAATTGGTATGGTGAGTATCTTTATATTGTTTTCAAAATGGGGCGTGGCTTAGTTTTAGATTCATAAAAATCTAAGAATCAAATATGTTAAGTATTTATAGTTTTTGATGAAGATGCACTCTTGTGCATCTTTTTTGTTTCAATAAATCAATAGAATCTAGCTTTTTTTTGAGAAATTATAATTGAGCTACATATTGTCAAATTCATACGATTTTCCTTGTTTTAAGCAAAATCCCTTTTCTATTTTGTCTGATATTTCTTTAAAACAAAGAATTGTTTATTTTCTTTTTCGTTTTTATTAGTATGTATTTGTAATAAAGACGAAATAAATCACAGAAAAAAATAGCAAATTCTTAAACATAAATTTGGATGTAATAAAAATATTTGTATGTTTGTAATGTTGTAGTATAGTATAGTATAAGTCAATTCGTTTTCTCATACTTTAGATGCTCGATAAACAAATAAAAAAAACTAACTCTCTAATTTATTAACTAAAAAAACCAAATTATTATGAGAATTGCAATAAGATACTTATGCTTCTTAGTAGTTATGCTTTCTGCCGGTACACTTTATTCCCAAACCATTACCGGTAAAGTTACAGATAATGAAAACTTGCCTTTGCCTGGAGCAACCATTTTGGTAAAAGGAACTAAGATTTCTACAGCGACAGACATTGATGGTAGTTACAAATTAACAAACGTAAAATCTGGCTCCACACTAGAATTTAGTTTTATAGGATTTGATTCAAAAACTGCGGTTGCAAACAAATCTGAGATTAATATTTCTTTGACTCCAAGTACTCAGGAACTGAATGAAGTTGTAATAGTGGGAGCCACAATTAAAAAGGGTGATCTAACGGGAGCAGTCAGCAGTGTTTCTGGGGATAAGCTTAGAGAAGTTCCAACCCCAAATGTTGTGCAGGCGTTGCAAGGACGTGCCTCAGGTGTATATGTGCAGCAAAGTGCTGTGCCAGGTCAGACAGGTACAATAAGAATTAGAGGGAATAATTCTCTAAACTTTGGCGGTAATCCAATATTTGTAATTGATGGTTTGGTTACCGACAGTAACTTTGAAAACATTAATCCAGATGATATTGCGAGTATGGAAGTTCTTAAAGATGCTTCTGCTACTGCATTATATGGTTCAAGAGCGGCCAATGGAGTAATCGTAATTACGACAAAAAAAGGTTCAAGATCAGGCGAAGCAAAAATACAGTATGATACATGGACAGGTGTATCTGAATTTGCAAGAACTATTCCGCTGATGAATGGTCAGCAGTTATTTGATCTAAGAGTTGATGCTTATGCAAATCGTTATATGGATGAAAATCCTGGAGCTGATCGTGCAGCTTATATTAATCAGATTAAGTCAGATGGTTCGACTGTGTTTGCGCCTTATGAATTGGAATCTTACAGAACTGGTAAAAGTTACAATTGGTTAGATCAGGTAATGCGTTCAGGTTTTCAAACCAATCACAACTTAAGTTTTAGTGGTGGTGGAGAAAAAGGAACTTATTTTGTGAGTTTTAATTATGTTGATCAGAAAGGACTTCTTAAAAACTCTGATTTTAAAAGATATAATGGGAAAATTAACCTTACGCAGGATTTAAAATCATGGTTGCAGTTTGGTACTAATACTACTTTTTCGAGAAGCGAAAGCAATTATCAGGAAGGAAGCGCTTTTGGTGTGGCTTTGGGAGCAAATCCTTTATTGCCTATAGACCCTAAAGCAACTTATCTTAGATATGGTGAAGTATATGACCAAAATCTTTACAATCCGATAATAAGTCTTGATATTATAAACTCTAGCGCACGTAATAGACTTACAAGCAGTAATTTTTTAAGCGCAAAACCGGTAAAGGGACTTGACATAAGAACTAATTTATCAGTAGATATCGCAGACCAGGCAAATTTTGATTATGTGCCAAGTTATACAGGACAGTCACTTAGAAACTCTATGGATGGAGAAGCGCATCATTATAGATATTCACAGTTGAATTATCAATGGGATAATACTGTAAGCTACAGTAAAGTTTTTGCAGAAAAGCATGATGTAAGTGTAATGGGAGGATTTTCTGTAATGAGTAATTCAGGTAATAGCACTGAGGTTAGAGCTCGCGGATTTGTTAGTGATGATTTGACCTATATGGCATTATCTGGTGCATATCAAAAAGATAATACACAGTTAAGCTCAAATTTTACAGATTATTCAAACCAATCATATTTCGCTAGATTGAACTATACCTTCGATGGTAAATATAATATTACAGGTACAATAAGAAGAGATGGTTCTTCTAAATTTGGCCCTAATAACAAATGGGGAACTTTTCCTTCAATAGCAGGAAGTTGGGACATTGCTAAAGAAAATTTCCTTTCAGGATTTGAAAAATTAAATCAGCTTAAGTTTCGTGTAGGCTATGGTATGGTGGGTAATCAGAATGTGGATCCTTACAGGTATTTTGCATTATATAATGCACAAGTGAGCAATAACTCTGGGACTTATGTGTCTGATAATTATATTGATAATTTTGATTTAAGATGGGAAAAACAAAAGCAATTTAATATTGGATTAGATGCTGGTTTCTTTCAAAACAGATTGACTGCAAGCGCGAATTATTTTCATATAAATAATGACGATCTTTTAATGTTGCGTAATATGCCGGTTTCATCAGGGTATAAATATAAGCTGGATAATATTGGTTCTACAACTAACGAAGGTATCGAATTGGAACTTAGCGGTGATATCATTAAAAACAAAGATTTTAAATGGAATGTTTCTGCCAACATATCATCAGCAAAAAATAAGGTTACAAAACTTTATGGAGATGCAACAGAGATATACAAATTGGGCGGTTATAGTAACAATGAGATCCAACGAACTGGGAACTTTTTCTTAGGCAAATCGGTAAACACAGTTTATGTGTTTCAATATGACGGTATCGCACAGCAAGGAGAAGACCTTAGCGGAGTAAATTATGGAAGCCGAACTGTTCAGCCTGGGGATATTAAAATTAAAGACCGTAATGGTGACGGCGTGATCAATGATAGTGACAGATATGTGGTTGGCGATTTGAACCCTGATTATTATGGTGGTTTCTCTACAGATCTTAATTATAAAGGTTTTGGATTAAATGCAGTATTTGCGTATTCAATAGGAGGTAAGAGACCAAGTTCGACCTACGAAAGCTACATGAACTCAGGAGGGATGAGTGCTGCACATACAGACCTTTTGGATCGTTGGACTCCAACAAATACAGACACAGATGTACCAAGAGCTTATTATGGTGGAGGAAGATATACTTTGGGCGAGACAGATAAGGCGATACAAGATGCTTCATTCTTAAGGTTAAATGCGCTTACATTATCTTATACATTACAAAGCAAAGTTGCAGAAAGTGTTTTTCTTAAAAATGCAAGGTTTTATCTAACGGGATCCAATCTGTTTATTATAACTAAATATAAAGGATATGATCCTGAGGGAGGAGATTCTTATCCGATTTCTAGAGCGATAGTTATGGGATTAAATGTAACTCTCTAATCAAATTAATTTTAAAAATTATTTTTATGAAAGCAAAAATTATAGCCTTTATGGCTCTAGCTATATTATCAGGATCCTGCTCTTCAGATTTTTTGGATGAAGAGCCTAAAAGTTCACTTACTGCAGCCCAAGCATATGGCAGTTTAGGTAAAATTGAGCCTGTTCTCTTGGGTGCTATAACCAATTGGAGAAATATGCAAAAAGACCGCGCAGGACTTTATACTTCTCTTGGTACAGACGAAGCACAACAAGGAGCTTTGCAGGTAACTGGCGATGCAAACCAAGCAGGACTTGATTTATACAATGGTTTTCTAAGTCAGGAAAATCAGGCAATTGGACAATTATGGAATGACAGATGGCCAGTAATTGAAGTGGCCGCACAATCTATTAGAGCGTTAGGCACCAATACCGAAGATGATAGTGCAAAACGTGATCTTTTAATGGGAGAAGCTAGTTTTTTAAGAGCAACATTAATGTTTGAGCTTACACAATATTGGGGAGAAATACCGATTAATGATAAAGCAAAAACGGCAGAATTTGGTTTAAAACGTCAGCCTTTAGATTTAGTTTATTCTTATATAGTGGCGGATCTAGAAAGAGCAGTTGAAAAACTTCCTGTAACACAGAGCAATCCTGCATTTCCTGCAAAAGGTGTGGCTCAAGCACTTTTAGGAAAAGTATATCTATATGCTCCCGAAGCATCAGGATACCGTGATTATAATAAAGCAAAACAATGGTTTGAAGAAGTTATTAAATCTGGAAAGTATAGTTTGTTGCCTAATTACGCAGATGTTTTTAGTCCGGATCATGCAAATTCTTCAGAATCTTTATACGAATGGCAGTACAATAATAACTGGCCGGATAACAACCAGATACAATGGCAGACAGGTTCAAGAGTTTTAGCAAATATGGATCAATATGCTTATTTTGGAGGTTACGACCTTATTCTTCCTACTCAATATTGTTATAAAGATAAAACTGATGGAGGATTATGGGAAGCTGGAGATGTGCGTAAAGCGGCAAGCATTCGTTATGATTTTACTTATAAAGGAGTTACTCCAACACTTCCTGCTGGTTTTGGTGGCGATGAGTTGGATCCGCACATTAAAAAATTTGAAGATATTCGTGTAGATGGAAAACAATCATTTTGGAATTCAGGAAAGAACAAAGCCTATATCAGATATTCTGATGTATTGCTTAACTACGCAGAATGTTTAAATGAATTAGGAAGCACAACAGAAGCAGAAGGATATGTAAATCAAGTTCGTACAAGAGCTTTTGGAGGAACATTACCTGATGCAATGAAGTGGAGCGGACTTTCTCAAACTCAGTTTAGAGATCAAATCCTTGATGAGCGTATGCGTGAATTGACTTTTGAAGGCTGGAGAAGAATGGATCTTATTCGTACAGGAAAATTGGTAGAATTAGTTGGTGCTCGTAATAAATGGGCAAAACAAAACGGAACAATTGCAGCGTTTCACAACCGTTATCCTATTCCTATCGGAGAGATCAAACTGAATGACGAAATTGGTCCAGAGGATCAGAATCCTGGTTATTAATATTCTCATCATATAATTTTTTATTTTTTTGGTTCGTGTGGTCCGGTTAATGCCACATTTTGATTTGTAATGCCATTTTGGGTATAGGTGTAGTAACAGTACTGAGCTTTTCTGTTAAAACTGAGCCCAAAATGGCATTCTTATTTTTTATAATTAGCAACTTTTTAATCATTCAAATAACAGTATGAAATTCTATACTTATCAGGTTTATATCTATTTATTTGTTTTAAATGCCTTATCATTCAATTTTTATTCCCAGAATAAAGTCAGCCTTAACTCTTCTGATATTGTTTGGAAACTCAAACCGCAAGCAGAATTAGGAAAAGATAGCCTTAAAATGTTTACGCCTAATTACGCCGATACCAACTGGGTTAAAGCAGTAGTTCCAGGTACAATTTTCAATTCTTATGTCGTAAGCGGATTAGAAAAAGATCCTAATTTTGGTGACAATATTTATCAGGTTGATAAAGCAAAGTATGACCGCAGCTTTTGGTATCGTTCAGAATTTAGTGTTCCGGAAAATTTTACAAAAGAAATCATCTGGCTGAATTTTGAAGGAATTAATCGCGAAGGAGATATTTACCTTAACGGAAAAAAACTGGCCACCTTAAGTGGTATGATGCAGCGTGGTAAATTTGATATCAGCAAATTGGTAAATCGAAAAGGGAAAAACGTTTTGGCAATTTTGGTAAGTATTCCAAAAACACCTTTAAACAATTACGGAAGCCCAACTTATATTTCAAGTGCAGGCTGGGATTGGATGCCATACGTTCCGGGATTAAACTCCGGAATTACAGATGATGTTTTCTTAAGCAATACAGACAAAATTACAATTGAAGATCCTTGGATTCATACAAATCTGCCGTCTAATGCACGTGCAGATCTGGAAGTAAAAGTAGACCTTAAAAACTCATCAGCACAAAGTCAAGAAGGAGTTCTTACAGGAGTAATTATGCCTGGAAATATTACTTTTTCTAAAAAAATAAGTTTAGACGCAGATGGAATTACAAGCGTAAAATTAAGCAAGGAACAGTTTCCGGAATTATCTATTCAAAACCCTAAGTTATGGTGGCCAAATGGTTACGGAGATCCCAATTTATATACCTGTCAGTTTGCTTTTAAAATTGGTGGCGTAGTTTCAGATGCGCAAAAAATAACCTTCGGAATTAAAAAATATACCTACGATACAGAAGGCGGCGTTTTGCATATTTCTATTAATGGAAAACGTGTTTTCTTAAAAGGAGGAAACTGGGGAATGAGCGAATATATGCTTCGATGCAGAGGTGAAGAATATGATCTAAAAGTGAAACTTCACAAAGAAATGAATTATAATATCATTCGCAACTGGTTAGGTTCAACGACAGATGCTGAATTTTACGAAGCCTGCGATAAATACGGTATCATGGTTTGGGATGATTTTTGGCTGAATGCAAATCCGAACCTGCCATTGGATATTCATGTTTTTAACAGCAACGTAATCGAGAAAATAAAAAGAGTACGAAATCATGCCAGTATCGCTATTTGGTGCGGTAATAACGAAGGTTTGCCACAGCCTCCGCTTAATGGCTGGATTGCCGAAAACATCAAAACTTTTGATAACAACGACCGATATTACCAGCCTTGCTCCAATACAGGAAACCTAAGCGGCAGCGGACTTTGGGGCAATAAAGATCCAAGGTTTTACTTTACTAAATATCCTGCAGCTTATGTGGGCACAGGCGATGGTCCAAGCTGGGGATTGAGAAGCGAAATTGGTACAGCCGTTTTTCCAAATATCGAAAGTTTCAAAAAATTTATTCCGGAAAAAGACTGGTGGCCAAGAAACGATATGTGGGACAAACATTTCTTTGGGCAAAAAGCCTTTAATGCTTCTCCCGATAATTATGACAATAGCATAAATGAACGTTACGGAAAACCAAATAATCTGGAAGAATACACAACAAAAGCCCAGTTATTAAATATCGAAACCAACAAAGCCATGTACGAAGGCTGGTTAGATCACATGTGGGAAGATGCTTCAGGTATCATGATCTGGATGAGCCAATCCTCATATCCAAGTATGGTGTGGCAGACTTATGACTATTATTATGATCTAACAGGAGCATATTGGGGCGTAAAATCGGCCTGTGAACCGATGCACATTCAATGGAATTCGGTTAATAATTCAGTTAAAGTAATCAATACTACCGGAACCGATTATAAGAACCTGAATGCCGAAGCAGAAGTTTATAATATGGATGGAAAATCGGTTGCTAAATTCAGACAAAATGCAACTATAGATTCTTATTCAAATACAGCGACAGAGAGTTTTGTGATTCCGTTTTATTCGAATCAGAAAGATCTGGCTTTCCAGAAAAATGTTACGGCTTCCTCAACAGATGGAGGAAATGTAAAACAAGTGACAGACGGAGATTCAAACAGCCGTTGGGCAAGTAATGCAACAGACAACGAATGGATTTATGTAGATCTTGAAAACGAATATACCGTAAACCGAGTAGTGCTGAACTGGGAAAACGCATACGGAAAAGAATATAAAATTCAGGTAAGTACCGATGCCAAAAACTGGACTGATGCAAGTATTATAAAAGAAGGAAAACAAGGAATTGAAACCATTTCTTTTGACGAAATAAAAGCACGTTATGTCCGAATGCTAGGAATTAAACGTGGTTCAGGTTGGGGATATTCACTTTATGATTTCAAAGTTTTTGGTGCCGATGCCAATACATCAGATTTGAGCCCGGTACATTTTATCAGATTAAAATTGAAAGATGCGCAGAACAAATTAGTAAGTGAAAATTTTTATTGGAGAGGAATCAACATGAAAGATTTTACAGAACTGAATAAACTGCCAAAAGCAAACGTAAATGTATCCAGCAAAGTGGTAAAACAAAATGGAAAATATATTATAAAATCAAAAGTTTCAAGTCCGTCAGGAATTGCTTTTGGAATTCACATACAAGCACTGAATGATAAAAGCGGAGCTCAGATTCTGCCAGCAATTGTAAGTGACAGCTATTTTACTTTATTAAAAGGAGAAAGCAAAGAAGTGACCATAGAATTTGACGAAACACTTTTGAAAAACGGAGAAAAACCAGTTGTAAAAGCTGTTCCCTACAATAAATAATCAAAAACAATAATCATGAATATCAAAAAATTTAAAGCACTGCTTTTTATAGTATTGCCCTTATTAGGCTATTCGCAAACTAATCCGTTGGAGTTATGGTATACCAAACCAGCATCTCAATGGGAAGAAACGCTTCCATTAGGAAATGGTAGATTAGGAATTATGCCTGACGGAGGAGTTGCAACCGAAAAATTAGTTTTAAACGAAATTACCTTATGGAGTGGTTCTGCGCAAGACGCAAACAATTATAAAGCGTACAGTTTTTTACCTCAAATTAGAGAATTACTATTAGCCAATAAAAACAAAGAAGCCCAAAAATTAATCGACGATCATTTTATCTGCACAGGAGCAGGTTCTGGTAGTGGAAACGGAGCTGATGTGCCATTTGGAGCGTATCAGGTTTTGGGAGATCTGACGCTGAAATTTGATTATAAAACCCAATCGCAAGCTGTAAATTACAGCAGAAATCTGGACATACAAACCGCAGTTGCCTCAACTCAGTTTACTATTGACGGTGTAACGTACAAGCGTGAATATTTTACTGGTTTTGGCGACGATGCAGGTTTTATAAAACTTACTTCAAGTAAAAAAGGAAAGCTGAATTTTACTGTTCAATTAAATCGTCCGGAGCGTTTTAAAACGGTAAACGGCAGTGATAATTCGCTTGTAATGTCAGGGCAGCTAAACAACGGAACTGACGGAAAAGGAATGAAATATGAAGCTAAAGTAAAAGCACAGTTGATAGACGGAAACGCTGTATATGCCAATAATGCAATTGAAGTAAAAAATGCAACAGAAGTAGTATTATTCATCTCTGCCGGAACGGATTATAAAGACAAAAACTTCGAATCGACTGTAGATAAAATTCTGGATGTAGCGATGCAGAAGAAATATCAGGATCAGAAGAAAAAACATATCGAAAACTACCAAAAGTTATTCAATCGTGTAGCGTTGAATTTCGGAAAAACACCAAAGAAAACCTTGCCTACAAATGAGCGTTTAGATGCTTATATAAAAGAGCCAGATTCAGATACAGGACTTCCTGTTTTATTTTACCAATTTGGCCGTTATTTAAGCATTAGCAGCACCAGAGTAGGATTGTTACCGCCAAACTTGCAAGGATTATGGGCAAATAACGTACAAACACCATGGAATTCAGATTATCATTTGGATGTAAATGTGCAGATGAATCACTGGGCATTAGAAACAGCCAATTTATCAGAATTAAATCTGCCGTTAAAAGATTTGACTAAATCTTTGGTTCCTAACGGAGAAAAAACCGCTAAAGCGTATTACAATGCCGATGGCTGGGTAGCGCACGTAATTACCAATGTTTGGGGTTTTACAGAGCCAGGCGAAAGTGCTTCTTGGGGAATCACAAAATCTGGTTCAGGATGGTTGTGCAACAATTTATGGAGCCATTATTTGTATACAAACGATCAAGCTTATTTAGCTGAAATTTATCCAATTTTAAAAGGTGCAGCTCAGTTTTACAAAAGCATGTTAGTAAAAGATCCTGAAACAGGCTGGCTGGTAACATCGCCATCTGTATCGCCAGAGAATTCATTTTTGCTGCCAAATGGAGATGCATCACATGTTTGTATGGGGCCTACAATCGACAATCAGATTATACGCGAATTATTCAATAATGTTATCATAGCGTCTAAAAAACTAGGATTAGACAATGATTTAAGTATTGAATTAGACAAACAATTAAAATTATTACCGCCTCCCGGAGTTGTAAGCCCTGACGGAAGAATCATGGAATGGTTGAAAGATTATAAAGAAGAAGACCCTCAACACCGCCACATTTCTCATTTATATGGTTTATACCCAGGATCTTTGATTACTCCTGAAAACAAACCAGAACTGGTTGACGCAATTAAAAAAACGCTTGAAGTAAGAGGAGATGATGGAACAAGCTGGTCAATTGCATACAAAATGCTGTTTTGGGCTCGTTTAAAAGATGGAAACAGAGCTTACAAATTATTTAAAACAATACTAAGACAAACACATGATACCAATATTAATTATGGTCCTGGTGGTGGTGTGTATGCAAACTTACTTTCTGCAGGGCCACCATTTCAAATTGATGGAAACTTTGGTGCAGCAGCAGGAATTGGAGAAATGTTAGTTCAAAGTCATGCCGGATTTATCGAATTACTCCCTGCAATGCCAGATGTTTGGTTAACAGAAGGTGAAGTAAAAGGGCTTAAAGCCGAAGGAAATTTCACCATAAACATCAAATGGGAAAAAGGTAAAGTAACAAAGTATGAAGTTTTATCTTCGGTACCAACTAAAGTAAAAGTGAAAGTAAATGGAGAATTGAAAGAAATCACATCTTCTAAATTATAGAGCACAATTCCTGCAATCCCCGAGCTTCGGGATTGCATGATTGAGAAATATCGATAAAGAAATTAACTCAAAATTAGAATTGCCTCCAGCTTTAGCTGGAGGTAACTGATATTAGATTGAATATGGCTTTAGCCGAAATCTTAGCGTATTTCGGCTAAAGCCTATTTTATATTCGACTCTTTGAACCCCAGCTAAAGCAGGAGGCTATTTAAAAAATAAAAAAACATTATTTCATTAAATTCTGTACAATGAAAATAAATAAAATAATACTCGTTGCGACCTTACTAACTTCCATGATTCTTGGAGCACAGACTTCTGATAAAATCACTTTACACGTAAACCCGTTTATAGGTACAGGAGCAGCACACGGGTCACCGCTTTCGGGTAATAATTATCCAGGAGCAACGGTTCCGTTTGGAATGGTGCAGTTAAGTCCAGATACACGAAGCACACCAGATTGGAGCGTTGCGAGCGGCTATAATTACAACGATACCACTATTGCAGGTTTTAGTCACACGCATTTAAGCGGAACTGGAGTAGCCGAATTATTTGACGTTTTGCTGATGCCGTTTAGTGGCTCAATAGTCAAAGAAGAAGCAGGGCAAAATGCCTATCAATCCAAATTTTCTCATGAGAAAGAATCAGCTAAACCGGGATATTATAGCGTCGAACTTTTAGATTATCAAATAAAAGCCGAATTAACAGCAACAACTCATGCGGGTTTTCACAAATACAGTTTTCCTAAAAATAAAGAAGCCCATATTATAATCGATTTAGATCATTCGATGAAAAAATCTGATTGGAATACACGTATCATTGCCTCGCAATTGTCATTTCCCAACGATCATACAATTGAAGGATATCGTGTTATTACAGGCTGGGCGCCAATGAGAAAAGTCTATTTCCACGCCGAATTTTCGCAACCAATTATTCGAAATCATATCACAGATGGAGGCAATGTTTACGATAATGCGAAAGTGGTTAATGGCAATGCCATTCGTGCCATATTAGATTTTGATATTTCAAAACAACAGGAAGTTTTAGTAAAAGTGGGAATCTCTGCAACCAGTATCGAAAATGCACGTTTGAATGTACAAACCGAAATTCCTGCTTGGGATTTTAACGGAACTGTAAATACTGCGGATGCTGTTTGGGAAAAAGAACTCAGCAAAATAAAAATCGAAGGTAAAGCAGAACAAAAACAGATTTTTTACACGGCTTTGTATCATACATTCATTCAGCCAAACACATTATCAGATGTGAGCGGAGATTACCCAGCAGCTGATTTTACGGTGAGAAATTCATCCAAACCGTATTATTCGACATTCTCTTTGTGGGATACTTATCGTGGCGCGCATCCTTTGTATACTATTTTGCAGCCAGAGCGTTCTGCTGATTTTGTGAATAGTATGCTGGCGTATTACAAAGTCTTTGGCTATTTGCCAATCTGGCAATTATGGGGACAGGAAAATTACTGTATGATAGGCAATCACGCCATTCCTGTTATTGTAGATGCCGTACTGAAAAAAATCCCAGGAATCGATGCCGAAGAAGCATTTGAAGCCATAAAGAATTCAGCAATGCGTGAACATCCAGGTTCGCCATTTGGCATTTGGGAAAAATACGGATACATTCCCGAAAATTTAAAATCTCAGTCGGTTTCATTGACTTTAGAAATGGCTTATGATGATTGGTGCGTGGCAGAATTAGCTAAGAAATTGATTAAGATTGACGATTACAATCATTTTACAAAACGTTCTCAGTTTTATAAAAACCTTTACGATAAAGAAATAAGTTTTTTCAGGGCAAAAGATGATAAAGGCAATTGGATTGGTCCATTCGATCCGTTAAAATACGGCGCAAACGGTGGATATCCTTTTACAGAAGGCAATGGCTGGCAGTACTTTTGGTATGTGCCGCAAGACGTAAAAGGGCTTATAAATTTAGTTGGAGGAGATAATGCCTTTACTAAAAAACTAGACACTTTTTTTACCTTAGAAGACAAACCAGAAGAAGTAAATGATAATGCTTCGGGTTTCATTGGCCAATACGCACATGGCAATGAGCCAAGTCATCATATTGCTTATTTGTACAACTACGCAGGTCAGCCGTGGAAAACCCAGCAATACGTATCGGAGATTTTAAAGAAAATGTATAATACGACTTCTTCAGGCTATTCCGGTAACGATGACTGCGGAGAACTTTCGGCCTGGTATATTTTTAGCGCTATGGGATTTTATCCTGTAAATCCATCAAGTAGCACTTATGTTATAGGTTCTCCAACTTTGAAAGAAGCTTCTATAGAGTTGAAAAACGGAAAGACTTTTAAAGTTATCGCCAAGAACGTTTCTGATAAAAATATTTATATCCAAAGTGCCAAATTGAATGGTAAATCATGTACAAAAACTTTTATTCGTCAAGCGGATATTGATGCTGGAGGAACTTTAGAGTTTATTATGGGACCAAAACCCAATAAGAAATGGGGAACGAAATTGGTGGATAGGCCGGTTAATTAAAAACGAATGCCTAACAGGTTTTTAAAACCTGTTAGGTCTAACTAATTCATCAAGTTTGTCATTTCGAGGAACGAGAAATCTTCATTGTCAGATCGACAAAGATTTGCATACTTTATCGAATTTCTTTGTAGAGTTACTTGTGAAGATTTTTTCGTTCCTCGAAATGACAAGATTGTAGAAATTACGTTGCTGAAAAAATAGCAATAATAAAAAAGGTTTGATGAAATTAATCATCAAACCTTTTTTCATTTCCATAGTCCTTAGAGGTTTAAAACTTTTAGGACTACATATTTAAACTACTAACTTAAATTGAAACTTCTTCATTTTTTAATAATGAAAGATGTATGGTAACTCCCGAATGGCTTTTCTCTTCAGAAAGAACACTTTTAAAAGTTTCCTCAGCTTCTGCTTTTTTATCTAGACCTAAAAGACCTAATCCTTTCATGTACAAGCAGTGAATTTTGTTTCGTTTGTCCAAGTCATCTTCCCAAATCATAAGATCTGGAAGTGAAACTGCAAAATAATCAATCGTAACCTGATCGTTTACATGTTTTTCTGCATAAGCAACGAACTTTTCGAAACGTTTATTAGCTTCTGAAATATTGTTCAATTTTAAGAAAGCCAATCCTTGATAGAAAATTTTATCCGGCTGCTGATCATTATAGAAAATTGCCGCTGTAGGTTCTTCTAGTCCCTGAGTGGCTTTCTGCCACCAGTTTTGAGCTTCTACCAGATTGTTTTTCTTTTCAAAAGCAACGCCAAGCCAATAATGAATATCATTTTCTTGTGCTCCAGGCAGTTTTCCTTCACCTAAATTTTCAGGATATATTTGTGCCTGTTCTAAAAGTGTTATGGCTTTGTCATAATTCCCTTCAGTAATGTGCTGTTTCGCTATTTCGGTTAAAGAAATAAGATATTGCCCGCTAACTTTCCCTTCTCCGCCTTCCCATGGGTGGAAAATTCTATTTTGTATTAAAGTCAGTGCTTTATCGTGTTTGCCTAATAGGTTGTATAAAGCCACTCTTTCCAAGTAAACGTCATCACGTTGAATCACCAATTCCAAATGTTTTTCTAAGAAAGCCAATCTGAAGACCAAATCTCTGTTCAAACGTTTGTACAACTGATCTAATTCCATTAAAATTCTAGAATCTTCTACATCTAAAGAAAACGCTTTTTCCAAACTAGCCAATGCTTTTTGTTCATCATTTAATTTATTGTAATAAGCCAATGATAAGTTACGATGTACGGTAGGGAAAGTGTCATCAATAGCAACCGATTTTTCCCAGCAGGAAATGGCGTCATCATAAAATTTAGAAGCATACCAAAAGTTTCCTAAATAATACAGCGCTTTGGCATCATTGGTTTGTTTCTGAATTACTTCAGAAAGTACTAAAGCGGCCTCAATCTGATTTGGAAAACAATAATCTGGTTTTTCCTGAGAAGCCATTTTAAAACATTTTTCGGCTTGACCGAAATCATTTAATTTTTCATAAAATGAACCTGCAAAATACCACGCCATAGGGTAGGTGTTTTCATCTTTCAGACCTTCACTTAATAGCGCAGCCGCTTCTTTATATAAACCAGCTGCATTGTAATCTAAGGCATATTCAATATAAGTGTGAATATTATTTCGAATTAAGGCATTAAAGTACGCTAGATCTTTTTTATCAGCACTTAAAATATACTTTTCGTATAGTAATCCAAAATTAAATGAATCGTTTTGTAAATAAAGGTTTGCAAGCTGAAGCGCTTTTTCTTTTTGATTTAATTTTCTAAGAAAAGCCACTTGTAAATGAAGCGCTTTATGATCTTCGGTGTTTTTAGAAATGGCTTTTTGAATGTGTTCCAATGCCAGTTCAAAATCACCATTTAAAGCATCAAGCTGTGCTACATAAAAATAACCTTGATTTTGCCAAGCCGCATTCCAAGTCGATTTGTAAAAAGCATCGTAAGCTTCTTTGTTTTTATTCTGATATTTAAGGCACAATCCCAGATTAAAATAAGCTTCACCATCATACGGATTTGGATTTCGCTGTGTCAAAGTTTTTATGGCAGCTCTAAAATACGGCTCGCTTTCTGCAAATTTAGCTCTTCGCATAAGCCATAATCCCATCGCATTGTTGGAACGGACATCGCCAGAATCACGTTTCAAGGCTTCTTCATAATACGGAATCGGACTGTAGGTAGCGTGTCTGTATTGTTCCAAATGCTGGGCAGTCAAGAATAATTGTTCGTTATTTTCGATGTCTTCTGGAGCGAGTGCAGGTTTTGCTGCTTCTGGAATTTCATCTTCGTTTTGCCCTTCGTAAACCCAGTCAACTAAAATTTTATCATCTGCATCAGTCACAGAAATTGATAATCCTTCTAAAGAAGCATTGTGGTCAAAATCAATTGTTTCTTCGAATGAATTGTACGGAGAAGCATCGTACTGTTTTTGGAATAAAACAATATTGTTGTTTTTTAAAGTAATCGTAGTCTTCGGATAAACTCCCGTTGTATAGGCTTTAATGACTAATTTGTTGTCAATGCTTTCTAGATTAACCATTGCATTTTTAGTAGCATTTTTTACAACTCCTAAATCGCGATACGGCATGAAATATTGCGTAAATTCCTTTTGCTCGCCCGGCATAATCCAAGTAAAATCGGGCTGATTATCGGTATAAACTCCACACATCAATTCGATATACGGGCCATCTTCATCAGTAAGGTTACGATCCCAAGCACGGCCGAAATCGCCATGTCCCCAAGTCCATTGTTTTTTTCCTGGAGAAACATGATGATTGGCTACGTGCAATAAACCGCCTTTTGAATCATTTTCGTAACCGCCCACAAAATTATATTTAGAGGCAATTGCCATATAAGATGTTGGAACGGGAATATTTTTATAACGAGAAATATCTGTTCCAGGCGAATAATCGACTTTGTAATACGTTCCTTTTGCAATTGGAAAAGACGAAACATCACGTTTACCGTGGTCAAAAACCGCATTTACATCTGGCGGAAAAACCGACTGATAATCATCATTTACCTTTACAGCAGGATTTGCCCACCATAAAAAAGTCTGAGGAAATGATGTTCGGTTGTACAATTGCGCTTTAATTTCAAGATAAGCCTTATCAGGATATAATCGGAAACCCGCCATACCCTTGGTTCTAAACATACGTTCTACTTCGCTGCACCAAACCGTTGCGCTACCGTCTTCATGTTCTTCTATTGTAAAATCAACAGGATCAAAAGTTGTTGGTCTGTGATGCTGTGGCCAGTTAAACTCAATTCCGCCCGAAATCCAAGGGCCCGTAAGTCCAACTAATGCTGGTTTTACCACCTGATTGTAATACACAAAATGACGTTCTTTGGTTTTATCATAAGCCATATGAACACGTCCGCCAAGTTCTGGCAGGATCATTATTTTGACAAACTCATTTTCAAGATAAACGGCTTGGTATTCTTTGTTGGTTTTTTCGTCAGCGATTTTTTCAATAACCGGATAAGGATACACAGATCCGTTACTTCCCTGATACACTCTTTTCTCAATAAATACAGGATTTTTTTCAGGTTTGCCCACCTCATAAGTTGGCAGGATTATTTTTTCCTTCCAAACATTTACTTTTTGCATGATGTAATGAAATTTAAATTATTGAATATTCTTTGATTCTTTATCAGAAACCATTAGTTTTTCAATCTCTTCAAGACTTTTGTTCTTGGTTTCAGGAAGTTTTTTGAATACAAACAAAAATCCTAAGGCACAGATAATTCCGTAAATCCAGAAAGTTCCAGATGTGCCTAAGTATTCGTTGAAGATCGGAAATGTTTGTACCAACAGTGCAGATGCAATCCAGAGTGCAAATGTGGCAACAGACATCGCAACACCTCTGATTCGGTTAGGGAAAATTTCAGATAGAATTACCCATGTAATAGGAGCAAGGGACATGGCATAAATAGCAATTGCTAATAATACCAATAATAATAAAGGGAAACCGGTAACATTGGTATAGTAAAAATAACCCAATAAAGCATAGATTATGGCAAGTGCGCCTGAACCAAAAAGCATTAGTTTTTTTCGGCCAACTTTGTCTACAGTTCCCATTGCAACCAATGTAAAGATAAGATTGATGCTTCCTGTGATAACGATATTCATAAACAAATCATTGATACTATAACCTGCTGAAACAAAGATTTCCTGAGCATAGTTAAAAATGATATTTATACCGCACCATTGCTGGAAAGCAGCCAATACAATTCCGATTACAAGAATGGGTAAGGCTTTTTTGTCAAACAGCATTTTGAAGTCGGTTTTTTCTATTTCTTCAGTAAAAGTTTCTTTAATTGTGGCAATTGCTTCTTTTCCGTAAGCCAGTCCGCCAATTTTGGTTAAAGTATTTTCGGCCTTGTCATGACTTCCTTTTTTAGCCAGATATCGTGGACTTTCAGGAATCAAAAACATTAATACAAAGAAAAGCACTGCTGGAAAAAATCCTGCCCAAAACATCCATCTCCAGCCTGTTTGGCCATTCCAAGAAGCTAAAATCTGTGCAGGTGAATAATCTGGCGGAATAATATCGGTAATCAGCATATTGGTAATCTGTGCCGCAAGAATTCCAATAACAACTGTAAGCTGATTGATCGAAACAAATAATCCTCGAGTTTCCTGAGGGGCAATTTCTGCAATATATAAAGGAGAAATCGTGGAGGCAATTCCGATTCCGACCCCGCCAATAATACGCCAGATGATAAATACAGTAAAAGTTTCAGATGCTCCTGTTCCAAGAGCGCATAAGGAGAATAATACGGCAGCAACGATTAGAATAGGACGCCTTCCATAGCTGTCTGCTAATTTTCCTGCTACGGCTGCTCCCGCAACGCAGCCTACAAGCGCACTGCTCATTGCCCAGCCTTGTAATGCTGGAGAATTTGTAATGCCGAAATAAAGTTCATAAAATGGTTTTGCACCGCCGATTACAACCCAGTCGTAACCAAAGAGTAATCCACCCAATGCCGCAACAAGGCTGATTGATAGTAAAAAGGTATAATTATAGTTTTTCATAAAAAGGTTTTATAGCTTTTGTAAAATTAGCGGAATCGGAACCTTTGATTTATGGATATTTTTTTTGAATAGATGGATTATAATCTGATTTTTTGATACTATGTTTTAAAATACGAAAACAATTGCGTTACTGCTTGTATTCGGTGCGGTATTGTATAGGTGAAGTACTCATTACTTTTTTGAACAAACGAGAGAAATACAAAGGATCATTAAAACCTAAATTAAAACTGATTTCTTTTATGCTCATTGTAGTAAAACTAAGATATTGGCAGGCCTTCTGCATTTTTAGATAATTGAAATAATGTATAGGAGAGTAGCCTGTCTGTTTCTTGAATAAGGTAAAAAAATGCGAAGGAGAATAATTAAAATAGGCTGCTACATCATTAATTTTTAAGGAAAGATCCAGATGTTTTTTCATGTAGTCAATGGCCGATTCAATAGTATTATCCTCTGAAAATTTTCGGTTCTTTTGAATGAAGAATTTTTCATACAGAAAAGTGTTTAATAACTGCCATAACGAAAGATTGGCAAATTCGAGATTGCTGGCGCTGTAACCATCTTCCATAACATCGAGAATGTTTTCAAAAAGTTCAATGCGTCTTTCTTCAAGTGATAACTGAGGAGCATTATCAGGATGTTCAGCAATGAATTTATCATAGAAAAAAGGTGCTTGCGTTCCTGTAAAATGAATCCAGTAAATACTCCATGGGTTTTGTTTTAAAGCATAATAATCATGTGCAACTTCAGGAGGTATTATATAAAAGGTATTGGCTTTTAAAGTTATTATTTTATTTTCTCGACTAATGATGCCTTCTCCTTTATAACAATAAATTAAAATATATTGCTTGCTGCCATGTTTTCGTTTCATGGAGTGATGGGTTGCATTGGGAAAAACGCCAATATCGGTAAAATACAAACCAGCTATCAACGGATTCTTCTTGATGATTGAAAGTATATTTTTTGGAATTACAATCATTCGCTGTCCTAAAAAACCTTCCTTAACTTTTGTTTTTTCTTTTTGTGCTGCATTTTTCATAATCCAGATTGTATTTTTTCAAATATCGTAATTTAATCCATGCTTTCACAAAAAATGTCCATTTTGAGAACAATAATCAAAACTAAATTTGAAATTCTATACTAACGATGCTTATTTTAATCTTTTTGTAAAACTATATGAATCCCTCAAATGATATTGTTTGTGAGTCTTTTGGCTGGCACGGTGAAAAAGAAATTTTCAAATTTCGAATCACAAATGCTTACGGTAATTCTGTCGAACTCCTTAATTATGGAGCCATAGTAAAATCCATAGTGGTGCCAGATGCTGCAGGAAACAAAGAAAATGTGGTTTTAGGATTCCCTACCTTAGAAGGTTACCTAAAAGATCAGTCTTATATAGGTGCAACGGTTGGGCGTTTTGCAAACAGAATTCATAATGCGGCATTTTCTATCGAAAATAAAACCTATCATCTCGATAAAAACGATGGTAAAAACAATAATCATAGTGGTTCGGCTGGGGTTAATAACAAAGTGTTTGATTTTATTGTAGAAGACGATGCCGTAATTTTTATTCTTGAAAGTAAAAATGGAGAAGGTGGCTTCCCTGGAAATTTAAAGACGAAAGTGACCTATAAATGGACAGATGAAAACGAACTCAAAATCGATTTTTTGGCGGAAGCTGATGAAGCAACTCCGTTAAATTTTACTAATCATTCTTATTTTAATTTATCGGCCTGTAAAGAAAAAATACACGATCATCAGCTTACCATTCAGGGATCTAAAATTCTGGAAAGTACTGCCGATTATATTCCGACAGGGAAAATTATACTTGCCGATGAATATTTGTTTTTGAAGGATAAACTAAATGACATAATGCGAAACAACGGCATTAATCTCTATTATATTTTTGATAGAAATAGTGAAAATGAAAGTGCTGTCTGCGAGTTGTATGATGAAAAATCTGGAAGGATAATGCTTGTTTATACTTCTTATCCAGGAGTGCAATTATATACTGGAGATTATCTAAACTGTGATATTGTCGGAGAACATGAGAAATTATACAGCTCTTTTGACGGACTCTGTTTAGAATGCCAATATTATCCTGATAGTCCGAATCATGAACATTTTCCGAATACAATATTCCGATCAGGACAGGTTTACAATGAAACTATTACGTATGCTTTTGACATAGCAGCCAACAAATTGAACTATCACCTCTAATAATTATATAAATGAAAAAAATGTTTCTTAACCGATCTTTAACCGTGCTGATACCCGCCGTATTCTTGATGCTGACAAGCTGTGTGGCACAAAATGAAGAACTTTCTCTTAAGTCTAAGGACAATCTAAATAAGATTACACTGTCTTTAACCCAAGATGGAAAATTGTCTTATAAAGTTACCCGCAAAGACCAAGTGATAATTTTGGATTCTCCACTAGGATTAAATTTTGAAAATAACGATTTTACCTCTGGACTATCAGTTGTAAAAGTTTCATCAATTGAAGAAAAACGTGAAAAATATGAGCTTAAAGTAGCCAATAACAAAGTTGCAGATCATATTTTTAAAAGTAAAAGCATCACATTCAAGAATAGCAAAGGTGCTTTAATGACAATAGATTTAATTGCAGGTCAAGAAGGAGTTGCTTTTAGATATAAGTTTACAGAGCAGGAAAAACAAACCAGAGTGCTTAAAAATGAATTGACTGGTTTTCATATAGCTCCAAATGCAAAAGGATGGTTACAGCCTTATAACAAAGCTGGAGATTATACTCCAGGGTATGAGGATTTTTATATTAATGTAAAACCTGGAGATCCAATAAACGGTGCAAGAGGTGAATCTATTGGTTGGTGTATGCCAGCACTTTTTAATGTAAATGAGGCTAAAAACTGGGTTTTAATTGCAGAATCAGGAACAGATGGTGCGTTTCCGGGCTGTCATTTAGACCCAGATTCTAAGGATGGGATTTACAGAATTGCTTTTGCTAAAAATGACGAAAAATATACTTTGCCTTTACCAGATAAAGGAAATGCTTTTCCAGAGTCAAACTTGCCTTGGATAATGCCATGGAGAGTGATTATGATTGGAGATAAAGCAGGAGATATATTATTGTCTACCATGATTACCGATTTGGCTCCAGCTTCTAAAATCGAAGATACTTCATGGATTATACCAGGAAAAGCAGCTTGGTCGTGGTGGTCACATCCTGAAGATTTTACCCCTGAAATGTATAAAAAGTTTACAGACGTTTCTGCGTCATTTGGTTTTAGATACACTCTTTTTGATGCAGGTTGGGAAAAAGCCAATAAAGAAGGGAAGATTATTGACCATGCTTTATCAAAGGGAGTTCAACCATTAGTTTGGGGGTATTCGGCTGAATATTTTGATGCTGAAAAAAGAAAGAAAAGATTTAAGGAGCTTGCAGAAATGGGGGTAAAAGGTGTTAAAATTGATTTTTGGTGTTCTGACAGGCAAGAAGTTATGGCTGCTTTACAAGGCGTTTTTGAAGATGCAGCAAAAGAACATTTGTTAGTGAACTTGCATGGAACAACAGTTCCGAGAGGCTGGCACAGAACATGGCCAAATTTTGTAACAGCAGAAGCTATTTTAGGAACAGAAAGTTATTTCTACGAACCAAGATTTCCAGAAAAAGCAGCAGAACAAAATACAGTTTTACCTTTTACAAGAAATGTAGCGGGTCCAGCAGATTATACACCGTTTGCTTTGACTTTTAGAAAATACAAACGTGTAAACACTTCCGTTCATGAATTAGCAATGGCTATGATTTACACATCTGGAATTATTCATTTTGCAGATTCTGAAGAAGTTTTTAATTCATTGCCAAATGAACTTAAGATTTTAATAAAAGAAATGCCTGCAACTTGGGATAAAACCGAAGCTGTTGTAGCAGATCCTGGCAAATCAATTGTGCTGTCTCGTAAAAAAGATAACCTTTCTTATATTATAGGAATAAACGGAACTAATTCGTCTTTGCCCGTTTCAATTGATTTGGCTAAATATGGAAAAGGTTATTCGAAATTCAAAATCATTACTGAAGGTAAAGATCCGTTAATGGATTTTAAAGTAGAAACTTTTCCAATAACTGCTAACAGGCAATATAATGTTGCTCCTAAAGGAGGTTTTATTATTGAGTTTATAAAGTAAGTGTTAATACTAAGTTGAATTAAAAAAGGGTGTTTAAATTTTTAAACACCCTTTTTTATTGAATGGTTTTAAAAAAGATTAAGCTTTTCTCTGACTCTAATAGTCAATAGAATTGAAAACTAGCAAGAAATAAAGATATAATAGAGAAGCAATTAAATGTTTATGACGATAAAAAGATTCTTTTTGCTAAATTTATAGAAGCAAAATTTAAAATTATAAGAGTATTGTTGTCTTTCAAAAACAATGTTTTTATATAATTAGAAGTATTATAAGGAATTAGAATCATTAAAATAATTGTGTATAGATTTTGTCTATTCTCTAAGAATTATTTATGATTCACAGTCAGAATTTTCTTTTTCATTAGTTTGTAATTTAGTCAAAAATAAAATTTTTCAACTATGGACAATCAATCAAATGACATTACCAAATGCCCTTTTCATAATGGGAGCATGGATAAACAGGCAGCATCGGGAACTAAAAATCTTGACTGGTGGCCGAAACAGTTAAAGGTAAATATCCTAAGACAGAATTCGTTATTATCAAATCCGCTGGATAAGGATTTTAATTACGCAGAAGCTTTTAAAAGTCTCGATATTGAGGCATTAAAGAAAGATTTGCATGCTCTTATGACTGATTCTCAAGATTGGTGGCCTGCAGATTTTGGTCATTATGGAGGTCTTTTCATAAGAATGGCTTGGCATAGTGCAGGTACTTATAGAGTGCATGACGGACGAGGCGGAGCAGGAGCAGGACAGCAGCGATTTGCGCCTCTTAATAGCTGGCCAGATAACGTAAGTCTTGATAAAGCGAGAAGATTGCTTTGGCCCATAAAACAAAAATATGGACAAAAGATTTCATGGGCAGATTTGTTGATTCTAACAGGGAATGTGGCTTTAGAATCAATGGGTTTTAAAACATTTGGTTTTGCAGGAGGACGTGCCGATGTTTGGGAAGCAGACGAATCTGTTTATTGGGGTTCTGAAACAACATGGTTAGGCGGTGACGAACGTTATAAAGACGGTTCTGAAGGTGTTCCAAAAGATCATGGAGTGGTATCATCTGATGATAATGCTGACGGAAATATCCATAGCAGAAATCTTGAAAAACCGCTTGCAGCAGTGCAAATGGGACTTATATATGTAAACCCTGAAGGACCTGATGGAAATCCGGATCCGATTGCGGCTGCTAGAGATATTAGAGACACTTTCGGACGTATGGCAATGAATGATGAAGAAACGGTAGCCTTAATAGCGGGTGGACACACTTTTGGTAAAACGCACGGTGCTGCGTCATCAGATCATGTGGGAGCTGAACCAGAAGCAGCTGGTTTAGAATTACAAGGATTAGGATGGCAAAACAGTTTTGGCTCAGGAAAAGGTGGAGATGCTATTACAAGCGGACTTGAAGTGACTTGGACAAAAACACCAACGCAATGGAGCAATAACTTTTTTGAGAATTTATTTGGTTTTGAATGGGAACTTTCAAAAAGTCCTGCAGGAGCACATCAATGGGTAGCAAAAAATGCGGAAGCAATTATTCCAGATGCTTTTGATGCTAATAAAAAACACTTGCCAACGATGCTGACTACAGATTTATCTTTGAGATTAGATCCTGCTTATGAGAAAATATCACGTCGTTTTCTGGAAAATCCAGATGAGTTTGCAGATGCTTTTGCTCGTGCATGGTTTAAATTGACGCATCGTGACATGGGGCCTCGTGCTCTTTATCTTGGATCTGAAGTGCCTACAGAAGAACTGCTTTGGCAGGATCCTATTCCAGAAGTAAATCATACTTTAATAAATGACCAAGATATAGAACAGCTTAAAGAAAAAGTCTTAAATTCAGGATTAAGCGTGTCTCAATTGGTTGCTACAGCTTGGGCTTCGGCTTCTACTTTTAGAGGGTCAGATAAACGTGGTGGAGCAAACGGTGGACGTATACGACTTGCGCCACAGAAAGATTGGGAAGTAAATAATCCAGCTGCTCTTAAAGTTGTTTTAGATAAATTAGAAGGTATTCAAACAGAATTTAATGCTGCAAATGGTGATAAAAAAATTTCATTGTCTGATTTAATTGTTTTAGCTGGATCTGCAGCTGTTGAGAAAGCGGCTAAAGATGCAGGAGCATCAGCAAAAGTGCCTTTTTCGCCTGGACGTATGGATGCATCTGCAGAACAGACAGATGTTGAATCGTTTGGATTTTTAGAACCAAAATCTGATGGTTTTAGAAATTACAGAAAAACAAAATCGACTGTTTTAACAGAAGAACTTCTTATAGATAAAGCGAATTTACTAACTCTTACTGCACCAGAATTAACGGTTCTTTTAGGCGGACTTCGTGTTTTGGATATCAATGCAGACGGAAGTAAAAATGGTGTTTTTACCAATAGACCGGGTCAGTTGACAAATGATTTCTTTGTAAATTTATTGGACATGAATACACAATGGAAATCTGTTTCAAATGACAAAGAACTTTATACAGGAAATGACAGAAGTACTGGACAGCCAAAATGGATAGGAACACGTGCTGATCTTGTTTTTGGATCAAACTCAGAATTGAGAGCAATTGCAGAAGTTTATGCAGCAAGCGATGCTCACGAGAAATTTGTGAATGATTTTATCGCAGTTTGGATTAAAGTAATGAATCTAGATAGATTTGATTTAAGAAAATAATACTCGCATGTTAGAAAAAAAAGACGCCCATTACAGCGTCTTTTTTTATATGTTTTTAAGAACGTGGTTTAGACAAATTTCGATCATACATAACAATAGTTCCTGCAACAGCTACATTCAAACTTTTTTCTGATTTGAATTTTACTAAATGATGGCATTTTTCCATTACTTTTTTAGACAAACCATGATCTTCTGCGCCCAATACATAAACGCAACGCCTTGGATGCTCAAAGGTTTCTAAATCAGAAGCTTTTTCAGATAGTTCAACACCAACCAATCTTGCTCCTTTTGGTAAGTTTTCAAAAAAAGCTTCAAAAGTATCGTAATGAAAATACGGAATCGCCTTTACCGCATCATGCGTATCACACGCTTGTTTAGCATATCGATTGCCGATTGTAAATATAAAAGTGGCACCTAAGTTTTGAGCCGATCGCCACAAAACACCTAAGTTTTCTGGTGTTTTACCATTTTGTATTCCGATACCAAAGTATTCATTTATAAAATTATCATTCATACCGCAAAAGTACAAACTGTCTGTAGATAAATCAATTTTTTGTTGATGAAGAGGAAAGTCTTTGTAAACTATTCAACATAAAATGTTACTTATTTACATTTAAATCATTCATGATTGAATTTTTATCGGCATAATAGATTTTATAAACCATTTGTTTTATAAAATTTTCGTGATCTTCCCAGCTTTCGGAAAAACCAACATCCTGACCATGAAATAATAACTGATTTGTTGAAGGTTCAAAATGTAGAATAGGAGTATCAGATGCTTCGTAATCTTCTTTTAAAGCTTTTCCGACTTTGCTTGTTACATTTGGAGCCCATTCATCTGTTATTATTATAAAGCCTTTCTGCTTAATAGCGTTTTTCATTTTTGTTACATCTGAAGCTACTATTGCATTAGCATTTCCTTGATCATTTTGTACTAACATTGCTCTATAATTACGAATGCTATCTTGAAAATCTTGCGTCTTAAAAGGTACTACCCGTACATTTTTGACTTGACTCATGCGGCTTAAAAGTATTTTAATTACCTCTTCTCGTTTCTTTTTTACAAGATTAATTACATTCTCTAAGCCTTTTTCAAAATAGGGCAAGTATTTTTTTTGTCCATTTAAATCTTCTTTTCGCAGATCATTTATATAAGCGACAAAATCGCCATTAGGATTTAGATCGTAGGCGCTTTTTTCTGCAGCTGTGTAGAAAAAATTTTCAGCTTCGTCACTACCCATATGTTTTTTAAAACTTGTTAATGACATTCCTATTTCCGTTTTGGCAAAAGAATTTTCTTTCATTACAAAAGGTAGAAATGCAGTTTCTGCATCAATAATAGTAGGAGTGCCTTTTTTTGACATAATATTTTCATTATGAAGATCATTTATGCCTAATAGCTTTGAAGCAACAACAAGTTCGCCATATCTTTCGTAATGTTTTTTTATTTCGTCAACAGTTTGTTCGCGTTCTTTTTGCTGAAATTCTACAAAGCTAAATGTGCCCGCCTTATCTTTTTTTTCCTGAAACTTCATTGTAGGGAGTTTAACTTTATTACCACTTAATTTATTTAAATCATGGAAGGCACTATTTTTTTCTTGTGTTAACATCGCATCAGGAGAGATGCTTCTAGGTTTGTAAACAATTTTTTTACCAGTTGTAGATTCAACTATAGCAACTTGTTGTCCAGAGTTATGAAAATCAGATCCCGTTAGTTCTATGTTTTTAAGATTTCCATCGATATTAAATTTTATTTTTATAGATTCCCATGAATTTATAATCCGATTGTTTAGCTGAATAAAATTTTTGGTTAACAATGCGCCTCTAGTTCTAGCAAAATTTGTTGTAGATGATGACATATCCTCATTAATAAATCCGGAGGCTTGTTTAGCATCAGGGTAAATAGCATCTTTAATAAGTTCTTTGTTTTTTGAGTTATTCATTGCTGGAGGTAGTGCAGCGTATACTTTTAATAGCTCTGTTATTACTTCTTTTGTAAAAGCTCCTTTTCCTGATTCATTTTTTAATACCGCATTCATATGTGGATCAGCTGAATCTGCTAATTCTATTTTGTGAGAAAGGTCTTCTGCAGTTGTAAATAAATTCTGCAATTCATTAAGAACATTATCATAATCTGTTTCCGCATATTCTTTATTAGAGATGAAGTAAAATTCACCGGCAATTTTTAGAATATCCTCCCCAAAAGTTCCATTTTTGTAATGTTCCAGAAGGTCTATTAACTTTTGTGTTTTTGTTTCAAGAGCTAAAAGGGTTTGTTCCTTTTGATTGTATTTCCAACCCCAGTTAAGTGGATTTTGTTTCCAGTTAAATCGACTAAACGTCATAAGCTGAAAAACATCTGTATTTGATTGTATTAAATTTGATTTTGATTGTAGATTCGGCTTAGACTCATATCTAGTCAATTGAATAGCTTTCGCCCCCATAACATCAGCCTCATTTTCCAAGCCTTTATCATCGTTTACATTTACTTTTCCTTTCATCTGCAAAGTTGGTTTTACTCGTCCTTGTTTTTGCTGAACAACGTGCCAAGCTTCATGAGGCAAATGTTTTTCTTGTCCAGATGCTAGATGAATATCTGATCCTTGTGCATAAGCGTGAGCGTTAAGCTGTGCAGGTTTATCTGAGTTGTAATGAACCTTCACATCATCCATAGAATGACCAGAAAGGTTTTCTATTCCTGATTTTAGATTATCAGGCAGACCAGTATTGTTGTTTTTTCTTTGTAAAACAGAAACGGGGCGATTGTCCGTGAGTTCTCTTGCTTTATTTTGAGAGACTTTTTCGTCAGCACTATTTGCAGCCGATTGTGTTTTCGTTTTATCAGTAGAATATTCCATAAAAACTAAATTATAAATGTTTTTTAGTTATTTTTTCATGTAAGTGTTTTACCTTCTTTTTTTACTTGGTTTGCGCTTGTAGTCCTTTTTAGCTGTTTTTCTATGTAGAGCATGATATTTTTTAAAACCAGTAGCGCCAACATGTGCTCTGTTTCCTCGAGAAGTGTTGCAAGTTCCACAAAGCACTCTGCCATTTCTCATATTATTTCGTCCACCCATTGAAGCAGGCTGTATATGATCAATGTGAAACTGTCCGTCGCCCATTCTTCTGTTTTGGAATGTTGCATAATGCACTAGTGAATGCTGAAAACCACAGTGATCGCAGGTATGAAAACCATCATTTTTCTTTTTATTCGCTGCTAATTTTTTTGCTCGTTGCTCTTTGTTAAATTTCATTAACTGTACAACATTAGAATTAAAACTAGCGATGGCCTGATTAGATTTTAATTGTCTTATTGGAGTATTGTTATTTATAGTCGAAGTTGAAGCACGATTGTCTCTTAATTGAACGGTATTATTACCGCGTGCAGTATTTGCCGCAATTGTAGAGGTTTTATTCTCAGATATTTTTTTATACTGTTGCGTCATTTTTTTATTTTTTTAGAATTATAAGCGCTTAAATTTCAGGGTCTATTTGATCTTTAAACAATGTGACTTTTACAGGGCCAATTCCACCCAAATAGTTTATTGCCGAACAAAAAGGATGGTTGCGAATCCTATTTTTCAAATGCTCTAAATCCCGATCAAAGTAGGGTAGAGTTACTTTTTGTCCTGTAATCAGTTTTATCAGATGATCATTTTCTAAAGGATAAATTTTAAATAAAGGCTTTCTTGCGGCGTAAAAAAGATTTTCATCATCAGCTATAATAGAAACCTCGCTACGGTTTTCTTTTAGTTTTTGAGGATTCGTTTTTAATAAATTAATGATTTGATTCTCAATTTTAGTAACCATTTCTTCTGCACTTTTTTCGGTCGTTTGTACAACCAAATAAAGATTGTTACTTGTAATAAGATATCCATTTATATAAAAGAAAATTTTGTCGTCGAAATCATTTAAAGCCAATGCAATTATGGTATTCACATAGTTGAAATCAAAATGCTTTTTCCAGTTCCCAATTTTAAGCTTCACTTTATGACGGTGTAACTGAGGCGCGGCAATGGCAACTTTTTTTAGGTTTTCATCCTTTTTCATCACATCAATTCATTTGAGTAACCACAAGTGTTTTGTTCTCTTTTTTAAATTCGCGTCTAATTCCTTCCAATAGATCGTGCTGATTCACAATTGTTTCATTTTTCTGAATGGCAGCCAGAGCGCAAAATCGCAACACATTAATAATCGCTCCACCAGCAAGTTCATACTCTTCGGCAATGCTTTCGATAGCAATATCTGGACTAAGCTGGCATTTTCCTGAAAAGGCTTTTTGCCATAAAAGAATTCTTTCTTCAGCGGTTGGCATTGTAAAATGAATCATAGACTGAAATCTTCTCGAAAAAGCTTCATCCATATTTTCTTTTAAGTTGGATGCCAGAATAACCACTCCCGGAAAATCTTCAATTCGTTGCAGTAAATATCCCGTTTGCTGATTGGCATGCCGATCGTTTGAAGAAGAAGCATTTGTTCTTTTTCCGAAAAGCGCATCAGCTTCATCAAAAAATAAAATCCAATCTTTGTGTTGTGCAACATCAAATATTTTAGATAGATTTTTTTCAGTTTCACCAATATATTTAGAGACAATCATAGAAAGATCAACTCTATAAACTTCTCTGTTTGTGCTTTTCCCAAGCAAAGTTGCTGTCAGCGTTTTACCCGTTCCTGGAGGCCCGTAGAAAAGGGTTCTATAACCAGGTTTTATTTTGTTTTCAAGCCCCCATTCTGTCATAAGAGTTTTGCCATGATTGAGCCAAGCGTTAATTTCCATAACCTGATTCATAACGTGTTCTTCAAGAACCAAATCTTCCCAATTTAGTTTGGTCGAAATTTGCTGTGCAGGAAAAGAAACACTGTGTTCCAATTTAGGTAAAGTGCCTGTTATAAAAAAGTTCAACCAACGTTCGTTAATCGAAAGAACCTGATTCAAAATAGGAACATTAGATTCGTTATTTTCTAAAACCAAAACCTGTTCTCTTGAAAGTATATTCGAAGTATTCAGAATATAAAGCACTTCAATTCTTAATTCAGGATTTACGGCCGAAATTAAAAAAGATAGAGTTTGACCTGTTGGTAAAAAGCCGCTATGATTTTTATTGATAACGCCGCCAAATTCAGTAAAACCACGATCGTACATAGCATTTTTACTAAAGAAAATATCTAGAATTTCGGGTTTAATTTGTGGTGCGAGAATCAAGGCAAGGCAAAGCCTTTCATACAGATTTAAATTCCATTCTATTATTTTTTTGTAATAAACGCTATCTTCAGTTTCGGCATTAGCTTCGGGTAACGGAATATCCTGCCAGCGGTTTTCATGACCTTCTTGAAGCAGATAACTGCAAATAACCTGATCGATTACCTTTTGCAGCCAATCCATTTCGTTATACAAAGAGATAATATTCGGATTAGTTTCCATAAGCTCCAAATAATTTTTCTACATCGTCTAGATTAGCATCGGCCCATTTAAAATAAAGCAAAGTTGTATTAGGATTTAACTCATTGCATTGCAGCATATCCAAATAAAAACCTTGAGTATTTTGCATAATCATTTGCGTATTATAATCCGCATCATTATGAAAATTCGAATCAAAGAAAGAATCTGCCCATTCGCTTGTATTGTTTTCTTTGGCAATAAAATCAGTAATGAAATATGCTAATTTTTCGTCTTGTACGACTAATTTTTTAGCTTTGAAATAAGCAGGTTTTCTTTTGGTTTCTCGGTGGTAATATTCGATATCTTTCGACTGAATTGTTTTGGTATTTTGATGTCCGAAAATATCAGACAATCCAAAATTTTCGGCCTCACAAGCCAGTTCTAACTCTGCATTTGCTTCGCCAGATATGGCTAGAGTTGTGTTTTTTGCAGTTGCACTTTCTGTTATAACATAAAGTTCCCTAAAAGAATATAAGGTTTGTGTGAGCTTTATAATTAATTGCTGTTGGATTTCATTCCAATTATTAATTTTTACAGATTCAGGTTCTTCCGCTTTAAAAATGAAGCTTCCTTTATTAGCAAAAGCCAATATCTGTTTGCTAAATTCAAAATTGCCTTCAATAGAACCATGCGCGTGTGATCGTCCTGAATAAGGTTTTGAAATTCCATCACTAAAATTCCAATTGGCATCATTTAAGGCAATTACTCCGCTTATATCAGCATCATGGCGTGATATAATGCCATTGCGATAAATGTTTCCAAGAAGAATAATTTCGCCGTTTTTAATCTGAAAATAATCACCAGGAAAAAGACTTTTATTTAACGGTTTGGCAGGCAGAAATCCTCCAGTTTTGAGATAAAAATGCCTGTAAAAATTCTTATTAGTATGATCCATAACCTTAAAAATTATTGATTAAAGTCCACTGAATGCAATAAGCAAACAGTGGACATTTTAATTGATCTTAAGATGCATAAGCAGCAGCAGTTGCCGCAGCTAAGCTAGATTGAAGCGATTGCAGCTTGATCTGCGCTTTATTTAAATTGGCAGTTGCAATGCTCAATTGTCTTCCCGTTTCGTCATTTGCAGTATTGGCTTTATCATAAGAAACCTGAGCATTTTTATACGCATTGTATATTAAGGCTCTTATTGAAGTCTTATCTGTAGGCTGTACTGATAAAGGGGCGTCTAAAGATTTTTCATCTGTTAAAGTCAGGTATAATTTTGTTGCCTGCTTGCTTTCTAAAGTAATTGCCGCTTCAGATTCCAGAACAGAAGCTTCTGCCGCCAATGTAGATTTTAAAGCAACTAGCGTAAGAGCAACCGCATTATTTGCGTCTGTGCCCGCACTATTTATTCTTGCGATTAAATCATCAGAAATTAACGGATTAAGTGCTTTTTTTCGAATAACTAGAATAGACAGTTTATTAATTATTTCTACAGAATAAATTAATTTGCTGATTAAGTCACTAATGCTTTTGCTAACTGTTGTTGAATCTTCTGTTGCATATGCCGTTTTTGAAAAAGCAACTCTTGAATTGAGAGCTAAGTCGTAAGCATTTTGAATAACTTGATCGATCAAGTTTTTGTTGCTTAATGCATGCGTACGATTGCTTTCAGAAACTAATAAATAACCTTGATATCGTGTTGCTTTTTCATTCAGGGAATTTACAATTGTTTGTTGTTGCTGTACAATTGCCGTTGCATCAACTACTTGATTTTTAAGTAAATCTAGTTCGGCTTTTTTCTTTTCTGTAATTCCGTATTTCTGTAAACTTGGTCTTAACGGAGTTAATGATATAGTATCCATATAGTTGAGGTGTTAATTAGTTTGTGATTTCAGATTTAGGTTTTGTAGAATAAGGTATTGGCGGTGTGTTTTGCCAATCAGAAAGACTGTTTTTATATCTGGTTTTTAAAATCTCGCTACCTTTGTAATAAGACAAAATAACAGGAATGTAATTTTTATCTTCAATTAACGGATTTCCAAAATTATCGGTAGTGGTGCCGTCAATATGCACTTCAAATTCTTGATTTGAAGTTGTTTTATGTTTGGCACTTGTAAAGTTTCCTGCCGGAATGTTTTCTGCTAAATTTAAATTGAAGAAAAAGGCGTTAGTGTTTTTAACTGGTTTAGGAGATTTCTCTTTAACTTCTTTCAGTTTAGCGTTCAAATCTGTCAATTGTGCTTTTGCAATGCGTAATTTCTCTTTGGCTTCAGCCAATGCACTTTTCAGACTATTGTTTCTCTGTTTGTCTTGATCAGGATCTTTACTGTTTTTAGCGGCTTCGGCATTTGCTTGCGCAGAACTATTTAAGATCTCTATCTCTTCGGTAAGTGCTTTAATCTCTGCATCGACAGTTTTAATTTCTTCATCTAGCTCCATGGTTTCAATTTTGGACTCCAAAGTCTGCAAATCCTCATTTGTAGAAAGATTATCGGTGTAAGGCAAGAAGAAACATCTGTAATCAATTTCACTTGATTTTAATTCTTCTTTTTCAACATTAAAAGTAACTTTAGATAAATCTTCAGAATGGTTTCTAGAAGTGGCAATATCTTTCGCACTTTTTAAAGTGTAGGCTAACGAAAATATTTCAGAAGGTGCAGAAAGATATTCATCAAACGTATTGATTTCTTTCTTGTACGCTTCAGTAAACATTATTAAAAGAAAAGCAACATAATTTTCACCAAGCACTAGAGGATCATTATCTGCATCTCTCAAAGATTTATAAGCTATAGTTGCGCGGTATTTTCCTTTATCATCTGGTTTTTGAGTAGCAGGAATACTTTTGCATTGATCTTGATTGCCCACCAAATCTTCGGCCGTAGAAGCATTAAAGAATGATTTCTTGCTGTCTTTTACCAAAATGATATTGTAGCTTAAGATTGGATTTGCTAATCCTTTATTTTGAGTTGCAGGATCTCTATCTTCAGGAGTAAAAGGACTTTTGTAAGAATCAAATGAAACGGTAAAACTGCCTACCGATGGATCAAAATTTTTAGGAACCTCAACAATCAAACTCTGATTAAATTGTTCGTTGTTATAAGTATATGCTTTCTTCGAAGCGTTATATTCTACCTCACAACATTTTATGGCTCCTTCTGCAGCTCTTGTAGCAATACTTGCTTTCGCTCTCGTATCGTTATCTACTGTTAGTACTGCGGTAGTTGCCGTTAAGTCTGAAGTTGTTACCTGCAATAAATTGTTTACAGAAGAGTTGGTTAGCTTAGCTCCATCTGCCACAACCGATGTAGAAACTTCAGAAATCGATGCTGTAGCTTCCATAGCATATTGCGAAGTTAGTTCTGCATTATAAGCCGTTTTATTAATTAGATTATAAGCTTCAAGCGTTTGCTGATAAATTTGAGTTCCATAATCGGCAGCATTTACAATACTGTAAATACTTCCTATATCGCTAGCCAAACGGACAATAGAATTTGAAGCAATTTGTATATTGGAAGCGCAAACCGCCATATTGGTAACGGCTTGTGTTACATACGTTTTTTGCTGATTGGCCGATAGTAATAAATTGTCTGCCATATTCTTATTCGTAACAACAACATTATTGATGTGTTGTTGTTCTTTGTACAATTTTGCTGTTGCATCGAGTTTTTCCTGCGCAACAATCTCAGCTCCTTCAGCATAATAAAGAGTAAACATTGAAGTGCTCAATTGTGAACTCAATTGTTTTTTGGTCATTTCCTGACTTTCTAATGAAGACAATACACTAGAATGCAGATTTTCATTGTAACTGTTCATAATAGTTCTTTTAGTTGATTAATTTATATTTCAATATTGTATTCAAGGTTCTTGTTTTTGGATAATTGGTTTTAAGAATACTTTTTTAATAAGGCCAAATGACATGCAAAGGCTTATCCATCCAATGGTACTTCATAATCGAAAAGGCAAAAGGAGATCTGTTAATCAATATATCATAAGCCCTTTTCTCTACCGTAAGTTCCCATTTATCTTCCAGTTCTACCAGAATTCCGTCGCGTACAAGCCAGTTGCCGCGAAAACCGTCTACGGAGCAATCTCCAATTTCTGGCCAATGCGAAATCGCTGCTTGTATCAAACCGTTTATTAATTGTTTTTCTTGATCAGAGATCTCAATATAATCAGGGACAGTATCGGTTAAAGGCAAACCGCACAAAACTTTGTTTAGAGGCAAATAAACCTCTTCGGTTTCCTGCATTCCTGTAATCAGATACTGCAAATATTGTACAGCTCTAACTTGATGTTCGTTGCTTATAAATTTACGTTCAGAAGTTAGACTCAATCGTTCAAACAGCATCGCGATATAATCGTTTAAGAGTACAATTCCTGCGTTTCTAACAGGAATTCCTTGTTTAGGGCTGTTTTTTGGGTTTTCTTTAGTTTTATTATGTTCCATTTTCGATACTATTTCAGTTTGTTTTAAGACAGTTGAGGTTTGCTTTTCGGCTCTTAGAATTTCTTTGAAACCAAGCTGTAAAGCGGGTGGAAATTGATAGATGTATTTTTCCATATCTGCCAAAAAGCTTTTTTTTGAAATTCCTTTTTTGGTTACAACTTCCCAGATTAATTCATTCCAGATTTTGTCAATCGCAATAAGTCTCCAATTATCGTTGGTGACAGCCTTTAAGAGTTTTCGCAATAAGAGATGCTGCATTTCTTTAGCTGCCAATCCTTTTATTTTGACATTGCCCAATACATGATTGAATTTTTCCAAAATCCGTAAAGACAATTCCTTGTTTTTATCCAATTGACTAACCGCATTGCATAAATGATGAAAGTTAATAGTGCGACAAAGCCAATCTATTTGGGCTTCAGGAATAAATTCTTTTTTTATTATTCTAAAGAAAATCTTTGGCTCTTTTACCAAAACGGCATTCAGAATATCTTTAATCTGTATGGTTTTAGAAATGCTGAAAGCAGATGGAATTTGCCTTTCTATCAGGATTGATGAAATCCATTTGTATTTCTCTTTCTCAGGTAAACTTTCCATTTCAAACAGCAAATCTGTGCTAATTGATTCTACAGTCTCACTAGAAACTATATAGTCAGAAATTTCATTATTTTCTAAAAAAGGCATAAAATCTGACTCTAAATTGGCATATTCAGAGGATTTGGTTTCGCTTTGAGGCTTTATTTTTTCCTTTGCCAGATTCTTTTTTAAATACAATTTGAGTTCTTTCTGAAGCAGTTTCTCAAATAAAACTTCATTGCCTTTGTAAACAGAATATTTTAAAATCGTGTTCCAGAAAAGTTCATTTAATGCAGCAATAATTTTAGTTTCCGAAACCGATTTTATATTTCGAATTAGGACAGAAGAAGTTTTCTGAATCCAGTTTTTTTTCAGCGCAACTCCGTTTGTCAAGAAATATAGCAATATGTTTTCGCTTTCTTTTCTATCTTGTTTTCGGAGTAAAACAAATCCTGCATCATTAAAATTAGCACTCAATAATCGCGCTAATTCGTGCTGATCCTCCTTTGATGAATTTTGAATAAGCAATGCAAGCGAAACGGTATCAATTGATTTTGTGTTTTTTAACTGGTTTAAAAATGTCTTTTTAATAGCAACTCCAAAAGATTTAATCCGTTTGGACTGAATTAATTTTGCGATAAACTGAAAATAATCATTACGCTTGGTTTCTGTCACTTTTTTGGATAACTGCACAATAATGCTTTCCAGAAACAAAGAGGAGTTATGCTCTGGATGAAACAATATTTCCTGCATTCCGAGAAGCAATAAATCGTCGGTCATTAATTCTTCAGGAAAATCATATTTATCTTTTTCATTCAAAAACTCGTAGACAACCTGCATCGTTTGCACCAGTTTTGTTTTTTTGTAATTAGCTGTTTTTATCAATAATTGAAGCATTTCTCGATTCAAAACCAGCGGAAGTATTTTCTTAAGAATCTCTTTATTTCCGTATGAAAGCATGGCCTCAAAAGCCATTTTAGGATGCAGTAAAATAGTTTTAGCCAGCGATCTTTGCAAGTCAATAAAAAAGACACTTTTGGTACTGTTTTTCTGCAATTCAAGTTCTAGCTTAACTACAAGATTTTTGAAATGAACAGCAGGATAATTAGAATTATTGCGGCTTATTTCCTTGCAATAGATAGCATTAAGATTGGAGAAAATAACCGCAGCATTATTGCTTTTTATCGTTGCAGGAATTTTAGCATTAGTAAACATGGCCAATAAATGCTCATGGCTCAGATTATTTTTTTTGCTTAATTCTTTAATGCAAAATAGCAGAAAAGAAGCATTGTCGGTATTTTTATTCTGAATAAGAAATAGAATTCCAATTTGCCATAAAGCCTTATGGTTTGTTTTTAGTTTAAAAGTCTGGCTCAATTGTTTTAGATAAATGATAGATTCGGTATGAAGCTGCGATGGAGTAGTATCCAGTTTTGAATACAGTATTTTTATCGAAGTTTCATTTAAATCCATAAGCAGCGAAACAAGCAAACTTTCATCCTTAAAAATGGGCTGGAGTAGCGCATTAAATTTTGTTTTATTCTCGCTATTCAATACCATTATCAATTCGTTTAAATTGTCTTTGTCGGTTTTAAACCTTCTATTGGCTTTATTGTTTAATAATTGCTCTAATAGGCTCCAATAATTGGTAGCCGTTTCAAACTTGTAATTCTCGCTTTTTTGCGTTTCATATTCCTGCGTTAGTATTGTAAGGCAAGCAATAAAATCGTTGTTCTGCGACGTTTTATCAGAGAGTTTTACAATCGTATTTTCGATTAGAATAATAAGTTCAGTGTAAGCAATATTGTAATGATTGGCCATTTGCAGAATACTGCTTTTCATGAAAGCGAGTTTATTAAAAAGAGTTCCGCGTTCGAGCAGTAAAAAGTTTAGAATAAAGAACCATAGATTCTTTTTGAAACTTGCCGTACTCGTTTGGATAATCGTTTCCTTGACCTGGATATTAACCATTGTTGCGCTAAATTCGATAATAGCACTACTATTGTTAGGTTCAAGTGCGGCGATTATTTTAGTGATGTTTTTTTCGTCAAACTGCCATGCAATTCGTTTTCTCACTTCCTCATGAGACATTCCCGTTTTTTTAATAATCGCAATAACCTCAGCTAGATTATTCTGAAGCAGTTCTGCCATAATGTGGTTTACAGAACCTTCTTTGCTTTGATAATTCCATGGTAAATAGCCTTCTAGCAAAAAGACCGTAAGATTTTCTAGAATTGATTTTTCTTTATTGTAAACCGCAATTCCGTTTTGCTTTTGATTGTTTTGATACAGAATTAATTCGGCTATTTTTTCTTTTAATAAATTTCGTATTTTTCGGCTAAGATCAAATTCGAGATCACCATAATCGCAGGAACCAAGATCAAGTTCAAGCAATTCAATTCGCCAACTTTGTTCTTGCGGGCATAATTCGTCAAAAATAGAAGTAACTTCTCTAGGCAACGAAATTTTGCTCCAAGCACTTAAACGCTCCTGAAGTCTGTAAGCTTCTTTCTTTTGGTCAAAAGTGGTGTCCCATTTTAGACTCGATACAATATGGCTATTTATTTCTTCCATTTTTTGTTTCTAAAATTGAGGTTAGACTATGGATTAAATTCACAGCGTACTGCTCCGGATTTGAACATATTTCTTTTTCAGTGTGGTGTGCATCCAGCGTATTTTTGAAGCGTAAACTTTCATGGAGGCTATAGTAATTCGATGTAAAACTTTCAAGTTCCTGAAAATTAACAAACAGGCACTCACATTTTATATTTGTCGGAAGACTAACCGCAAGAAACTGTTCTAAACGTCTCTCGAATTGAGGAGTTTGTAATTCAGGAATAAAATCTGGAAATAACAAAATCGTATTTTTCTTAAAAAGCGCATCGTTGATTGTAATGGTTCCGTTTCCAGAAGAAACGGTAATACGAAATGAGTAATCAGAGAATTTACTTTTTGTATACTCTGTAGCTGTTGCATTTTGAGAGTTATCAGTATTAAAAGAATATTTTTCATTAGAAAATTCCAACTGACCTTTTAAAAGCTGAGAATCCAAAACAGTTTGGCTTGTCGTGTTTAAAAGATAATTTATATTGGCAATAGTTTGGAAATCTGTATTTTGTATCTGATAGAAAGAATTATCACTTTGTTTTACAATTTCAAGATTATATTTTAATTGACTTAAAAGAATAGAGGTTTCAATAAAAAAGACACCTTTTCTATTTTCATTAAGCCAATGTATTTTTTGTATTGTTTTATTGCCGTTCAATTGATCTTCTATAGAATTTTTTGAAGCTTCAAATTGCGTTGTAATAAAATTGGTGTATATATTTTTTAATCCGAAAAGTAAATTCAGTTTTAATTCTAAACCAGAAAAATTATTGAAATCTGTTTTGCTTAGTTTTTCTTTTTTATTGATTGTATTAGATAGAAAAACAAAATCAGACGTGTTTTCGCTAATAGCGTCAAAAAGCTCTTTTTTAATGTTTAGCAAATGAGCATCTGTGTTTTGATTCATTTTTGAAGCCGTTAGAATATTATAGCCTTTAAAACGGTTGTACGATAATAAATCAAGATTTTGCAAATACAAACTCTTTAAAATAATCTGATCTTTTTTCTTGTTTCCAGTATAGATGGTATCATGAATTATAGCATCAATTACTTTTGGCGATTCGCCGTGTCGAGCAAGCAAATGATCTAGTATTTTGTTTCGTCTTTCGAAGTTAACATCTTCTTCTTCCATGATTTTCATCATACCAAAGATGTAGGCATTATAAGGATCTTGCTGATATTCTCGCCAGCTTTTTTCTTTCAATTCCTTTTTAGTTTCGCCCCCATTACTGTATTCAAAAATGGCATTATTTTTCAATAAAGGTTTGATATGAGGAATAGTATACAAAGATTGATAGAAATAGCTCGGAGAAAACATTTTGTACGGAACAGGATATTCTAAATGCTTTGTTTCGTATTTATCTTTTAGTGCATAAAAGGATTCGTTATCTGACGGCGCTCCGCATACCGAATTAGTGAAAGAAAATAGTTTGGGAACATTGGCTAATTGCGAAAACTGATTGGCTAAAACCTGATCAAATAAAGTTAAATAGCCTTTTAACTGACGCGATTGTGCCACTTGAACGGGTAAAGAATCGTCTTCGATTTTATCGTCGCCAATGCCATATTGCTGCGGAAATGTATTTTGAATGGAGTAATAACTATTGATGTCTCTAAAACTGCTTTTGGGCAGTTTTATGGTCGGTTTGTTGTTTAAGCTCGTTACATTGTCTTGATATTTACCAATATTCATTTGCAACGGAACAAAGGCATCTGCGACTATTTCCTTTCCGTTAGCGTTTAGTGTTAGTTTTTTCTCTTTGTAAGAATGTGTAATATCAATAAACAATAATTGACTTTCGGTTGATTGCAATGCTTGAACAGTATTGGTATTCTGATAAAGCTGGATTCCCGAAACCGAAATGACACCGGTTACAGACTCCATTACAGGAATTAAATCGATAGCTTTTATAGAATCTTTTTTATCTGCTAAAGAATCGTCAGAAATCCAACCGTTTTTAAGATACGGGCCATCATATATTGTAGCAGCATCATATCCGTCTTCTTTCATAGTATCGTAATTGACCTGATCTATTTTCGGAAATATATAATTGCGAATTTTATTTTGAAGTTCTAATAATACAGCATGTTCATCTGCACTTTTTTCGAGTTCTATATTTCCGCCAATCCAGCAATTTTGCTGTTGCAATGCAATTGGCATATTAAAGAGTTCTCCAATATTGCGACTTTGATTAAGGTAATAATAGACTGATTTGCAAATGTTATTACATTTAACATCATCTGTGATATCTGGATTGATATAAAGATAAATTTGGTAAACTCTGCTAAATGGCAAAAGGTTATCCTTGTAAGGTGCGATTACAACATTGTAAACGTCTTCGATACCGTCTATAATGTATTTTTTGTAATCGTTAATGGTGTATGGCGCCGTAGTCAGAATTTTATAAGGCATATAAAACTGATTTTCGATTTCCATTTTTCCAGTAGAATCGGTTAAAATATCTGGAATCGAAAAATCGGTGCAATAGCCTAATTCGGTCATTGCATAACAAACCTGATCTAGAATTGTCATTCCAGGATCGCTCGGGTTAAAATTGGTCCATTCATTACCAATATGATTTTGGATATAATCAATAGCTTCGTCTTTCAGGAAGTTAAAGTCCTGATGTGGCGGAAGCTGAATTTTTGTTATTTGATTATGAGTATCCATTTCTATTTGGTTATGAAATATTATGATTGGGTGCCGAAACGAAAAGCGTCATTGAATTGTTAGGCATTAAGTTTTCTTCTTCACTTTTTAAAACAGTTGGCAAGCCTGTATTAGGATCGATGTTATAGCTCGAAAAGCTTACTTTCTCTACCGTAAGAACTCCTTTTATGTTTTGAACAAATGTTTTCACTTTGGCGTCTGTAAGCGGTTTGCCAATTTCTATTTCAGAAGGACAGTTCGTAATCCAAGGCGATAAGTACTTTTTTAGAGCAAGATTTATATTCTTTTTTACCAATGTGATCTGGTAATTTGGATCGACTTGAATGGTGATGTTAATGCAGACGTATTCTAGATCAAAATTGGAAACTTTTAGATTTATAAATGGCGATGAATTGGCGCTTAAAAACTTTTGAACCTCAATTTCAAGAGCATTTGTTACCAAAGGAGTAAATGCATTTGAATCGCTATCAGATGCTATTTTTTTTACCAAATAAACATTTGTGATGTTATTGCTTTCTTCAGTCACTGCTTTTGAGTAATAGACGGTATCAAACTTTTCGGCAATGAGCGTATAATAATCGGATGCTGTGCTGGCTCTATTTTTGGTTTTTATGCTATTGCTTACTCTTTTATTTCGATCGGTTTTGTCTTCGGCTGCTTTTCCTCCAAAAGAAGCAAAAGGCTGTATTATAGTTCCTATTTCTGGAATCTTAATTTCGGGTTTAGTAATGGCATTGGCGTCAATTTGCGGACTTTGCGTATCGGTTAGAAACGTCGTTCCTGTTCTTTGCACACTAAAACCGTTGGTCTGCATGAAGGTGGTTTTAGAAAATGATTTGAGGTTGCCAGCAGCCGCAATAGAAATCCAGTTTTTGTTTCCAGGCATTATACTGCTATTGTTATTGCAATCTGCAGGAATCGGAATTTCTACAATTCCAGAACATCTAAATTGGCTGGTTTGATCCGATAATGGTTTTATATTTTTCCAGCCCGAATTGTTTAAATAATAATACATAATCTCATTTTGATCGGTAAGTGCGGTTGAATTTCTAGCCAATTCAAAATAAAGGTTTAAAGTACTGTTGCAAATCAAATTATCGAGTTCTATAAACAAGGCTCCGTTATGGTCAAAAGACGGATAAAGCGGAAAACCTTTTGTTGCATCGCTTTCAGAACTGCCAATGATTTCGGTATTGAATACATGGGTTTCGGTTTTGTCGGCCGTTTCACTATCAAAAACGGTATAGTTTGAAAATGGAGCATAAATAAAATATTGAAAAGGATAATCTCCCGCTGTGCCATCAAGATTGTAGGTTACGCTTGCATCATATTGAGCAGAAAAGGTCTGTATTTTTGGAACAAACGGAACATTGGGTGCCGGAATAAAATCATCTTGTGACTTTGCAATTTTATAGCCGTTTTGCAACGCGACGCTAGCTACAACATTGGCATACAATTCGGAACCAAAACCATATTGTGGACTGTTTAAAGTCATTTTTATGAATCCTGATGTGCTTTCTTCAGAATATTTTAAAGGCTCTTTTTGAATGTTTGGATTAGGCTTCCATGCTTTGTCATCAGTTTTAGTTGAAACGGATTTAGAATATGTATAATCACTGTTAGAGGTGCTAAGAATATTATCAGCAGGAACTACAGACAAAGTGTCAAATAAATTAAGTGGTTGCGGAACTTCATCAGTCGGTATGAAAACTTGGTCTTCTTTGGTTCTCACAATTTTAGTCATTTTAATACCTTCCCATGATTTGTCTTGCATAATGTTGAAGCATACCATAAAATTGGCATTGGAGAATTCTCTAACGAACGCAATATCTTGCTGTTTACGAGGAAAAGCGATTCGATACGCTTTTATAACCGAATTGTCCCCTTTTTTTGGTGGATGCAGATAATCACTATATTCTTTATAATAAATTTCAAAATTGGCTGGTCTTTTATCCCAATCTATTTGTATCGTGAAACTGTCCAAAGGTTTGCTCAAGATTTCATTATTTCCGATGATAAAATTGGCATTAACCAACGGAATTGGTCCAAAAGGAGGGAAGGGGTTTTTAGTGCTTAATTCCCCATAATCATTATACAATTGAAAGGTTTTGACTCCTTCTACTTTTAAGGCAATAGTGATCGAAGTGACTTTAGGAGGATTCTCCGGATTAGAAACATTTTGAAACAAAATTTTCATCATAGGCCAATCGCTTTTTAATCCGTCTGGATTAACCAGAAACGGTTCGATCGCAGTGACAGTTGGATTAAGGGTTATAGCAATTGTAATTGCGTTTTGTTTCGTAGCATCTATTGTAAAATTGGAAGGAGCCAAATTCAGTTGCAGCCAATCATTTTGTGTGCTCAAAAAATAACTTGCTTCTTGAAGAATTTTTAAATCTATCGGAGAATCAAATTCGAATGTTAATGTTAGGGTTCTTGTGCCTTCACGCAATAGTAGCATTGGCGAAGCAAATGCAATTCCAATTAAAGAAGGATTTAGAGAATCGTCGTCTGAACCAAAAGTCTCCCAACTAATGGCTTTATTTTCGGGATCTAATTGAATTTCGGTTGGTTTTACAATGGTTTGTAAATTGTAAGATGCATTGTTTTTATCCTGATACGAAAGCTTATGGACACTTGCAATTGTGGCTGGATTTAGATTGACATTTTTTTTAGAAGCAAACAAAATAGGGTTCTTTTGGGTATCCAATCCCGCATTAAATAAAGTTCCCGCAGGCAAAGTATAAATGGATGTAGGCTTTGTTAGTGTTGCACATAAAAATGCGTGATCTGCAACTGCTGGCAATTTGGTTTGTTTCAGGATATTTTTATAATAAAAATCAAGATGCTTCTCAGAAAGTCTGTTTAATTGATCTTGCTGAATTTTGAGAATATTGACAAAAGAGCGCAACAAAACAGTATCTGGAAAATGCCCTTTTTTGAGGTTTAATTTCTGGAATTCTTTTGCTGCGTGATGAATTATAGTTTCTAAAAACTGAAATAATTTATCGCCAATTGTGGTTAGAATATCCAAGCTTATTTTTAGCACAGGCTTTAATTCATCCAAAATGGGATGTTCTTTTTCAAAACCAAAAACCTGCCAAAAAGGGATTTTATCTTTATTGGCATACCAGATATTCTTATCAAAAGATTTAAATTCATCAAAAGGAACCGAAGAGAGAATTAAATTTGGGACAGATAGCCTGTACAGATATTGTCTATAAGATTGAATAGCCCAAAAATCAATGCTTAATCTGTTTTTTACTTCTTGCAGCATATACGTTTTGAGATCGTATATCTCACTGTTGTTTTGCATATGATGCGTCCAGCGTTCTATAATTTGATAAATAGCCGTAATGCGATCAAACAAGTTGTTTAAAGCTCGCGTGTTGGATATGATGCTGTTTTTGTTTTCAAGCAATCTTTGAATTTCTAAACAGCCATTTTTATAATCTGCGAACAGTTTTTTGCAATTTGTTTTCGAAATGTAAGCCATAAGAAAAACAGGATCTTTCAGCAAAAACGGACTCCAGTTTCCTTCTATAGTATTACTGTCATTATAGAAATTGATCAATTTGCTAAATTCTGTCAAAAAGTACAGCCAATCCTGCTCGGTTCTTCCGTCTATTAAATACGGATTTGGAACGAGTGCTTCGTTGAGAGAATTTATAGCGCTATTTTGATCAATTAAAATCATTTTTTTCGATCTAAGTTGGTTCCTTCTTTTAAATAAAATGGGAACACATAATTGTGTCTTGTATTGGTTTTAGAATAGATGTAGCTAATCAGTATTTCTATTGTTCCGTTTACGATATCTGTTGAGGCAACTCTAACGTCTTGAACCAATATTCTTGGTTCATATTTTAATAAAGCAAACTTGATCGTTTCTATAATTTCGCCTTTAAGCGTACTATCAATTTTTTTAAACATAAATTGCTGTATTCCAGAACCGAATTCGGCTTCAAGCGTACGCTCACCTTTGCGTGTGTTTAGAATGACATTGATCGATTCGTTAATGTTGGTTTCATTAGCAGACAAATTCAGCTGATGATTATCAGCAGAGAATGAAACAGGAAACGCCCATCCTGAACCTAAAAAAGCAGTGTCATTATGTGCTGAATTATCCACCGATCATCACATTAAATGCTCCAAGAACAATTGATCCTCCATGAGCGGTTGAATCTCCCATTCTTGCAGCGGGCATGCCGCATATCATAACCGTTGCAGATCCTTTTACAATAGAATCTGGAGGTCCTACACAAACCAGCATGTCGCCAACTCTGGCAGCTGGTAATCCTGCTATTAAAACTGTTGGTGCGCCTGGCCCAACTATTGGTCCTCCTACATGCGGAATTGGTGGCACTCCCGGAGTAACCAACGGACATTGATGAAAATCTGTAAGTCTTGCTGCTGGTGGCATATTTTTTTTGTTTAATGGGTTAATTGTTTATTTGTTTAATCTTCTTACTCTTGATTCGTTTAATCGTGAGTAGCGCCTCTTGCGTCTATTCTCTTTCATCTATTTTCTTTCATCTATTTTCTTTCATCTATTTTCTTTCATCTATTTTCTCAAATCTTACAATCAATTAATCATTACCATTGCACCTTTCAGTGTCAATTGCATTCCTCCTGAGACTTGTGCCATTTGACCACCTTGAGCGCTATATTGCATATCTGCATTTTCTTTGATGTTGAGACCTTTTATTGAGACATCTCCGCCGCTTGACTGTATGTTAACGCCTTGATTTCCTTTGATGGTGACATTTTGATTGGCTGAGATATTGATGTTTTTCTGACTCGATAAATCAATACCGCTGTTTGACATTACAATGCTATTATTGTTTTCGTCCTGAATCGTAATTTTCTTGTCTTTATCACTAATAATAATCGTGTTTTTATTAGGAGTTGCAACAGTCCAGACTTTGTTCTCATCATTAAACTGTACCGAAATTCCCGATTTAGAAACTATGGCTTTTACCGAATTTTTTTCATTTGGATTTAAACCTGTAAAAGGTTTTTTGTTTGTACTACTATAGACACTTCCAAGAATTATGGGATAACGTGGATCTTCATTTATAAAACCCAAAATGACTTCATCTCCAACTTCGGGCATAAAGAAAGCTCCTGCTCCGTTTGTTGAATAGAAATTGGTTAGCCTTGCCCAGATTCCTTCACCTTTTGGATCTAATAAAGGGACATCGACTAAAACTCGGTATTGAGAATCGGGATCTTCATCCATCTTTTTTACGGTGGCATTAAAAAGCCCTTTTGCACCAGGAATAAGTCCAGAAGCGGGTGGTGCCATAACATCTGGTTCTTCGGTAAACCAAAATGGAGAAAGTCCAAGTGTAACTTCTGAAACCCAATTTCCTTGAGACAAATCATGTACAACTCCGCCAATGAGGTAATCGCCATTAAAACGATCTCCAAGACCGGCGAAAGTCATGTACTTTCCAGGATCAATTAAATTTGTTCCTTGAAATTTAGCTTCGCCCATTATTTTAGCATATTCGCTTTTAATAATTTGTGCTTTAGACCAATTGGTTAAATCAGCACTTTCTAGCGGTGCAGAGGTCTGCAATTGATAAGTCGAGAGTCCAATAGCTTCAGATAATTTTTTTGTGGTCAAATTTCCAGCTCCACTAACATTTGGCGCTGCATTACCATTTACAATCGCTTGAGTTTTAAAATCCCAGCTATTTGCAGCTACATTTCCTAATTGTGTAACGGCATTTAATTTGGCATTAAATTCAAGAAGGTTATCACCATAAGTTACCGTAAGCACAGATGTTGTATTTTTATCTGGAGGAAATACTGAAATTTTTCCGTTTATGGTGCTTACAATTAGTCCATTTGCCTCGGCGAGAGCCAAAATATAATCCCAATCGGTAGCATAAAATTGCACTTGTTCTGGCCAAACGGTACTTGTGGCAGTAACATCTGAGCTTAATCCTGAATAGCTTCCAATTATAGAAGATATGATGTCGCTGTCTTTCTGTTTAGAAAAGGTGAGACTTTTTCTGCCTACAATCATTTTTATGGCATTATCACGACATTCAATTTCTAAAGCGGATCCTACCAAATTATCAATGCGAATGGTCTGGCTCATGATTAAGCCAGAAAAAATAACAGTATTATTATTGTCATATCCAGCTTCTATGCTAATTGTTGCGCCAGGCACAAAAGTAGAAGAGGAGCTGGCATCAAATTTACCCGTGTTAGGTTCTCCGTCTAGGATGATGATTTTTGCAGATGCAATTCGGTTTATTTTTTTTTCGATGTGAACAGAAAGCACGCTAAGTTCATCGGCTATTGCCGATCCGTTAACTTTAACTGCAAATGTTGCGATTCCGCCACTTTTTATTTCGGTTGATGCACTCATTAGATTGAAGGGATTATGGGTGGAAAAATTAATTTGTCGATACCCTTAAGGTTTCTGAATTTGTTAAGTTTATTATGTTCTGCAACTTGTATGTAAAAGGAATCGTCATTCCAGATTTTCTGGCACAATTGCGGTAGAGACATTCCTTCAGAAACGCTTACAATATGGGTAAGGTCTGGAGATTCTGGAGCATCTGTTCTGGTTACCGTTTTAGGCGAAATATAACGACTGAATGATAACGATATCTTAGCTCTAAGCGGACTTCCGTCTGGTTTAAAAAGGGTGTAGGAGATGTCAATAGAATCGAGAACTCCGTTGAAGGTAATATTCTGTCCCCATTGCACTTTTACAAAATTAGGACGATGTATTTTACCGTTATAAGTATAAATAATCGTTTCTAAAGCGGTTATTTCTTTAGACATATCAGTACGTTTGGCATCTATGATTCCGGTACAGTCTATTACCATTTCAAAACTCAGTTTATCGCTTGGAGTGCTTTTGTACTTTTGAGAAGCCGAACTTGTTGCTGGAGCTTGCTGTTCGTTGTATTCGATGCTTTTCTGTATTTTGATATTATCAGGATTAATCATGAAGGCATAGGGATTTCCAGAGAATTTATTCTGAAATTCTTCGTCTGTATATCCCGTAATTTTCATTAATTCTAAACTTGCCATTTGTTTATTATTCTGAGTTTAAATTTTTTCTAATCCTTTATTCCGATTGCTATCAGGAGCGGTTTAACGTTTATAGCTATTCTCCTGATTTTTCTCTGCAATTAATCTTTTACATTCTTCCAGCAGCTGTTTTCTTAAAATAGACATTTCTCTTTCCTTGGTTAGTGCCGAATTTTTAGTGTTATTTGTTACGATTTCTGTTTTAATGACCAGTTCTCTTATTTCGATTGGCATAATGATTTAGGTAAAAAGTTTATCAAATTTGGTATCCTTAGAAATGTCAAAATAGGTGTATGCGAGCTCAATAGATTCTATCGCAATATTGCTTTCCTGAGAGTTTAAGTCAGAAACGGCATATTTTACAGGATAGGCATTATTAAACGTCCATTGCATGCAGACTACTCCCGAAGCATTAAGCAGTTTTAAGATCACATTTTTGGGCTGTATTGGGTTTGATAATCCTTGATCGATGCAATTGGCACACCAATTGACCAATTGAGATCCTGCGGGTACCATGGCTCTTTTAAGCACTAAGTTTTGACTGCTAGAAATGGTTGGGAGGCGATATTTAAATCTATTTTCGCCCCCGCAAACAATTTCTTCTACGCTTAATTCTTTAGAAATTCCAGATACCTCTTTGAAAGCCGCATCTACACCTGCAAATGAAAGTGTAAAATAAAAGCTAACGGGATAATCGTTACTTACCGCCATTTTTGATGATCAGTTGTTCGTGTGCAATTTCTATCGTGTCTACTGCAACTTCGTTACCGTCTGACTTCAAATCGGTGCTCGTAATTTTGGTTGGCCAAGCATTGTTTAGAGTCCATTGCATGGTTACGCCGCCTTTTTCGTCCAATAATTTTATCAGAACAGTTCTTCTTTTAATCGTATTCATTACGACTTGCTGATGCCAATCCCAAAAAGTATTATCATTCACAAAAATGCCACGCTTCATAGTTACGTTTCCGTATTTAGTAATTCCAGGCATTTTCTCCACAGAAAAAAGCGGACTGTTGCTTTTGCGATATTCTATAATTTGATTTTCGACATCCATTCCGGTAACTTCCTGAAAAGCTACTTTTGTTAATTCTGTTCCAAGATCTACTTCGAATCTAAACTTTGGCATGGGCCATGTTGCGCCTTGTGCGCTTCCGTCATCTGTTGCCATATTATTTTATATTTAAATTAAAAATTTACTTAAATGAGTATTTATTTGATTAACTAGAAGTTGCCATTTGCTGTTGAAATGTCAAGACAATGAATTCAGCCGGATGAACAACTGCAACTTTTACTGTTACATTCATAAAACCATTTAAAAGATCATCTGCTGTCATTGTAGAACCCAATCCGCAGGCTACAGAAAAGGCATCAGAAGCACTGGCTCCCTGTAAACCTCCTTGTTTCCAGATCGAACTAAGAAAACTGCTGATCATAGAAATTACAGCTTCCCAAGTATTTTTATCATTAGGCTGGAAAACGTAAGCTTGAGCAGCCAGTTTACAAGATTGCTCCAAGAATATCATAGTTCTGCGCACTGGAATATATCTCCAATCTTGACTGTTTCCGTCTAATGTTCTGGATCCCCAGATTAAAATTCCTAAACCGTTAAATGTTCTAATTGCATTGATAGATTTACCCGAAACAGCATCAACGTTTAAATTGGCTTGCTGACTTTCAGAAATCGAAATTGGCAATGATGCCGCGCCTACAATAGAAGTATTAGCAGGAGCTTCCCACGGACCAACAGCATTGTCAACCGTTGTAATAACTCCTGCCATTGCACCGCTTGGAGGAAGAATATTAGCATCTGCCACAATGTGTTTTATCATTAAGGAATAAGTCTGACTTGCAATAAGCAGCGCATTGTGATTTTGCGTTACAGTCAAAGTGCTTGATGGATTTTGGATATTGGCAATAATAGTTGCAACGGCTGGATTAGGAGCACTAGGCGGATTAAGAACGGCTTCTAGTTGTTTTACATCTCCACCAAATAAATTAGTGTAATCAATATCAGAATTTTGCATTATCGTAGTTCCTATAAACGGGTAATATGCCATTCCGTAGTTTAATCCAACAGAACCTGTGTTCATTCTGAAGTTTGTAATGTCTTCTGTATACAAAATAGGATCTGGAGCATCACCGCCAATAATGTCAAATAAGCACATTGCAGTTTGCATTTGCGTAGCCTGAAGCAGCATAGATTGCATTAAGGTTCCGTTGTTTTCTACGCTCAATAAGGTGGCTTCTGGGCAAATATACATGGTTGGTTCCTGCTCGTTTAGCAATAGAGATAGCCCCTTAGTCAAATCATTCAATTGCACATTTGGATTTACAACTGGAATTCCCGGTGTTCCTGGTTTTTGTGATCCAGGCCCATAAGAACCAACAGAAACAATGTAAGCATCTCCACCGCCATTTTCGTAAAAAAGCCTCACGCTATTGTATAAATAATAAACAGTGTTCGGATCTGGAACTATGGAGTAATAGGTTCCTGCAATTAGCATGTAGTCTCCTTTTAAAGGTTGACTTTTTTCTGCTACCAAGTAGTATTCAGGTTTGTACTGTTTAGATGGACTTGCAGGAGCAGGTGGATCTGGCAAACAGAAAAAAGCCTGAAAATCAGCAAAAGATGTGATTTTTACTGGCACATTCGTATACGATTTTCCTTCGTAAGAGGCCTGTGGTGTGTACCCGATAAATGCTGGTATAGCGGTAGCTACTCCAACAACAGAATTGGGAAAAGCATTTAGTTCTTGAATGTAAACACCAGGAGTTTGAATGGTAGATAAATTCATTGATTTTAGTTTTTAATGTTCATTTTTAATAGTTTTTTATAAATAGATATACATTGGCGATGCGACATGATTTGGGTCGCTATTCTCGATTATTCCTATTCTAGAGACATCTGGATTAGGCAGTCCTTTTATAATTACTTTGGGCTTGGCATTGTTTTGATTTGAAGATGATGAATTGCTTATTAAATCAAATTTATATTTAGGCTTTTCGCTGAGCGTGATATAGGTTTTGTTTGAAGTAAACAATAATGCTGATTCTCCAGTTTGGATCGTTACATTTTGTGGTCCGTCAAATTGTATGTTTTCCTTTTCTGTAATCGAAGGATTGCTTAACTGCACTGCATTTTTATTAATGAAATAATATTGCCATTGTGTGGCTCTTGCAGTAAAATTGATTTCAAAAAGAGCAGCATCACCAGAAAGTTGTTCTTTTAATATATCTTCAAAATAAATTTTTAAATGACCAAAATGAGTCGATACAGATTTATTTTCTAAAGTTTGGTTAAGGACTATTTTACCCTTATTGCTGAGATTTTTAGGATCTTGACTGGAGTAAGTAACCGCTCCAATCCAATTAATGGGTAATGTAGTAAAGAGAATAAAATTAGGATTCGTGCATTTTATATCAAACTCAAAATAGTTTTGCTGTGTTGTTTGTGATATATAATTTAATAAGGATGATAATGATGATTTTGTATTCGAATATAAATTGAATCCATTTGAAACAAGATTCATTTTAAAGCCAAATTTTTTGAATATCGTATTCGTATTATGATTGGGAACAAAGTGAAGACAATTACATTTTCCGCTATCAAAAAAAGTATGATAGGCAGCAATACCAAAGGTTTTTATGTAATTGCTCTGTATCATTTGGAAATGGTGTTATTTGTGTTTTTTACAGAAGGTATGATTTCCATAATTTCATGACTCTGAACTTTTATCAGCTTCATTTTGTAAATAATAGAGGGCTGATATTTTGCTGCCATTGCTGTCCACAAACTGTGCATTTGATGGTATGAGATCTTTTCGTATTCAAATTCTAATCGGCTTAAGCCATCTGGAATAGAAGAGGAGGACGATGCATCGATATAATTGTTAATCTGAAAGAAGGCGATTATGGCATCTAGAAATTTTAGAGATTCGGTGTAATCGTCAAAATTGCTACTAATCAATAAGTCAATGTTGTATCTTTCTGTCGGATTGAAATTAGAATAGTTTCCAGTTTCTAATTTCTGGTTTCTAATGTAAAAAGGCTGGTTGGTTTCTTTTTCAATATTTATTAGAGATAAAACGACTTTGTTTTGGTTTACTTTAGGTAAAGTACCACTTGGTTCAATAAGATAGTTCACAACGGTTTTGTCTTCAGTTAAAGCAAAACGATTTTTTAAAAACTGTCCCAATAATTTATTCGTAAATTGAAGTGATTGATGTATCATCGTATTTAACTCTTAAATTAATTTAATGCAATAGCGCATCAATTGGCTATTAATATTTGTAAAAGTAACTGACAATTAGATTTGTACGAAGATTTAGCAATATACTTTTCATAGACAGAGACAAAAGATGTTTTGCATTTTTGTAGACAAAATATAGACAGAAAAAACTTTGTCTACGCTTTGTCTCAAATAGAGGCATAAACCTCTAAAATTTAGAAAAAAGTTTTAGTAGTATAGAAAAAGCAACCTTTAAAAAAGGTGCTGATTAAAATGTTTTATAGAAAATTAAAAAGAGTGTGATACAAATGAAGAAAATCATAAAATTGATCGCATAAAACTATCTTTTGTAATACTATAATAGAATAAGCATTACAATTGTAGAAGATAAATAAGAGAAGAGAAAATTTACGAAACTGTTCTTAAGTACGAAATGATATCATCTTCTTTTTTAAGCGTTAGTTTCTTTTTTAGACGATATTTATGAGTTCGAACACTTTCTTGATTGATGCCAAGAAGATTGGTAATGTCATTGTTGCTCATGTTCATTTTAATATAGCAGCAGTATTTTAAATCTCGAGAACTTAAAGAAGGATGTTTTTTGGCAAGAGCCAGAAGAAAATTTGGATTTGATTGTTCAAAATAGATTTTAAAATCGTCCCACAGTTTATTATCGTTCGCGACTGTCTTTATCGAATTTACAATAGACATTAGTTCAATTCTAGTAGCATCGTCTACGTTTGGATAAAGGTAAGATATGCGTTCTTTTATTTTTAAAAGCACTTCAACCTTTTGATCCAATTCCATAACATAATGGCTTAATTTGTCGGAATTGTTCTTCTGAAAAGCTGCTTCTGCAAACGACGCTGCTGGTTTGACTTGCGGTTCTGTTTTTTTGAGAAGAAAGATAGATTGAATTCGATAAATTAAAAAATCGGTATTCTTAATCTGATTGTATGGATAAGTAAAAACAATGTTTTGTTTTGACCAGCATAATGACTCGCATTCATAATTTTGAGTCAAGTATAAAATCGGAATATTTCTTTTGTCAGAATTGAAATTGGTATCATTTAAAACGAGCTGGTTTTGTTTGAAACCTAAAATCACTAAATCGGGATTTAAAGAGTTTATTGCATTTTTAACATCTAATCCTGTCGATACAGAAACGGTAGAAAATGTATAAGAAGATACTATTGATATAGCATTTAATATCATAGTCAGTATCGTGACATCGTCACATCCAATTACTATAGATTTTTTTTCGAGCATTTTTGGGGTAGTTTATTGCTTTTTGTATGCAGTACTAATTTCTAATATTGCATATGAAATGAAAAATAGATAATAACATTTTCGTCGTTATAAACGGCTCTAACCATCAGATCGAGTTTAGTCAATGCATAAACTCAAATCTCCCACCAACATTAATAACTTGATTTAATAAAATAGAATAGATATTTTGATGATTTGTGGCTTGTAAATTAAAGGGATGTAAATTTATTTAATATATAGGAATATTACTATAAGTACTATTACGTGTTTTTGTATCTATTTGTGTTAATTAACAATTTTATGACTTTAAGTTCCAAAAAATCTGCAAAAAGGCCTTTCAAAAATATCTGAAGCATTCTTAATCGATCTGAATTATAAAAAGTTTGTTATAAGGCTAGAAGAATCTTTTTGATAAGGGCAGCAAAGCGTCGCTATTGCTGAATTTCTAGTGATGATGAGGTACATTTATAGGTGTATGATGTAAAAAATACTGGATTTTACCATTGTTTCATTTTAACGGTTCAAGGTTCATTTTACTATTTCTGGTTTCAGATTATAATCTGAAACCATTTCAAGAGGTTCAAACAGAAAGATTAAAATTTTTCATTTTAACTTTAAGTATTGTTTCAATTCAGTTTTCTCCCTGCAAAATAAAAGCTGATTTTAACTGATAATGTAATGAACTTATAAGGTAGAATAAAGTATTAATTTAAATACAACTAGACCTATGGCCGCTATTCCTGACGAATTGTACAATGTTAAATTTGCAGCGTATTTTGATTCCATGAAAGAATTGTATATTCTCGATCAAAAATTTAAAGTAATATGTGATGCCTACTGTGCAAGTACAGCTAAAACTGAGCTTTATAAGGATAGAAGTGAGAAAAATTATCGTCGTAAGATGAAGTTTGAAAATCTTTCTAGAGAATTGGAAGAAGAAATACTTTTCTATATTATGAGAAACAGGTAACTACTTTTTAATCTATTTTGAAAGTGCTATTTGAGATATATTTTTCCATTGTGCTATTTTTTCCTCTTTCGTTAAACCTGCATTTAATCCACTAGTTGATGGCAGAGTTATATAAGTGACTCCTTCTTGCGGAGCTGTATGTTTTTGGAAATACTTCGCAGCAGCTTTACTTTCAAAAAAGACATATTTTATATTAGGATACTGCTTATGCAAGCTTTCAAAATCATTAATCGTTTCTTCTGTAATAGAGGCATCGCGACTTCCTTCTCTTTTACAGCTTTGTAAAACATTCCAAAGACCAATGTTATATTTTTTTACTAATGCCTTTCGATCTTCATAAGAAGCGCTAAATTCTTCCTCAAAAATACTAAACAGAATCTTCCAGAATAGATTTCCTCTGTTTGCATAATATTGTTGCTTGGCAATAGACTGTTCTCCAGCCATAGTTCCCATAATTAGAATAATTGTAGAATGGTCAATTAAGGGCGGAAGGGCTTTTTTGTACATTTTTTGTTTAAAATTCTGATTTGGTAAAATTACCAATAAAGATTTAAAATGTTTTTGAAAATGACTTGCAAAGAATATTTTGAAGTTGATATCTTTACCAATGATAGTTTACCTGACTTTGTAAAACACGGAATGGTTTGTCAGTATTTAATCTAGATTTAAAAATGAAAGAACAAGATGCAGTAAAAGCTTTTTACGAATACTATAGAGAATTCTCTTATAATATATTAGAAATAAAGTTCACTTTTACGCTGGGAGGAAGTTATAATATAGGAGTTTATTATTCTTGTAATGACGGTAGGAAAGAAACAACCTTAGATGGGAGAGAATTGTTTGCGTACGAGCGTTCTATTTATGAAATTTTCAAAGATAGAATTGAAACAAGTGATCAATTTAATGTTGCCATATTTGAAATTCAAAATAACGGAGACTACCTGAGTACATATAAATGGGAAAACGATATAGCAAAACAAGATTTACTTGATTACGCTGAGGTTTTCTACCAATGGGTAAATTATCGTATGATGTCTATGATATTTGAATATGAAAAAGATAATGACCTTGTGCCCACAGAATATGATGATGATGGTGATTTAGAATATTTGAGTTCTTGGGACAGCGGTATATTCACTTTCCACATTAATGATAAAGAGGAACTGGAATATAAAATAGAGTTAACTCAGGATGGAGAAGAAAGAATTTTAAATATGCCTCTTAAGGATTATTTTGTCGAAGGAATTTTAGAACATTATAAAGTAACAAATACAGAACTTGCCGATAAATGGGAACCTTGGAATACAATGATTTTAAAATCTCTTCATTATGATATTCCTTATGATAAAAGGGATGAGTTTGTGAGGTATATTTAAATTAGAGTTTTATTTTTTTTAAATGAAGACATAAAAAAAGAGACTTTTAAAGTCTCTTTTTAATATGATCCAGTAAATTAATCCTTAAATTACCGAACAGCTACTTTTATTCTCTTTAACCAAAGGTTTAAGTCCAAGATTTTGAAACATTTGCATGTCTTCGGAAAGTCCTGGATTTGGTGTTACCAATAAGGTTTCGCGTTCTCCTGTAAAAATAGAATTGGCACCAGCCATAAAACACCAAGCTTGTTCTTCTTCGGTCATTTCGATGCGTCCAGCACTTAAACGGACAACAGCAGCGGGCATAATGATACGCGCAGTGGCGATCATTCGAACCATATCCCAAAGAGGCACTTTTGGGTTGTTTTCTAATGGAGTTCCTTTTACTCTCGCTAAGGCATTTACAGGAACAGATTCGGGATGAACAGGCATAGTAGCCAAAGTTGCCAACATAGAAACGCGATCTGCAGGAGTTTCTCCTAAACCGATTATTCCACCAGAGCAAACTGTGATTCCTGCTTTTCTGACATTATTAATAGTATCAAGACGCTGATCAAACTTACGTGTACTGATGATTTCGTCATAATAACTTTCAGAAGTATCCAAATTATGATTATAAGCATACAAACCCGCTTCTTGCAGACGTATAGCTTGTTCTTCGGTAAGCATTCCTAGCGTACAGCACACTTCTAGTCCAAGATCGTTAACGCCTTTTACCATTTCAATAACACGGTCAAAATCTTTGTTATCACGAACTTCACGCCAAGCGGCGGCCATACAAAAACGAGATGAGCCACCCTCTTTTGCTTTTTGTGCGTGCTCTAATACTTTTTCGGTTGGCAATAAAGCTTGAACTTTAATATCGGTATGGTAACGTGCTGCTTGTCCGCAATAAGAACAATCTTCAGGACAGCCACCTGTTTTTACAGAAAGCAAGGTGCAAACTTGTATTTCTGAAGGTTTATGCCAATTGCGGTGTACAGTTGCAGCCTCATAAACTAATTCTAATAAAGGCTTATCGTAGATCGCTTGAATTTCTTCTCTGCTCCAGTCGTTTCTTATTTTTCCGTTCATTTTTTATTTTGATGCTTTATGATTTTTAGCCAAAAGTATTGTTTTGCTGTATCATCAAAATGTACCACTTTTTATATTTTGAGTAGTCCGGTTTATAATGACAAGTTCGACGCGTTTAGAATCGGGATGCTTAATTCTTTATAAGAAAACGAAATATATTGTCGATACATTATTAGAAAAAGGTCTAAGAATAGCTGTATGAACAACGAGAACAAATTTTACAAATTCAGCTTTCTGTATTGCAAAGGAGAAATCTGTTTTAGTTCTTTAAACTTTCGATTAAAATTGGAAATATTATTAAAACCGCATAATTCTGCAATTTCCAAAACGGAGAGTTCTTCATTATGAGATAATAATTTTGCCGCTCTTTCAATACGAACTTCGATAAGAAATTGAAAAAAAGATTTGTTGGTACGAACTTTAAAATACCGACAAAAAGCATTTTTAGTCATGCTAGCGATCGAAGCTATTTCATCGAGCGTTATATTTTTATGGAAATTGGTCATAACATACTCAAATACGATCTGCATTCTTTTGCCTTCATTATCCGTTATTTTCTTTTGGTATAAATAATTAGAAAGCGGAGTAGTTTCTGATGTTGAAAGCCATTTTAGTATATCAAGAAACAGTATAAAGCGCGTGTAGCTATCAGCATTTTTAAGTTTCTTAAAATACTTGACCACTTTTTTGGGTGCGTTATGAATAATAAATCCATTCTTGGTGCTTTCTAGAAGGGGTTGGATATTTCGAAAAGTAGACAATTCAAAAAAATCTTTCCCAAAAGAATTGAAAGTAAAGAATAAAGTTAGCATTACGGACACCTCATTTTCCTGAACGTCGCTTCTAAAAACATGAGGCAAATTGCTTCCAATTACGAGTATATCGCCCTCACGATATTGCGATATTGTATCGCCAGCAAAAACGTCACCTTCTCCTTTTTCGATAAAACTAATCTGAATTTCTTCGTGCTGATGCAATTTATCATAAAATGATACTTCTATATCTTCTTGATAAATAAGGGGATCCTCTCCAGATTTTGGAATTTTAAATGGAAAAACTTTCATATAGTGGTTAGTTAGTTACTATCAAATATATTGTATTTGATCAAAAAAATGATGCTATAATGCTCTGTTTTTTAAGTTTTGCCATTGTACAGGGTAATATAGTATTGTTTTGTGATAATTTTTGAAAGGCTAACTCTATTGTTTCTAGATAATTTTGGCTTATATAAAAAATTAAAATTATGAGTATTCAATGGAATGGCGTAATGCCAGCGGTAACTACAAAATTTACTGCAGATGATAAATTAGATTTCAAAATGTTTGAAGTTAATATGAAGGCGCAATTAGATGCTGGAGTTTCAGGAATTATTTTAGGAGGCACTTTAGGAGAAGCCAGTACACTTTTAGAAGAAGAAAAAAGAGAATTAGTAAAACATACTGTTTCGCTTACAGAAAATAAAGTGCCTGTAATTATGAATATTGCAGAGCAAACTACAAAAGGAGCCATCTTGGCGGCCAATAAAGCAGAACAAGATGGAGCAAAAGGATTAATGATGCTGCCTCCAATGCGTTATAAAGCATCAGATTTTGAAACGGTTGCTTTTTACAGCGAAGTAGCTAAGAATACAACACTTCCTATCATGGTTTATAACAATCCTATCGATTATAAAATCGATGTTACTTTAGATATGTTCGAAGAGTTGTTAAAATTCGATAACATTCAGGCCGTAAAAGAATCTACAAGAGATATTTCTAACGTGACTAGAATGATTAATCGTTTTGGAGACCGTTTAAAAATATTATCGGGAGTGGACACATTGGCTTTAGAAAGTCTATTAATGGGTTCAGACGGTTGGGTTTCTGGATTGGGTTGTGCTTTTCCTGCAGAAACAGTAGCTATTTACAAATTAGCAAAAGCAGGAAGAATCGAAGAAGCTTTGAAAATCTACAGATGGTTTTTGCCTTTATTAGAATTGGATATTAATTCATTTTTGGTTCAGAATATCAAATTAGCTGAAGTTGCCACAGGAATTGGTTCAGAACATGTTCGTGCACCGAGATTGCCATTGCAAGGAGCAGAAAAAGAAAGAGTTCTGGCTATTATTGCCGAAGGAATACGTACAAGACCAACTTTGCCAGACTATAAAAATTTATAAAAGCATTTTGCAGATTGGCTTTTAATTATCCATGTCGGTCCCAGCGCCAGTCTCAGTCATAATCTTAGGGGTGATTTTTACTGAGACTGCGACCGAATACTGCAACTGGAAAATATTCATTTATTAGATAAAAACATGATTACAGGAAAAAATTATATAGGAAGCCAGCTTAAGGCCAGTGGTTCAAAAGTCTTAAAAACGTTCAATCCGTTATTGAATAAAGAAAATCCTTGGGTTTTTATAGAGGCAACTGATGATGAAATTGAGGAAGCGGTTAGTTTGGCCAATAAAGCATTTACGAGTTATAAAAAAAAATCAGGTCTTGAAAAAGCTAAATTTTTAAATACAATTGCCGATGAAATTTTAGCTTTAGGAGATGTTCTCCTAGAGCAATACTGCATTGAATCAGGCTATCCGAAAGGTAGAGCAGAAGGAGAACGAGGACGAATGATTGGTCAGTTGCGAGCTTTTGCCGAAATGCTTACTGAAGGAAGTTGGGTTCAGGCAACAATTGATACTGCAATAGAGGATAGACAGCCTTCACCAAAAGAAGATCTGCGCAAAATGTTAGTTCCTCTAGGACCAATAGTGGTTTTTGGATCAAGCAATTTTCCTTTTGCATTTTCTACAAGTGGTGGAGACACAGTTTCGGCTTTAGCTTCGGGCTGTCCGGTTATAGTAAAAAGCCATTCCATGCATATAGGAACAGGCGAAATGGTTGCATCAGCTATTATAAAAGCAGCTGAGGAAACGAACATGCCAGAAGGTGTTTTTTCTAATCTTGTAGGAGACGGTAGAACGCTTGGAACAAGTTTGGTCAAGCATCCGTTGGTAAAAGGAGTAGGTTTTACGGGAAGCATTAAAGGAGGTCGTGCCTTATGCGATTTAGCCGCTCAACGTCCAGAACCAATTCCAGTATTTGCCGAAATGGGAAGCATTAATCCTGTGGTGCTTTTGCCTCAAGCATTGAAAGAAAACAGTCAAAAATGGGCGACAGCTTATGCGGGCTCCATTACTTTAGGAGCAGGACAATTTTGTACAAATCCAGGATTATTATTAGCTTTAAAAGGAGAAGAATTGAATAGGTTTGAAGAAAATCTTAACCAAGCAATCGAAAAAATTCAGCCTAGCTGTATGTTGCATCCTTCTATTTATGCTGATTTCAATAGTGGAATTGCAAAAATTAAAGAACAGAACGGAGTCTCGAAAATTGCTGAGTTTAAAGGAGAAACAATTTTAAATCATGGTACTCCTACAGTTTTAAAGGTTGACGGAAAAGAATTCTTAGAGAATAAAATATTACATAGCGAAGTGTTTGGACCATTTTCTATTTTAATTGAATGCGAAAATGAGGCTGAACTAATAGAAGTGATCTCTAAACTAGAAGGACAGCTAACAGGAACAATCATAAGTGAAGAGAACGAAATAGAAATTCATAAAGAGATCATTTCTGCTCTACAAAATCGTGTGGGACGCTTGATTTTTAATGGCGTGCCTACGGGAGTCGAAGTTTGCGCTTCGATGATTCACGGCGGACCTTATCCTGCATCATCAGATTCACGTTATACTGCCGTAGGTATACACGCAGTTTACAGATGGGTTAGACCATTAAGTTATCAGAATTGGCCAAATGAATTGCTGCCTGCTGAATTGCAAAATGAAAATCCATTGCAAATTGTTCGTACAGTAAATAATAAACTAACACTATCTCAAATATAAAATGGTAAAGAAAACTTTTTTTTGCGTAGATGCTCATACGTGCGGGAATCCAGTTCGGGTTGTGGCCGGGGGAGGGCCAAATCTACAAGGTGATTCAATGAGTGAAAAACGGCAGCATTTTTTAAAAGAATATGACTGGATCCGTAAGGGATTAATGTTTGAACCAAGAGGACATGATATGATGAGTGGCAGCATTTTATATCCGCCAAGTGATCCTAAAAACGATGTAGGAATTTTGTTTATAGAAACTTCGGGCTGTTTGCCCATGTGCGGACACGGAACAATCGGAACTATTACAATTGCTGTAGAAGAAGGCTTAGTTACACCAAAAACACCAGGCATTATCAAAATGGAAGCCCCTGCAGGTTTAGTGCATATCGAATACCAGCAGACAGGGAAAAAAGTAGATTGGGTACGTTTGACCAACGTAAAATCGTATCTGGCTGCAGAAGGACTTATCATTTATTGTGAAGAATTGGGCGAGATTGTTTTTGATGTCGCTTATGGAGGAAATTATTATGCTATCATCGATCCGCAAAAGAATTTTTCTGGTGTTCAGAATTTTACGGCAAGCAAAATTATTCAGTATAGTCAGGAACTTCGTAAAAAGATTAATGAAAAATATCCGGATTATTTCATTCATCCAGAAAATAATACTATTCGAGATGTATCACATCTATTATGGACAGGAACTCCTATAGATTCGGCTTCGTCTGGCAGAAATGCTGTTTTTTATGGCGATAAAGCAATTGACCGTTCACCATGCGGAACAGGTACCTCAGCCCGAATGGCACAATTGCATGCTAAAGGAAAACTGAAAAAAGGCGAAGAATTTATTCACGAAAGTTATATTGGAAGTAAGTTTATTGGAAAAGTGGTGGAAGAAACTTCTATAGGAGATATTCCTGCTATTGTTCCAAGCATACAAGGCTGGGCAAAAGTATACGGATACAATACTATTGTAATTGATGAAAGCGATGATCCTTATGCTTTTGGATTTCAAGTTATTTAAGAAGATCAATTAGTAGTAGTTTCAAAAAAAAGAAGTAAAATTTATGAAAAAAGTTGCTGTTATTGGCGGTGGAATTATTGGCTTATGTTCTGCCTATTATCTTGCAAAGGAAGGTTACGAGGTGAGTGTGTTTGATGAATCTGATAGGAACAATGGCTGTTCGTACGGAAACGCAGGCATGATTGTGCCTTCACATATAATCCCTCTTGCACAGCCAGGCATGATTGCACAAGGAATAAAATGGATGTTTGACAGCCGTAGTCCGTTTTATGTAAAGCCGCGTTTAAGCAGAGATTTAATAAACTGGGGAATGCAGTTTTATAAACATGCCAATTTGAGTCATGTTGAAAAAGCAATGCCTGCTTTACGAGATCTTTCTTTGTTAAGTAAAGAATTGTATCAGGATTTTGCCAAAGAGAATAATTCTTTTTTTTATGAAGAAAAAGGACTTTTGATGCTTTATAAAAGTGATAAAGTGGCAGAAGAAATGCATCATGAAGGTAAAGAAGCAGAACGTTTGGGACTTGAAGTAGATTATCTGTCAAAAGCAGAAGTAGCACTTTTAGAAAAAGGAACCCATACAAATGTTATTGGTGGAGTTCATTATAAAAGTGATGCACATTTGTATCCACAAAAATTTATGGCTTTCATTAAAGAAGAATTAGAGCGTTTAAAAGTCGAAATTTATTCGCAAACCAGCGTTAAAGATTTTCTTTTAGAAGGAAATAAAATAGAAAAAATTGTAACCGATAAAGGGCTTTTTAAAGCTGACGAAGTGGTTTTGGCATCTGGATCATGGAGTCCTTTTTTGGCTAAAAAACTAAATATTTCTATTTCTATTTTATCTGGAAAAGGCTACAGTTTTACTTTAAAAGATAAAAGTCAAAAACCTAGTATTCCGTCTATTTTATGTGAAGGAAAAGTAGCCGTAACTCCAATGGCTAATGATATAAGGTTTGGGGGAACTATGGAAATTACACATACAAAAGACACTAAAATAAACGCAAACAGGCTTCAAGGAATTATAAATAGCATTAATGATTTTTATCCTGATATGAAAGTGGAAATGCCTAAAACAGAAGATACGTGGTTTGGATTTCGACCATGCACACCAACCGGTATGCCGATTATTGCCAGAGATAAAAAAATCGTAAATTTGACCTTAGCAACAGGACATGCCATGATGGGATTAAGTCTGGCACCGGCGACAGGAAAAATCGTGACAGAGATTATTTCGGGTAAACCTGCTTCTGTGGCTATTGATCGATTCCAAATATAAAATATGAGATACAATGCAATTCCGGTTTCTTTGTTTGTAGAAAACAGAAATAGATTTACCGAAAAAATGAAGCCGAATAGTTTGGCTATTCTAACTTCAAACGACGTAATGCCAAATAACGCAGATGATGTTATGGGCTTTTCACAAAATAATGATTTGTTTTATTTGTCTGGAATTGATCAGGATGAAACCATTTTGGTGCTTTATCCAGATGCTTTTAAAGAAGAAAACAGGGCTATTCTTTTTGCAAAAGAAGCAAATGAACATACGCTAATTTGGGATGGTAATTTTTTAACCAAAGAACAAGCTATGGCTATTTCCGGAATACAGAATATCAAATGGATTCATGAATTTGAAAAGACTTTACAGCTTTTTGCTTTTGAGGCCGATATTTTTTATTTAGGTCACAACGAGCATATCAAAAGGGTAACTTCTGAAATGGAAACCAGACAAGATCGTATGATAAAATGGTGTAAGGAAAAATATCCATTGCATCAATACGAGCGTGTGTCAAAAATAACGCGCGAATTACGTCCAATTAAATCAAACGAAGAAATTGATTTAATTAAAAAAGCAACGGCATTAAGCGTTGAAGGTTTTCATAGAGTTTTAGGTGCAATCCGCCCCAATATAAAAGAATATGAATTGGAAGCGGAATTGTTGTACGCTACCGTTAAAAATGGCGGAACAAGACAAGCATTTAAATCCATTATAGCATCTGGTAAAAATGCCTGCTCACTTCACTATAATTCCAATGATGATGTTTGTAAAGAAAACGAGATGGTGCTGCTTGATTTTGGAAGCTGTTATGGCAATTATAATTCAGATACAACAAGATGCATTCCGGTTAACGGAACTTTTAGTGCGAGACAAAAAGAGGTGTACGAATCGGTTTTGCATTGTTTGAAAGAAGGTTCAAAATTATTGAAGCCAGGAGTTTTGTCTAAAGACTACGAACTTCAAATGGCAAAATTAATTGAAACCGAATTGGTAAAGTTAGGTTTGATTACAGAAGACGAGATTAAAGCTCAGAACCCAGAGAAACCTGCTTACAGGAAATATTTTATGCATGGAACGGCACATCATTTAGGTTTGGATGTTCATGATGTGGGATTGTATTCTAGACCTTTTGAAAAAGGAATGGTGCTAACTTGCGAACCTGGAATTTATATTAGAGAAGAAGGAATAGGCTGTCGTTTAGAAAATGATTATCTGATAACAGAAAATGGAAACATTAATTTGAGTGAAGCCCTGCCGATTGAAATTGCAGAAATTGAAAATTTAATTAAAAATAAAAAATAAGATGAAAAAGTGTCTATTGTTTCTTCTGCTTGTATGTACATCTGTTTTCGCACAGCAGGATATTGATATTAACAATCTAAATTGGCTGCCAAATTCTCATTCGTTTTGGGTAAACAAAGACGATAGCGTAGTGGTTTATGATGTTGATAAACTAGATAAGCAAATCACAATTTTGTCTAAATCGCAATTAACAGCGGCAGGATTTACAGGAGAAATCGAAAAGTTAGTTTGGAATGACTCAAAAACAAAAGTTTTGGTCTATACGAATTCAAAAAAAGTATGGAGAGAAAACACCAAAGGCGATTATTGGTTTTTTGATTTGACTACAGGAAAAGGAAAACAATTAGGTAAAAACCTTGATGCATCTTCATTAATGTTTGCTAAATTTTCAAGCGATAATGAGAATGTTGCCTATGTTTCCAAGCATAATATTTACGTCGAAAATGTAAATACAGGAAAAATTACTCCTTTAACAACAGACGGTACAGATAAAATCATCAACGGAACTTTTGATTGGGTTTATGAAGAAGAGTTGGCTGCCCGTGACGGATTCAGATGGAGCCCAGACGGAAAAAGTATTGCTTTTTGGAGAGTAGATGCAACTTCTACCAAATTTCATTTCATGATCAATAATACCGATTCGCTTTATCCCGTTATTGTTCCTGTTGAATATCCAAAGGCAGGAGAGAAACCATCTTCGGTAAAAATCGGAATTGTAAATATTGATTCAGTACAAACCAATTGGCTAAACATTCCAGGAGAACCTGATAATAATTATTTAGTTCGTATGAAATGGATTAGCAATGAGTCTGTTATGGTTATTCAGTTAAACCGAAATCAGAACCAAGTTACCATGTATGATTGCAATACAAAATCGGGATCTGCGAGAGTTATTTACAAAGAAGAGTCTGCTTCGTGGATCGATGTTTTTGATATTTCTGCGGGAGAATACGATACTTTTCCGTGCCAGTTTGTAGACAATGGAAAAGCTTTTTTATGGAGTTCTGATGCAGACGGATGGATGCATATTTATAAAATAAGCCTTGACGGAAAATCAAAAGAATTGGTGACTAAAACTAATTTTGATGCTTATTTTAAAGCTTACAATGAAAAGACAAAAACAATATATTTTATTGCAAGTCCTACAGATGCTACACAGCGCTATTTATATGAAACAAATTTGAGTTCAAAGAAAACAAAAAGAGTAACTCCTGATGTTTTTGAAGGTACAAATACTTACGTTTTTTCGACAGATGCATCCTATGCAAAACATACTAACTCAAACATCAAGAGAAATCACAATACAAGATTAGTGGCGCTTTCAGGACATAAAAAAATATTTCCGAAAGAAGCAGATGTTTTTGCCAGTCCTAAACTTAATTTTTCGTTAGAAAAATTTAAAGTAAAAACAAGCGATGGTATCGATATTGACGGAATTATGGCAAAACCACTAGATTTTGATCCTTCAAAAAAATACCCTGTGTTCTTTTATGTATATGGAGAACCGATGGCTTCAGTAGCAAACGATGAGCCTTATTTTGATTATTTTATTGCGAGATTAATTCCAAAAGGATACATCGGAATTGCGATGGATAATAGAGGGACTCCTGTAATGAAAGGAACAGAATGGAGAAAATCTATTTATAAAAATATCGGAATCATCAATACTCGCGATCAGGCAATGGCTGCCAAGGAAGTTTTAAAATGGAATTTTATTGATTCTGATCGTGTAGCAATTCACGGATGGAGTGGCGGTGGTGCTGTAACTTTAAATTTAATGTTTCAGTATCCAGATATATACAAAACCGGAATCGCGATTGCAGCAGTAACAGACCAACATTTTTATGACAACATTTACACAGAACGTTACATGGGATTGCCAGAAGAAAATGAAGCGAATTACAGAAAAGCTTCGCCTGTTACTCATGCAAAAAATCTAAAAGGAAATTTATTGTATATTCATGGAACAGGTGACGATAACGTGCATTATAAAAATGCTGAGGTTTTAATTAATGAATTAGTTAAATATGATAAAATGTTCGATCTAATGATTTACCCAAATCGTTCCCATGATATTTCTGAAGGGGAAGGAACAGTGAAACATTTAACCGATACTTTTATTCGATACATAGAAAAAAATTGTCCGCCAGGAGCAAAATAGAAAATAGTGCATTTATAGAAAAGGAGAATTTCATTCATTTGAAATTCTCCTTTTTTTATGCATTATAAAATATTGGAATATTAAGATTTGAAATTTATTTTTCAAAGTTAAAAATATGATAATTATGTATTAATTCTGAGTAAAATACTATCAGAAAGGTAGAAGCATGTAAGGTAATTTTGATATATACTAATTAAAAAACCTAAACAAATGAAATTAAAATTACTAATCTGCTTTCTGATTTTCAGTGGATTGAAAGTTAGAGCTCAAGTTTTGCCCTGTAGAACAAGCGAAGAAAATGCTAAAGTGTATCGGAATAATCCAAATGCATTACAAGAGAAAAAGAACTTTGATGTTTTTAGTAAAAATTTTGCAGCACAACGCAAATCTAAAACTTCAAAAACAACAATTACAACCTACACAATTCCAGTAGTATTTCATGTTTATGGAGATGTACAGGGAGGAAAAACGGTTACTTACGAAAAAATTGTAAACCATCTCGCGCAGCTCAATGATGATTTTAATGGACGTAATGCAGACTATCAAACTGTTGAATCCTTTTTTCAGCCTCGACGCGGAACGATGAATATTGAATTTAAGTTGGCTAAAAAAGATCCAAATGGTGGTTGTACAACCGGAGTTATATTCCATCCAACCAAAAACGGATTTGGAAATGGTGGCGGATATGACGATCAAATTGCTGCCGATGCTTGGGATAATACCAAGTATATGAATGTTTATATTCAGAATGATTTGTACAACGACGGAGCTACCAATAATTCTGGAGTTGCTTGGTATCCAAGTTCAGATATGACGGCAAATAATACTGCTCGTGTCGTTTTTAATGGAGCTTATTTATATGATAACTCGTATAGTAAAGAATTCTCTGCGACCTTAACGCACGAATTTGGTCACTTCCTTAACCTGATTCATACTTTTGAAGGAGGATGTGCTGGAACAGACGAAGTTGCAGATACTCCGGCAGAAGATGGAAATCACACTTTAGGATGCACACCAGGAACAAATTGTAGTGGAGATAAGGTAAATTTTGAGAACTACATGGGCTATAATGGCGCGCAAGGCTGTTATAAAATGTACACACAGGGTCAGATTGATAGAATGTTGGCAGCCTTAGAGCATCCAGCTCGAAAATCTTTATGGCAGCCGCAAAATCTAATTGATACTGGTGTTAATTCTACAGGAAGTGCTCTGGTTGCTTCAGCAGTAACATTCAAAGAAGCGATTATAAACGATGGTTCTTTTGATACTTCTTCCATCATAAAATTAAACGGAGGCAAAACATTTGCTGTATCTTCTGGAACTTTAGTGGCAGGAACCCATTTCACGCATACTTTTCCAGCTGGAATTACGCCAGTACTTACTGTAAACTCCAACAATCAAATCACAGTTACTTTAGCTGGAAAAGCAACGAATCATGCCTTAAGTAATAATGCGTCAGGTGGAATTAATTTTTTACCCGCAGCTTTTACAGGAGGAACAGCCGATTTGTCTTGTACTTCTTTATTTTTCAATTTTAAATTTTCAGACCCATACGGAATCTTTTTTGTAGATATGCCTGATGTGACGGTTTCGTCAGCATTAACGTGGAAATACTTTGAAATTGCTAAAGGAGATGATCCTGCTTTCGGAGGTTGGCGTTATGCTGCAAATGCTTTAAAAATGGAAACTTACGCAAAAAGACTGGTTTGTGAGCCAGGCACTAGAAATATTTCACTGTTAAATTCAAACACAGCCATTGGGCCAACTAGCAACATGACCGCTCCCAGCGCATATCCAAATCAGCTTGATTTGCGAACGTCCAGTTACACAGTATGGGATGGAAAAACAGCTTATGTAGGATTTGATTATTTAATTGACGGTCTTACCTGTTATGGATGGTTTAAAGTAAAAGTGAATGCAGATGGCGATGGTTATACTATTTTGGAATATGCTTATAATACCAAACCAAATACTCCAATTTATACAGGAATGAGCGATAAAACAGCTACCGTTTTATCTGTCGATACTTTATATGAAGCCGAAATAAATGATGGAAGTATTACAACAAATACGGCAATTTCATTAGCTACCAATAATGGAACTTTTACAAAAAGCAGCGGAACTTTTACAGCAGGAACAGATTATACAATTACAGGAGTTCCAACTGGTTTAACCGCGATTTTGACACTAGAGAGTAATAAAAAAACGGTTGTTACTTTTACAGGAAAAGCCACCGCGCATAATGTGGCAGATGATGCTACTGTTGTCATTACTTTTAAAGATGCAGCCATTACAGGAGGTGTTGGCACTCTGGATATGGCTTCGAAAACCATTAATTTGAAGTTCGATTCGCCTTATGGAGTCGTTTATGTAAATAATCCCGATTATACAGCCAATGCAGCATCGACTTGGCAATATTTCGACTTGGGTATTGGAGACAATACAGAGTATGGTGCGTGGCAATATGCAGGGGCAGCTTTAAAAATGGAAACGTATGGAAAAAGACTAGTGGCCGCATCTGGAACCAGAAATATATCCTTTTTATCACAAGGCACTTCTATTGGAGCCTCCAGTAATTTTGCTACTCCAGGAAACTATCCTAATCAATTAGATTTACGAACTTCTACGTACACAGCATGGGATAATAGAACAGGATACATTGGTTTTGAATATACTAGTAGAGGACGTACTTGTTACGGATGGATGCAGGTAAAAGTAGAAGCGGGTGGAGTGGGTTATACCGTTTTGGATTTTGCTTACAATACCAAACCCAATGAGCCAATTCTAGCAGGGGCACAAACAACAAATCCAGCGACTTTGCCAACACCAATAAATATTTCAAATGCAGGAGTTTACTCGTCTGGATTTTATGCTTCGTGGGCAACATTTCCTGAGGCAACCTCTTATGAGGTCCAATTGAATTCTCCATCTGGATGGGTAACTGCTGGAACTTCTACCACTTATTATTTATGGATTCCGAAGCAAGGAACTAAAACCGTATATGAATTTAGAGTTAGAGCAAAAAACGGAACGACTTCTAGCGATTGGAGCATCCCTCATACAATAGATTTACAATCTGGAAGTTTAGGTTTGTCAGCATCTGATAATGCAAAATCTTTTACCATGTATCCAAATCCCGCTAAAGATGTTGTGAATTTTAATTTTGAAAATTTAGATACAAACAAAGTTAGAATATCAATCTACAACAGTGTGGGTATGTTGGTAGATACGCTACATCATACAACTGTATATTCTCTTAAATATTTAAACAAAGGAATTTACATTGTGGTAGCAACGGATGGAAATTTTATAGAGAAGAAAAAATTATTGGTTGAATAATAAGTTGATTTAGTTAAATGAAAAGGGCTGTCTGCAAAAAAGACAGCCCTTTTTTTCTGTTTATAATTGATCAACTATTTCGCTCCTCCTGAGTTTTCTCTTTTGGGTACATAATATATTGCTGTAAATATATCATCCCTACGGGATTTTCAAACTAGTATTACAGCTCTGGAAGAGAGTTGTATTTATAAAAAATCCAATTCTCAAAGGTTAAAAAAGCTCCAGAGGAGCGACATATCTATAAAAAAAAGCCATCTTCAAATAGACAGCTCTTTTCTAAATTTTAAATTCAATAGTGCTTTAAACCTATAAACCAAAAGGGTTATCAATGCTCTGCATTGGTTCGGTAAACCATTTAGGACCATCAGCAGTCATATAAAAATGATCTTCATGACGAATGCCAAATTGTCCAGGCATACAAATCATAGGTTCGTTACTAACCACCATTCCTTCTTTTAAAACGGTTTGATTGCCTCTTACCAAATAAGGATATTCATGAATATCTAATCCCGTTCCATGTCCAACGCGATGTGGTAACCCCGGAATTTCATAATCACCGCTTAATCCCGCTTGTGTTAATACTTTTCGCGCGGCATCATCTACAGAACCACATGTAGCTCCAATTTGTGCCGCATCAAAGGCTGCTTTTTGAGTTGCTTTTTCTAGGTTCCAGATTTTTCTGTGTTCCTCATTTGGAGTTCCATAAACATAAGTTCTAGTAATGTCAGACAAATAACCTTCTAATCGACATCCAGTATCAATCAATACAACATCATTGTCCACTAAATTTTGAGGAGCAGTAACACCATGCGGATATTGCGAATCTTCTCCAAATAGGACAATACAGAAATAAGAGCCAGATGCAATGCCAGCCTTAATATGTGCTTTGTGTATAAAATCTACAACAGTGCTTACTTCAATTCCTGGATATAAAATACTCGCCGCTGCTTTTTGAACGGTCATTGTAATGTTTTTTGCTTTTTGAATAATAGCAATTTCATTAGCCGATTTATGCATTCTGCAACCTGCTGTTATGGGCTGTGCATTTACAAAACTAAAGTTCGAATTTGCTTTTGAAACTCCATCTATTAGAAAAAAAGAAGCTGATTCGTCTAGCGCAATATGGCCATCAATGATGTTTTTACTTTTTAGGATATTTCCAAACAACTCGTACGGACTTTCATGTTCTTCCCAGAAGTTTAGATTTCCTTCCACTTTCATAAAAGTTTTGAAAGTGCCTTCTTCAAATTTCGGAACAATATATTCAATAGTTTCATCTTCAAAAATTATTGCGCCAACCATACGTTCAGAAGCATTCCATTTTGTTCCCGTAAAATAATACAGATTAGTTCCAGCATTCACATACAATGCTTTGCAATTATGTTCTTTCATTAAAACAGCAGCTTTTTTTACACGCTGTTTGTACTCCGATAAAGCAATGGGTACGACATCAAGTGTCATATTTTGTATTTTCCCTAATTCGATATCTATAGTTGATCCGCCAACTCCAATTGTCATTTTTTTATTTTTTAGTTATTATTTTAAATGGGCTAAACTCTAGCAAAGTTCAATTTTTCAATAAAATTAAAAGTATTATTTCGATTTTGTCCTATGTTGATGCAAACTAGATAAAATATTATATTTCTGAGGTAATATAGTATCAGTTTATACTTCGTATGGCACTTACTTTTAAAAACTCAAAATAACAAGGTTAAAATGAATCGAAAAACTTTTATCACAGCATTGCTCTTTTTTTGTTTGAATTGCTTTGCAGCAGCTGCACAAGAACTCAAAGAAGCGCCCTCAAATCTGCAACAAAGGCTGAATGAATTATTTCCTAAAGCTATCATAACTCGAATTGAAAATTTAGAGAACTATACCGAAACTTATCAGCTTGTTTTAGAAGAACCTTTAGATCACAAACATCCAGAAAAAGGCACATTTCAGCATTATATTTATCTTTCTCATCTTGGTTTTGATAGGCCAACTGTAATAGAAACGCATGGCTATAATACTGAAAACATAAAAAGCGAAGTAAGCAGTTTGTTGCAAGCCAATCAAGTTGCGGTTGAGTATCGTTTTTACGGAAAATCAAGACCTAATCCGATTCAATGGCAATATTTAGCTAACGATCAGGCAATTGAAGATTACCATGATATTGTAACTAAATTAAAAAAGATATATTCTAGGAAATGGATTTCGACCGGAATAAGTAAAGGCGGAGAAACAGCCCTGATTTATAAATCTAAATATCCAAATGATGTAGATGTTGCAATGCCTTATGTCGCGCCCTTAATTAATACTTGCGAAGATCCAAGAACAATACAGCATACGAGAACAGTTGGAACATTAGAATGCAGAGACAAGATAACGACATTTCAGAGAGCTGTTTTAAAAAATAGAGAAGTGGTTTTAGCAGTTTTTCAAGAATATGCTACAGAGAAAAAAATGCAATTTACGGAAGTTCCTTTGGAAGAAGCTTTAGAATATGCCGTTTTAGAATTTCCGTTTTCATTTTGGCAGTGGGGAGGAAAGTGCGAAGAAATTCCATCAGTAAATGCCTCTGCAAAAGATCTATTTGATTACTTGAATAAGATTGTGGGGGTAAGAACTTATAATGATAAAATGTTTTTTGCCTATTTGCCTTCTTACTATCAGCATTTAAGCGAGTTAGGTTATTACGGATTTGATTTTGAGCCTGTTGCTGATTTGCTTACAATAGTAAAAAGCAGTTCTAATGCCCGATTTGCGCCTAAAGATGTTGTCATTAAATACAATCCGAAATACATAAAAAAAGTACGTAAATATGTTGAAAATAGAGGAGATCGTATTTTATATATCTACGGAGGTTATGATACTTGGTTTTCTTGTTCGCCAACTCCTCAACCTGGAGTTGATGCTCTTAAAATGGTACTTCCACAGGGAAGCCACTCTACAAGAGTAAAGGATTTTACCGAAAACGATCAAGATTTGATTATGGATACTTTGATGAAATGGTTGAATTAAAAGCGGGCAAATAAGTTTAATTTACTTATTTCCTTTACATTTTCGATAATTTTTGTCAAGTGAGTTTTTTCACTTGGCAGCAATTATTTTTTGACTATTATTAAAAAAGAAAAAAATAAATGCCAGAAAGAAATAATATTAACACTAGATGTGGCGTTTCAACATTAAATCAGGTATTTTAATCGAAAATTAACATATAAAGTTGTTGTTTTCAGATATTTATAATATCTTTAACTTATGATATGGGAATTGTATAAGATTTGTGTATAATTTTGCAACTGAAAATTAACAATGACCCCAAGTCATAACTATTAACTTAACATTTGCCGGATATGAGAGTATTTTTATTGGCACTGCTATTTTCCTTAAGTTCGTTTACCTCAGTAAGTATGTGGGACGAAGATGAAATTTTAAACGAAGTCGAATTTGCAAGGCTCAATGAGCATGTAAATGAGATCAAGTCTTTTACAGCGTCAAATCACAAGTATAGCAATAAAATTGCTTTTCTTGTTGATATGAAAATCAAATCAGGAAGAAATCGTTTTTTTGTTTACGATCTCGAAAACAATCAAATTCTTGACCAAGGCTTAGTAGCCCATGGAAAAGGTTCTGAAACCGGAATAAAAGGAGATATTTTACAATTTAGTAATTCTCCAGAATCTAACTGCACTTCACTAGGAAGATATTCAGTAGAAAAACCATATAAAGGTGTATTTGGTAAAGCTTTTAGACTTGCTGGATTAGATGAAACCAATAATAATGCTATGAAGCGTGCAATTGTATTGCATTCTTACAAAGAAGTTCCATCTGATGAAAAAGAATACTATATCATCAATAGCCACGGCTGTCCAATGGTTAATCAAGAATTTTTAAATAGACTTTCAAAATATATAGAAAGTTCAAATTCTAAAATATTATTATCTGTTTATTATTAAAAAGAAACAGCAAAATATAACTTAAAAGAGAGCATACGCTCTCTTTTTTTATGCCATTATTAATCTGAAATGCCTTGTTCTAAAATATGGACATTTTCTCTTAAAGCCCATTATAAGCAATAAATTAGGATAAACTTAACTTGTTTACTAAACTACTTAGGAAATACAAGTCGTAAATTAGTAGAATAGTAATCAAAAGTTTATTTTATGAAAGCAGTACGTTTTTTTGGACACAAAGATGTCCGTGTTGTTAATGATCTTGAAAAACCAGTTCCTAAAGGTGATGAAGTTTTATTAAAAATTGGAGGTGCAGGTGTTTGCCACTCAGACCTGCATATTATAGACGAGGGAACTGTTGTTGGAACCGTTTTTACTCTAGGACACGAAAATGCTGGATGGATCGAAGAAATTGGCGAAAATGTAGAAGGATATAAAAAAGGCGATGCCGTTTTAGTTTATGGTCCGTGGGGTTGTGGTCATTGCAAACCCTGTCAGCAGTCAAAAGAAAATTATTGTGATCATCAATCTGAGCAAGCGTATGGCGGCGGATTAGGATTAGACGGCGGAATGTCCGAATATATGCTAGTACCATCTTCTAGACTTTTAGTGCCTATATTTGATTTAGATCCTGTTATTGCAGCTCCGTTAACTGATGCGGCGCTTACGCCTTATTCTGCTATAAAACGTTCACTTCCTAAATTAATGGCCGACGAATATGTTGTGGTAATTGGAGTTGGAGGACTAGGTCACGTTGCGTTACAGATATTAAGAGAAATAAGCGGAGCCGAAATTATTGCTTGCGATGTTACCGAAGAAAAATTGGCTTTTGCAAAAGAATTAGGAGCAGCTTTTACAATTAATTCTAAAGATGCTGATGCGGCCGAACAAATCCAGAAAATTACAGGAATTAAGAAAGCAAAAGTGGTTATTGATTTTGTTGGAGCAACTTCTACCATAGATTTAGGGACAAAAGTGGTAAGTCTTGATGGAGATCTTACCATTGTAGGTCTTGGTGCTGGACATTATCAGTACAGTATGAATGTTTTGCCATTTGGAGTGAGTATGACTAATCCGTATTGGGGATCAAGAACAGAACTGATGGAAGTGGTGGGTCTTGCTAGACAAAAGAAAATTCATATTGAAATTGAAAAACATAAACTGGACGATGCCAACGAAGTATACGAAAGAATGCGACAAGGTAAAATAAAAGGTAGAGCTGTGTTAGTACCTTAAAAGATAATAAAATAATATTTACAGATTAAAAAATAACTTTATATTTGCACATCAGACCAAGCAAATGAAAAACATAATTAACATCACTTTTATTATTATCGCGATTATCATTAGATAGTGGTGAAGGGATGTTATACAAATAAATCAAAATATTTTATTTAGAACCTCCCCTAAAACGGGAGGTTTTTTTGTTTACAGCAGTTATGAAAAAATCAATTCAGAATAGCATTGTTATTTCAATTATCATTATTCGTTATCCATGACGAGTTAGGATTCTATTGTCTATTCATAAAAGCCTTTCTCAGTCAAATTTGGAAGGCTTTTTTATTTCTCAGTAACCCATTCAAAAAAGAAGTACAAATAAAAATTTAAAAATGAAAAGCGAATTTACTCTAACTATCTACTCTGAAGATCAGATACGATTGATCACCAAATTATCCAGTATGTTTTTAAGAAAACAAATACAGATTTTGAGTCTTAATATGTCTATTTGCGAAATAGAGAATATGTACAGACATACAATTGTAGTAAATGAAACACTGGATCAAGTCATTAATCTGGTAGCACAGATAGAGAAAATTATTGAAGTTTTTATATGTTACTATCATTTGAATGAGGAAATTGTTTTTAGACAATTGGTATTATTTAAAATTCCGACAGCTGTATTTGTTTCAAATTTGAATATGGAATTTATGCTTCGGGAAAATGATCTTAAAATTGCTGATATTCAGAAAGAATACACCATATTGGAAGCTGTAGGAACAGATGATGAAATAGTAGGTTTAACGGAGAAATTATATCCATTGGGCTTAATTGAATTTGTTAAAAGCTCAAGGATTGCTCTTGGGAAATGCAAGGAAGGTTTTTGTATAGAAATGTAAAGAATGATAAAGTCTAATTATTTTTAAGACTTTTGTATTTTGTCTTTTCTTACAGAAAGATGATTGTTTTTCTTCAATATTTCTTATTTTTAATAAGCATTACCAAAGCAGATACAATATGATTTTAGGTACAAAACGTTTATTGTTTTTTTTCTTGTTGATTTTGATGTTGATAAAGCCCTTCTCGGCAGAAGCACAGCTTTTAGGCGCTCCAAAGACAACAGAAGAGCCAGCTAAGGTTCCAGATGATTCACTTGGCAGAAGAACACCTCAAGGAACTGTAAATGGGTTTATTAAAGCACTCGGTGACCAAAATTATCTGCGTGCAAGTCAATATCTTGTGCTAAGTAAACGTTCGTACCGTAAGACAGCCGAAAGAATTCGAATAGCAAAGACTTTTCAGCAGCTGTTAGATCAGGGAGGTAATTTCTCTCCGTCATCAATTTTAAGTAATAAAGAGTTAGGACGTCTTGATGATAATTTGACAACGGGCATCGATTTGGTTGGAAATATATCTACAGATAAAATAAACATACCACTTTATTTAGAAAATCAATCAGATGACAGCCAGCCTGCTTTATGGCTTTTTTCTGCTGAAACCATAGAAGCAATTCTTGCAGCGGATATTAGCGGAGAAAAAACTTTTTTAGATAGGGTTTTACCCAAATTTTTGAAAGATAGAAAATTAGGAAATGTTCCAATTGGCCACTGGGGAGTAGTGGTGGTAATGGCTGTGGTTACGTACTTATTGTCGAGACTTCTTGTTTTTGTACTCATTTTTCTAATTCAAAAAATATGGAAAAAAGCAGATACTGAAAAAGGAACAGCAATTATAGATGCTTTTACACTGCCGGTTCAAATGTATCTTACTGTGATTTTATTTGTGGCATCGACACAGCGTATGGGGATTTCGATAATAGTTCGCCAGCGTTTTAGTATTATCATAATTACAATCGGAATTTTAGCATTTCTAATTTTGCTTTGGAGGATGACCGATTTTGTAAGCATGTATACCCGAAGTAGAATGAATAGTCGTGGACGGGCTTCTGCAGTATCTGCGGTATTATTTTTAAGCCGTACCATGAAAGCCGCAATTGTCGTAATCGGAATTATTGCAATCTTAGGAATTATTGGAGTAGATGTTACAGCGGGACTTGCTGCGCTGGGTATTGGGGGGATTGCATTGGCTTTGGGAGCACAAAAAACAATAGAAAATTTTGTTGGAAGTGTGAGCCTTATTGCAGATCAGCCGTTACGTGTTGGTGATTATTGCCGAGTTGATGATATAAAGGGAACTGTAGAAGCAATCGGAATGCGCTCCACCACGCTACGTACTGCAGCCCGTACTATCGTAACAATTCCGAATGGTCAGCTTTCGGCTAGTAAAATAGAAAATTTTGCCCATCGTGACCGTTTTATATTCAATCCGATTTTTGGTTTTAGAATGGAAACCACTCCAGATCAGATGCGCTATCTGTTAGTAGAATTAAGATCTTTGCTTTACGCGCATCCAGCGGTTTTAAATACACCGCCAATCGTTCGTTTTACTGGAATTACAGCCGATGCTTTAAAAGTCGAAATTACAGCCTATATTGAAGCTATTAATGTGGAGACATCACAAGAGGTTCAAGAGGATCTTTTATTGCGAATGATGGATATTATAGAAAATAGCGGTACTTCTTTGGCTTATCCGTCACAAACATTATACATGGCACGCGATATTCCTTTTTCGAAAGAAAAAGCAGATGAAATTTCTGAGACAGTTAAAAAGTGGAAAGAAAATAACGAATTGCAATTGCCTAAGTTTGATCCAAAACGAGTAGAAGAATTAAAGGATAGCATTAAATATCCAGATAAAGGGAGTTTTGATCCTAATAATGAGGAAACTTTATTGTAAAAGAAAGATTGTCGCAAAAGAAAGCTTTTCTTGTAAGCTTCAAAGAAGCGAAATATTTATAGCAAAAGATAAATGTTTACAGCATAAAGCTCCAGAGGAGCAACATATATTTAGGTTGTAGAGAAACATGTCGCTCCTCTGGAATTTTTTATTGGTCTTATTGTAGTTCTATAAAGCTATCAATATACTTAAAAATGAGAAATCTCCCCGTCTCAGCAATTAGAAACGGGGAGATAATCAAAAATAAAAAAAACACAATTTTTAGAACGAATATCTCAAGCCAAGCTGACCTTGGAATCTTGAAGCTAATTGATCTACAGTATATGGTGCCGAAGTTGGTTTTTGGAACGTGTAAGTTGGATCGCCTGTTGCAACTCCTCCTAAGTTTCCTGATTTGGTTAAACCAAGACTAGCTGTTGAATTATAAGTGTTAGGAACAAAATAACTTCTTCCCCAATCTTTATTGATAAGGTTGCCGATATTTGCCATACTAAATGAAATTTGGAAAGTTCCAACTTTAGTAACTTGGATTTCATCCATTAATTTTAAATCGGCTTGAATGTTCCAAGGTGTAGTATCTCCATTTCTTTGAGTGAATGTTCCTCTACGGCTTTTTAAATAATCATTTCCGTTAATGAAAGCTTCATAATCAGCTACTTGTTGTGCTGCAGTTGCAGAAGGAACTCCTGCAGAATTTACACCAATATATTTTGCGGCTTCTGCGGCATCTTTAAAGATGTAAGCCAAACCTGCCGCTTGTCCAGTTCCAGCAATTGTTGAGTTGACAAATCCCCAAGAAAACGGATTTCCAGATTGCGCATTAAAATATACGTTAGCAGATAAAGTGTTATTTGGCGCAACTTTTACTCCATAACCTACATTAGAAACAATTCTGTGTTTAATATTAAAATTAGAAGTTGCCAATTGAGGGTTGTTTGGTGTGAGAGACTGGTTCATTTGGAAGTTACTTTCCATTGAGTTACGAATTCCGTTTGTGATATCTCTAGAATCGCCATAAGTATAGGCAACCATAAAGTTAAAACCAAAATCGTAAGTTTTAGAAATCATTTCAGTAATACTGTAACGGTATCCTTTATTGGTGTTTGACAACAAATATGCATTGGAGAAAGCTTGATTTATGTTCGCTGCATAAATTGGCATTTCGTGTTTGGTATCATAAGAAAAATAATAGGGATTATCGGTTTTATTTACTTGTTGAAATTCTAGATCACGAATTACTTTTGTGTAAATACCTTCAACAGTAAATTTGTATCCATCAATCGTTTTGTCAAAAGCCAATGAGTTTCTTAAAACAGCAGGCATTTTAAATTTATTATCAATTAAATCGGCCTGTACTTTTGGAGTTGCATCATGGTAACCATTTAAACCTCCAGTTGCTAAAGGATCTCCAGCAGCTGCAACCTGAGCTGGAGTAAGATTGTTTTTATCATAACTTCCGTATCCTACACCATCATTATAATACGCATAACCTAACCATGCAAACGGAATTCTTCCTGTAAATACTCCAGATCCGCCTCTAATAACAAATGTTTTGTCATCGTCTACATTGTATGTAAATCCAATTCTTGGAGAAACCAACGCTGTACTGAAGAAATTGTTTTTAATCTGATTTAATGGAGTATAAGTATAACTTGTTCCGTAATTTGGATCTTCAGGAGAGTTTTGTACCTGTTGGCTTAATTTAGGTTTGTTTGGCAAATCGGTATAATCTACACGAACACCTGGAACTACCTTCAATTTGTCTCCAATTCTTATTTCGTCTTGAGCATAAACGCTGTAAAGGTTTATTTTAAACTTAGCATACGGATCATTAAAAATTTCGTCTCTGGTTGAACCGTCAAATGGGTAAGTTCCACGAACACGAGTAGGTAATTTGTTGAAGAAATCTGTAAGAGATTTATAAGAAACTCTTCCGTTAAGTGCATTTACAAAACCATAGTTGATGTCATAAAATTCATTGTGCGTACCAAATAAGAAGGTATGGTTTCCTGTTTTATAAGTAAGATTGTCTGTAATTTCAGTTGTATTCTGTTTCATATTGAAAACAGTTGCTTCACGATCATTTCCTAAGAAAATAGTTCCTCCATTATAACCAATTTCTGTTTGAGGAAACATGATATTATCTGATTTTGGATCACGATAATCTTTTATCGCCGAATAACTTGCAATAAATGAGTTAGACCATTGACTGTTGAAATGTGTTTTTAATTCTAAAACAGTGCTGATAGCTTGATTTTTCTGCGTAAAATCCATGCTTGCAAATCTAAAGTTTGCAGCGTCACGCTCTAAGTTTGTTGCTTGAGAAATTACAGTATTATTTCGTAAAGAAAGAGCGTTTTTCTCGTTGATTTTCCAGTCTATTTTGTTGAAGAATTTCTGGCTTTTAGAGAAGTTATTATAAGAACCATAAGTTCCAGGATCAAATCCGTAGTTTGATTTTACAAATTGTGAAATCTGTTCTGCAGTTGCATTGTCTACTAGAGATGTTAGTTTTCCATTAGCATCCGTTTGTCCTGCATTATAAAAAACAGGATCTGTTCTTTCAGCATATTCCATGTTGGTAAAGAAGAACAATTTATCTTTTATAATTGGCAATCCTAATCTAAAGCCCACTTGATAATCTCCAAAAGAATTTGGCATTTTTGAACCATCACCAGCATTGTTTGGCCCTGTTAGAGCTGCATTTCTTCCGTAGCTGTAAATAGATCCGCTAACCGTATTTGTACCGCTTCTTGTAACAGCATTCACACTTCCTCCTAAAAAGTTTCCTAATTTAATATCATAAGGAGCAATGTAAACCTGAATATCCTGTATAGCATCTAAACTGATAGAGTTTGAACGCGTACTGCTTCCTGGCATTCCAGAAGTTCCAGATTGTCCTCCTAAAGATGGGCTAAAACCAATGGCATCATTATTTATAGAACCGTCAATTGTTACGTTATTGTATCTGAAATTGGTACCGGCAAAAGAGTTGTTTGAACTTTGCGGAACCAATTTTGTAGCATCTTGAATTCCTCGATTAATTAAAGGAAGTGCATTAACTTGTTTTTCGTTAATACTTGTGCCATTATTTTTAGAAGATGGTTTAGAACTTGTAATAACAACTTCTTCCAACACATTATTGTCTGCTTTTCCCACTGTAATTGCTGGTAAATCATTTTCTCCCAACGCTAAATAAATTTGCGCATTAGAGTAATCTTTAGTGTCGTTACTTTTTATTTCCAATTCGTAAGGACCGCCGGCATTTAAGTTTTCGAAGCTAAAACGTCCCTGTTTGTCTGTCGTAGCTCTGTAAACTGCATTGGTCGGAAGATGGGTTAAGGTAACTTGGGCATCGATAACGGGATTTGTTCCATCATTGACTTTGGCAGACAAAGATGAAGTTGTAATCTGGGCAAAAATACTTCCTGCTGTAAGGAGCATTAAAGCCGAAAAAAAGAGTTTTAGTTTTGTCATGTTATTTATTAGTTTTTATTCACGACAAATAAAATCTCTTTCCTTCGATTCGATTTAAGGCTTATGTTAACGTAAAATCAAAAAACAATTCTTTGTTAATTTATAATGATGAAGATGTTATTGAATATAAAAACAGTTAGCTCTTTAAAATCAAGGAGTTTGTCTCATGTGCCATAAAATAAGGCATTAGAGCTAGATTTGAACAAGATTAGAGATAGATTAGAGTATTATGCCAATGTTACGAACTGTGAAAAAAGACTTCCTGAAATGTAGAAAACAGTCGTTTTTTTTGATCAAAAATCAAGGAAATAGAAGAGAAAAAATGGTGCCTTTTTCCAGTTCGGAATCGACAGTTAAATCAATGTTATGGCGCTTAAGAATCTGCATGGTAATAAAGAGCCCTAACCCTTGTCCTTGAATATGTCTGGTGCGATCGCTTCTAAAAAATAAATCAAAGATCGATTGGATATCTTTTTCGGCAATTCCAGAACCTTTGTCTATTATTTTTAAAAGAAGTTTTCCTTGGTTTTCAGAAGCGATTATGTTTACCTGTAAAGGAAAAGAGAATTTAATAGCATTGTCTATAATGTTATACAAAGCAATAAAAAGCAGATGTCTGTTGGCATTTACAGACAATAAATCTTCATTATTAGCAATTGCATCCAGATTGAGTGCGACTTTGACTTCAGGATATTCGATTGCTTTCTTTTCAAGAATATTCCATAATATTTCGTCTATCCTAATCATTTCCATCTGATCAGGTTCTGAAAGTTCTAAGCCTGAAAGAACAAGCAATCCATCAAGAGTTGATTTTAAATGAAAAGTATCTTTTCGAAGTGATTTTAATACTTCGAGATATTGCTCGTTGGTTCTAGGATGCTGTAACGAAACATCTATGTCACCAATGATAAAAGTAAGTGGTGTTTTTAGTTCGTGAGAGGCATTTTTTAGAAAATTCTTTTGAATCGTAACACCGCTTTCCAGTCTTTCCAAAAGATAATTAAAAGTAGTAATAAGTTCTTTTATTTCATCTTTTCCGCTTGCGGCAGGCATTTCGAGTCTTGAGTGCAGATTTTCTGTTGTAATGGTATTTACTTTTGAAATAACATCTTCAAAAGGCCTGAAAGTCTGTTTTGCCAAAAAACGTCCGAGAAGGTAATTGAGAGCAATTCCTGCCAGGTAAAAGATAAAGAAAACTATGGCAAGCACTTCTAACTGCTGATTTCCAACATCATCAATCCCAGAAACAACAATAATAAAATCGCCTTGATTATCTTTATAATATAAACCGCTAAATTGTCTTTGGTCTCTTGTAAAATGCAATATTCGATCTTGCGAGATAGCTTTCAATTCCCGATCATTCAATTTAACGGGAAGGTCATCTTGCAAATATAATTTTTTCGTTTTGGCATTATAAATTCGAATAGATTGATTGGCAATTTTATTGTATTTCGATTCTATTTCTTCATAGCTTATGCTATCAATTTTTTTAATTTCATCTTTCTCAAAATAGAAAAAAGCGGTTATAAGGGCATTATCTTCCAGTTTTTCATAATATAAATCTCTACGGTGGCTTTTAAAAAGTAAAAAAGATCCAATTAGAACAAGGCCAAGGATAAAAGCAAATAGAAGTGTAGAATTTATGGCAAGTTTATTCTTGAGATTCATTGGTCTTGTTTTTTAGCATATATCCCGTGCCTTTGACAGTATGAATAAGTGGAAAAGAAAAATTCTTGTCGACTTTATTTCTTAGATAATTAATATAAACATCAACCGTATTGATGCTCATATCAAGATCCATTTGCCATACAGCTTCGGCAATGGCGATTCTAGATAAAGCTGTTTCTCGGTTCTTCATAAAAAAGATCAAAAGCTTTAGTTCTCTAGAAGAAAGATTAAGTTCCTTGCCGTCCCTGGTAGCGCTTTGCTCTTTCATATTAATTTTGACTCCGGCGTAAGATTGAAAATCTAAAACACCAGTGCTAAATTCAGTACGGCGAAGCTGCGCATTTATTCGGGCCAGAAGTTCTTCAAATAAAAAGGGTTTTGCCAGATAATCATCGGCACCAGCTTTTAATCCTCTAACTTTTTCCTGCGGAGTATCCAGCGCACTTAAAATTAGAATTGGAACTATTATTTTTCGATTCCTTAAAACTTCACAAACTTCAAAACCAGAAATATCCGAAAGCATAATATCCAGAATGATAATATCATAGCTGTTTTCCATTACTTCATTAATGGCATCAAAACCTTTGCTTACATTTTTTACCTGATATAATTGTTCTTCGAGCCCTCTTGTAATAAAAGAAGCAACCCTCGGATCGTCTTCTACTAATAAAACTTTGTTCATCGCTTTTGAAGTAAATTAGGTAATATAATATTCTTTGGAAGTTTTCTTTTCAATCGTCTTCTGATCGTTTAATTCTAAAAGTGTATTTTCTATCATCAAAGACATGGCATCTAAAGGGAGATCGTTTGGCTGAACACCAAAAGGTTCTTCCAATTCGTCGGCAATGGCTTCTAATGCTACAAAAGTATAAGCAATAAAAACGATTACAAATGGTGTAATCCATCCTAAGGTTTCAACAAAACCAAACGGAAGTATGAAACAGTAAATGTAAACCGTTCTATGCAACAAAACGCTGTAGGTATATGGAATAGGGGTGCTGGCAATTCTTTCGCATCCGCCCACAATATCAGAAAGTTTATTTAAATTTTCTTCGAATGCCAATTGGGCCATACTATCAATTTTACCTTCTTCTTTTGCTTTTTTTACCCATAATCCTAATTCTCTTAAAATAATAATGGGTTTAAAATGAACTTCATCCAGCTGTTCTTTAAAATCTGAAGGAAGTAGACGATTTAAATCTTCAGCTGAATCCGTATTTCTTAACTGATGTTTTAAAGCATAAACAAAAGCAATCAGTAAATTAATAAAGTTTTGGCTTTCAGATTTATCGCCTTTGGTATTCAATAGCGTAATGCTTTGTCTGGCAAGCGATCTGGTATCATTTAATAAAGCGCCCCAAAGCTTTCTGCCTTTCCAAAAGCGGTCATAACTTACATTGTTTCTAAAACCAAGAAATATTGCAAGAGCAATTCCGAACAGAGTAAAAATGGCAGGATTGATATGAAGATTATATTCAAGCAGAAAAGATTTGGAATAGACAATGAGAAAAGAAAATAAAAACAGTAAAAGTAATCGTGGAAGCAGCTGGGGTAAAACAGAACCTTTCCACTCAAAAAGCATTTTGAACCAGTTTTCTTTTTTCTTAATAATCATTATGCGGAATAAATTAATGCATTAAAAGTAATTAAAAGTATTTATTCTCTTGTGCTTTTTGAGAATAAATCTTTAGGTCAAAATAATTTTAAAATAATATGATATCCTGACAAAATCGCTTTTATTCGGATATGTTTTTTAGCTATTACTCATTCCGTAGAAAATGCCTCCTTGGTTTATTTTTTATAAATGCATTTAAATATATACGTCCCAGAGGAACGTTTGATTACTGGTTTTTAAATTCAAATATTTAGATTAAAGCTGTGGCGGAAGCAAATTATCTAAATCTGAAAGTTTATAGAATTTAAGATCATTCAGTTTCATGTATTTACAGATAAATTCTAAAGTTTCTATTTTTACCTGATAATTTTCTGTGATTTCTTTTACCGGTTTATGACCGCATAAAATTAGAATTTTATTGTTTTTTTTAGCATAATCTAATAATTCTAATACATACGGAATGCTAAAATGTATGTGGTTGTTATCAATATCAAAGGCAAATACAATTTTTGAATTATCAAAATAGCTGTCTTGTTTTTCTGGAATTTCGCCACCAAATGCTCTTCCTCTAATAATTTTAAATAAGGGTGATAATGCCTGATCAAGAGAATCGGATCTTTCTCCATAAGGATAAGCAAAAGAAGTAACGTTGAAAGATTTTTTTTTCATTGAAATAATCATAGGATCAATTTCCTGTTTCATATATTCCTTGATTCCATATTTTTGTGTGAACTTAACTGCGTTGTAATGATGATAGCCATGTCCGGCAATTTCGTGCCCGTATTTTTGCATTTCCAGCAGTTTTTTAATTTGCGGAGCTCCAATCGAATCTATTCGGCAGACGTTAAAAGTCGCTTTCCAAGAATATTTTCGCAAAGCTTGATCTGCTTCAGACCATTCGTCAACATAAGCGTCGTCAAAAGATAGAATCACGCCTGCTTTATAGGCAGGTTTTGCGACTGGTTTAGGTTTTTTATTTTCACAAGAAAATAAGGTTAAGAAAAATAAAAGCAATAGTGTTTTTGTAAAGAGTATTTTCATAGATTTTTGCTTTCTGGTGAATATGGATTTAACATATAAACAATCAAACGTAAAGAATATTCTGAATCGCAATCCCTGATTTGTTTTGAATAAAACTATCAGGTGTTTAAAATTAATTTTTTATAGTAATCATCTTCTCAAAACGCCCATGATGACTAATTGAAATATCTTGAAGCCTACTAGAAGAGATTTTTAAATACGGAATACCGTTTTCGTCTTTTACGATTTCTTTATTCTCAACTTCAATCACATTATGAATATTTTTAAGATCGGTTACCGCAACTGTGTGAATGCTTTCTAATGACAAAATAGTTTTGGTGTGATAAATATTTTTATTGCAAACTACTTTTCCATAGGAATTATTTAGGTCTAATGATTCTATAAAACAAACAAGCTTTTTCGGACTAAACTCACGCATTTTGGTCTGACGATTATAGATTTTATACGCAGCCTCTTTCATGCTCCATAAAAGCCAAACCATGACTTCGGGATCATCATGTTTTTTTATAAGCTGTTGTTCATCAGTCGTGAATAGCTTTTCTATAAAACCTTTTCGTTGCCAATTGCTTTCTTTACGTGACTGCACGAGATCTATAATGTCATTGCCAATCATTTCTCCGCCAATTTGGTTTCGATAATTTCTAAAGCAGTTTTAACATCAAGCATTCGTTCCATATCGGTATTGTCAATCACGATATTAAAATCTTCTTCTATATCCAATACGATATCAACAAGATTTGCTGAGTTTATATTAAGATCCTTAATAAAGTCGGTTTCTTCAGTTAGGTTGTCATAAGCTTCTTGGTTGGTAACAAAAGGCTTTATAATTACTTTTAATCTTGCGGTAAGTTCTTTTCTGTCCATTTTAGTTTTCAAATTTTTTAAATATTACGCATGCGTTTACATCGCCAAAACCAAAACTGGCTTTCGCAATTATTTTGGGATTAGTTTTTATAGTTTCTAAAAGTGCTTTTGAAGGATCAATCAATGCAGCAATTTCGGGATGAAGATCGGTACAGTTTTTATTTCCAAATAAAAAACCTTCGTGAAGCTGTAATACTGCGGCAACACTTTCAATACTTCCGGACGCACTTAAACAATGTCCTGTTAAGCTTTTCAGCGAATTAATATACGGAAAATCTAAACCGTTTCGATCCAAGGCTATTGTCCAGTTTTCAATCTCCAGACTGTCTTTTGTTGTTGCTGTTAAATGTCCATTTATAGCATCAATTTCATTTGGATGAATTCCAGCATTTTCAATAGCGGTTTTAATACATCTTTGCACGGCTATACTATTTGGAGCAGTCATACTTCCACCGTCGCGCTGTCCGCCAGAATTGATATTTCCGCCCAATATTTCGGCATAAATTGTCGCTCCTCGTTCTAGTGCAGTTTCCAAATCTTCAATTACAAAGGCTCCTGCACCGCTTCCGGGAACAAATCCAGCTGCCGAAGCGCTCATGGGTCTGGAACCTTCTTCGGGTTTATCATTAAACTTGGACGAACAGACACGAATCGCATCAAATCCTGCCCAAATGTATGGACCGCTGTCGGAAGTGCTTCCTGCTAATATTCGTTTTGCTTGTCCAGATTGTATGCGGTCGTAAGCCATTAGTATGGATTCGGTTCCTGTCGTACAAGCCGACGAATTGGTAGTGACCTGATTTCCTAATCCGATTTTACCTCCAAGATAAGCGCTTACACCGCTGTTCATGGTTTGAGCGACAACAGTACTTCCTAATTTTCGGGTTTGAAGTTCGTCAATTTTATAAATGCTTTCGCGGAATTTATCAATTCCAGAAGTTCCAGCTCCGAAGATTGCGCCGCTATGCCAATCTGGATTTTCATTAATAGGCAATCCTGCATTGTTCCAAGCTTCCATACCCGCAATAACGCCGTATAAAATTCCTGTGCTGTTAAATCCTCGTAGTTCGAGTTCTGTAAAATACTGCGCTTTCAACTCTTCAGATATTTGCGGCTGACCTACAATCTGACAAGAAAACTGTAATTCTTCTAATTGAGAATCGTGACGAATACCCGAAATGCCATTTTGCAGCGCATAAGTAAACGCAGGAATTCCAACACCATTTGGCGCTGCAACTCCAAGACCTGTTATAACAACTCGCTTTTTCATAACCTTTTTGTTATCATTCCTGCTAGAACGCCTCTGCAAACTTCTTGTCCAGCTTCGTTTTTCATTACGGCATTGCATTTTAATTTTCCAAAACGAAAGAACAATTTCTCCGATGTTACCGTTACTTTTTCATTTGGATAAACGGGTTTTAAAAATTCCATATCGGCAGAGGTAAAGGCGATTACGGTGTTTTCTCCTAAATCATTTCCTAAAAGAAATATTCCTAAGCAAACCATCCCAATCTGTGCCATCGTTTCAGTTAAAATAACGCCTGGAGTAACAGGATTGTTTTTGAAATGGCCTTTATAAAAGTCAAGATTTTCTTTGAAGGTATAAGTTCCAGTTACGCCATTTTCATCTGCGTGAAGCAATTCATCTACAAACAAAAAAGGTTCGCTGTACGGTAGCTGTTTTATAATATCAGTTAATTTCATAAGCTTTCAAATTACCATTGCAATAAAACTCTTTGTGCCGAAAATCCTGGACCAAAACTCAACATTAAACCTTTTTCTCCTTTTTTCGGATTTCGATTCATAATGTTTTCTAAAACATATAAAACTGTTGCGCTCGACATATTGCCGTATTGTTTGAGAATCTCTTTAGTATCGTCAATATTTTTTTCCAATCCAGCAAAAAGCGATTCAACAGTTGTTACGATTTTTTTTCCGCCAGGATGAAAAATCATGTGGTCAATATCTTTAATTTCAAGATTATTCTGCTTTAAAAAAGGATGAATGATATCGCCAAAATGAGAAGCAATGGTATCTGGAACTTCAATATCTAAAACCATTTGCAATCCGCCGTTGGTTAATTTGAAGCCCATCATATGTTCGGCATCATAAAAATGATACATCTGTTCATCTAGAATTTCAGGACCAGGATCTTCTTCTTTTGATGACAATAAACAACAAGCCGCTCCATCTCCAAAAATAGCTGCGCTTACAATATTCGGCATAGAGAAATCATCGAGCTGAAAAGTTGCAGTTGGCGATTCTACCGCAATTACCGCTGCTCGTTTACCTGGATTTGATTTCAGGAAATTCTTGGCATAAATAATTCCGGATATTCCCGCCGCGCAACCCATTTCGGTTATAGGAAGGCGGACGATATCTTGTCTTAATTTCATTTTATTAATCAAATAAGCATCGAGTGAAGGAATCATAATTCCCGTACAGCTTACGGTAATGATGTAATCTAAACTCTGCGGATCCCAGCCTGTTTTCTCTAATGCTTTTTCGAGAACTTGATGTCCTAAAACAATCATTTCACGACTGTAAATGTCATTTTTTTCTTCAAATGAAGTTGCAGTAAAAACTTCTGAAGGTTCCATGATAGAATAGCGCTTGTCTACAGAAGCGCCTTCAAATATCTTTTTTACTTTTTTGATAAAGCGCTCTTCCTGACCTTCAAGCCATACGTCTACAAGCGGAAGTATTTCTTCGGTCGTTCGAGAATATTGCGGAAGCTGTTTAACAGCCGTGATTATCTTTACACTCATATTTTAGTAATTATCCACTGGTAGCGAAAGGCCCATTTCCAGTTTATGGAATAGTTTTTTAGATTTAGTTTTTCGGAGAAATGCTCCAATTCGTTTTTTTTGAATCCTTTTAAAATAGAAATCAAACCATCGTTGCGCGACATTTTATTGAGATTGAAAACAACGCTTATGAGCTCAAACAATCGATATGCAATTTTACTTCTATGAAGATCATTTACAACAATGCCAATCGAAGCATTTTGGTTTAAAATAGCCATTACTTCTGCAATTTGATGGGTTGCAAAATGATGCAGCGTTAGCGTGCACAAAACAATATCGTATTTGAGCTGATTGAAATCTTCGCTAAAAATATCCATACAGATATATTCAATATTGGGGAAATCTTTTGAGAGTTTCTTGGCATAATCAATTGTAAAAGCATTGGCGTCGATTCCAATTAATTTGAATTGAAGATTTCGCTTTTTCCCATATTTGGCAAGCATTCTCAGCATATCTCCATTTCCACATCCAATATCGGCAATGGTAATGGTTTGAGAAGTGTCTGTCTTTTTTAAAAGTTCTTTTATGCCGTGAAGCGTCAGTTTATTTCCGCCAAGCAATTGATTAATAGAAGCAATTTTATCTAACGCACCAATAAGCTCTTCGCTTTGAAGCGAAAAATCATCCATTATTTCTATTTCTTCTGTTCGATATTTAGTGTTTACACTCATTTATTCAATTGTTATTGGTCGCCCGTGCGTTTGTTTTATAATGAACGAAAGTAAAGCAGGAATTGATGCTGCAATCGTTGTCATTATATAAGTCAAATTTTTATGTGTCAGCGCTTTGGCCAAAATTCTACCAAAGAATAGTCTTTTGCTGAAATGTTTTTTCCATTCTTTAATGTATTTTTTTTCAAATTCGCTTCTTGATTCTATTTTTCCATAATAAAAATCAAGTACTAGTTCAGAAGCTATTTTAGCGCTATGAATGGCCATTGCCATTCCGTTGCCGCACATTGGATGAATTAATCCTGCAGTATCTCCAATCATTAAAATGTGATTTTCTACAGGTTCTTTTTTATCGAATGAAATCTGACTGATTGTTAAAGGTTTTTCGAATAGGGAAGTGCTGTTTTCAAAAATACCTTTCAATTTTTTATTTTTATAAAGCACTGATTTTTGGTACTCTTCGATGTTTTTATATTTTTTAAAAGTATCGAAATCGGCTAAGTAGCAAATATTTATAACGTCGTTTTCGACTTTTGAAACGCCACAATAACCGCCTTGAAAATTATACAAAGCAACAAGACTTTCGTCAAAACTTCCTTTATAATGTCCTTTTACGGCAAGCCAAGGTGATTTTTTAGAAATGAAATCTCTTGACAAAACTTGATCAATATTCGATCTTTTGCCGTAAGCGCCTAATACTATTTTGGATGAAAGAATTTCTTCAGAAGTTGTTACAGTAAAAATGTCATTTTCAAAAGAAATATGGTTGACATTATCGGTTATAATGGTACAGCCATTTTGGACCGCTTTTTGAAGCAAAAAATGATCCAATTCATAACGGCTTATTCCGAAACCGCCCAGTGGGAGTTTAGTTTTTGCTGTTTTTCCATTTTGAGCTGTAAATTCAAAATTTGAAATAATGGTTGGACGAAGTTTCCTAATATCTAAATCCAGCCAAAATAAATAAGGCAGGATTTCATTTGAGATATATTCTCCGCAGACTTTATGTTTCGGGTAGGTATTTTTTTCGATAAGAATAACCTTCAATCCTTTTTTGGATAAGTGTAAAGCACTTGCCAGGCCAGCAAGACCGCCTCCAATAATAAGTACATCAGGGTTTGTTCTCATACAACCAATTTAATAATAAAAACTTAAATGATCTTACTTAATTCCATAAGAAATTAACAAAATTTCAACTTTTATTTTAAAAGCTTACTATGAGTTATTATTAGATAAAAATTGGAGAAAATGGATTTAAAAGATAATTTTTACTTTTGCCAAAAAATAGCACATTAAATAAATGACAGTACAAGATTTAGTAGGCACTTATTCCATTTCTGGAAGCAATCAGGACGAAAGTAATGAGATAACATACAAAGGTGTTTTGACGCTGACTGTAGATCAAAACAACCGTATAAAGGCAGATTGGCTTATCAATTCACATAAACAAAAAGGAACGGGTTTCTTTAAAGACAATATTCTAGTAATTAATTTCAGTTATAAAGGTGATGACAATAAAACCTATAAAGGAGTTGCGGTTTATAGATGCATTACAAAAGATGTTTTAGACGGATTTTGGTCTGAGAAACATGGAGATCCATTGTATTTAGGAAGTGAACATTGTTTAAGAATGGAAACGACAGAACGATTAAATTAGATTTTCTTTTAACACATAGAGACATAGAATTTAGTTTCTAAAGTGAAGAATACAAAAAGAAACTAGTTTCTAACACATAGTAAGCTAAAAGTTAACTTTGTCAAAGTTTAAAACTTTGACAAAGCGGAGGGTTTAAAGTCTATGCAGGATTTACTGCAGTTTTATATTTTCTGTTATAAAGAATAATAAAACCAACCCATATCACTAATAAAACTGCAATTAAAGTAAGTTCTGTTTCATGCAAGCCATTACGGAAAAAATTATTTAGCGAATGTACTCCTGCAACTGCCAATAACGATCCTGTCGAAGTATATACTTTTCCGATTCCCCAACTTCCGAAGAAAATGATTCCGAAGAAAATCATATTGCTTGGCGTTATTTCGAAGTTTAAATGCCAGGCAAACCAAAGTACAGCAATAACCAATATCGAAGTAAATTTAGGAAGCGATTTCAACTGTTCTTGTAAAAATCCACGCCAACCGATTTCTTCTAAAAGCCCGTAAGCTAAAACCGTAAACATTAATAATATTGGGAATTTACCGATGGTAAAGTAATAAACACTTGCAATTAAAACGGCAGGAAGAATCCAATAAACGGCAAACGGAACTAGAGCATTTTTATAAATTCCTTTTAATGACATTGGATTATCAAGCGAGAATATTTTTATTGCAGCCAAAGCTCCTAAAGCAGGACCAATACCGCGGAGTAGAATGGCCAAATACGGATTTTCTATTCCAGATAATAAATTGGTTTTAACAGCTGCATATCTGCAGATTACCGCAATTACGTAATAAACTATAATAGCGCCAAAGTTGATTTTATTTTTCATCGTTTTAAATTTGTTTGGTTTAGTGAAGCAAACTTAGCGAGTGAAAATGAAAATAAAATTGACTTTGGGTAAGAAATCATTTTTCCATAACTCTTTTTCGAATTCGGCTTAAACTTTCGGCCGTCAATCCCAAATAGGAAGCGATGATTTTAAGTGGCGTTCTTTGAAAAATTTCTGGACGCCCTTCTATAAGTTTTAAATAACGTTCTTGCGGTGAAAGTGTCAATAGGTTAATTTGTTCTTGCTGTTTACGCACATAAAGCATTTCAGAAATGGCTTTTCCGATTCGCAAGCCGGTTTCTGATCTTTGGTACAATTCATTTAAATCTTGATGAGAAATAGACCAGAGCGTTACATCTTCTAAAGCCTCGGTTTTAATAACAGACGGCTGCTGATTTAAGAAAGACATATAATCGCTAATAAAACTATTTTCGTAAAGAAGATTAATGCAGATATCTCTTTTGCCATCCCAAACAAATAACCCTGCAGATCCTTTGATGATGATGTTAAGATATTTTTCGACACCGTGATAATCTTTTATAATTTCAGATTTGTCAAATTCACGGACTCTAATTTTTTCCGAAAATCCCTTCCAGATATTCATATCAGCAGTAAAATAATTTTCGAAAACTCGTTTTACATCTTCTGGAGAAGGACTTTGTGGCATTTTTTAGGATTATCAGTTTGGGATGCCAATATAAGTTTTATCTTTCAAAATAAAAACAGTTCTGTTATCTTGTCATTTATGTTTTTTGTGAAGACTATAAGGATCACTTTGACAAAGTTTAAGACTGCAAAAAACTACTTTAAACAAGGCAATTGTAAAACGTTAGCGTTTAGTGGTTGCTCAATTTTTCTTTCTAGTTTTTCAGAATTCACGGTGATATAAATTTCCATTGAACCCGTTCCAACTTTCAGTCCAAGTATATGTCCGCCGTAAGCATCAAATTTATCATCGGTTGCAACTCCGTGCATGTGTATCGAAGGTTTGTCGCCACTCCAAGCGATAGATCCCGTAATGCTTCCCATTTCTACTTTATTGAAAGTTTTGGGATGAAATTTCTTTTGGCTAAAATCATAAAAACCGAAAGTAGCATCTTGCGCAAAACCAATTCCAGTAAAATTTGCTGACGGAATATTTTGCTCTTTGGCTAATTTTTCAATTAATTCCAAAACATTATCGCCTTCGCGAAGAACCATCAGATAACCTTGAGGTGTTTTGGTATAACGGCATTTTTCAGCATCTTTTTGTTGGGCATTAGCGAAACTAAGAGACATTAAAAGCACTAATGCCATACCGATTTTAAGGGGTTGAATATTCATAATAATTTAAATTAAAGAATTGGGTTGTAACTCATTATCATATTTTTCAGGATCAGAAGCTGCATATTCGTTTTCAGGTTCTGGAATGACATGAATTTTAGAATCGCTTATCGAAATTACAGCCGAACAGACATAGATTCCGACTTTTCCTTCGTTGTATTTAAAATCCAATAAAGTTAGTTTTACAATGTCATTTATAGAAAGTTCATAATAATTTCCGTAGCGGATAATTTTAAAGGAAATCTGTTTTTCTTCACTAATTTCAAACTGATTGGTTTGGATGTTTTCAAAGATAAAATTATTCTTCACATCCTTTTCATTAAATCCCCAAGCTCTAAACTGCACAAAACCATTCATAAAATCAATCGAAATATAATATCCCGTTCCTTCTTTATCGCATTCAATTACAAAACCCGTTTTTCCCATTCCTTCTACAGATAATGTTCCTTCCCAAACAAAATCGTTTGATGGCTTTTCGAAACCATAAATTTCATAACCGCTTCGGCATCCAAATCGCCATTTGTTTTCATTTTCCAAAACAAACTCTGCTGTCGGATTTCCTAAAATAGGCAAGGGGTGAGGCAAATCTTTTTGATAAATGGTTTTCTGATACAGTTTTTCCCAATAATAATAACTTTTCAAAAGAAGTCTTCCGCTCTTATCGACATCCAATTCTTTTGGTGGCGGGATTACACGATGAGTATTGACGTTTCCGTCCGCAAAATAGAAATTATAAACCAAGAAATGTTTTCCATCTTTGACCACTCTGGCGGCATAGTTTCCTTGTGGCATCAGTACATTGTTGTGAAATGCAGAATATTCTCCCCTAAATTCTGGTGAAGACCAATAACGGATTTTAATATCTTCTCTGATAGATCCCAATAGATAATGCGTTCCTTTAATTTCAAATACACACGGGCATTCTACATCATCATACACGTACGGAATATGAAGCGGTTTTTGCAGCACATAACCTTCTTTTTCTCTTTTGGCTACACCAATACAGCCTCTGCGATATGTTGGTCCAGAGGCGCTTCGGGCACAGATTAGCAAATAATCTTCTCCTTTGTATTGGTATTTGAATGGGTCACGAAAGCTTATCCATTGACGCGGATTATTATTCTTGCCCTCATAATGGGGAGCTTCACTTTTAAAAGGAAGTCCGTATAGATTTTCTTTCTTCCAAGTAAGCAGATCGGTAGAAATGGCTCTTCCTACTTTTTGTTCAATTCCCTTATCTTGGCGTTTAAGACCTGTATAATACATTTCATAACCTTCGCCATCTGACTTTTTGCTGATGTGCATGGTCCATAACATATCATCGTCCCATTCTCCAGGATCGCCAACAAATAAGGCATTTTTTACTCGTTTCCACGAAAGACCATCTTTTGAAATGGCATGAGCGATATAATCATGATTTGGAATAATTAAATGAAATAAATGATGAATTCCTTTTTCATCTATAAATACATCAACATCTCCAATTTCCCAATTGCTAAATCCTGAACCTGAATACATTTTATTATTTATTTTAAACTGTTAGTATATTTTTTTAGCCACAACTCGCACGACAGCGAATAGGCGAAGCAATGGCGCGAATTTTCTCGAATTATTTTTTCTAAAACATAGAATCATAGCTTTACTTTGTCTAAAAGGCATTTTACTTATAATAAAACACATCGCTTTATATGTTTAAATTTTTTATCTGTAATAAATGCTTATTTTATGACTTTATAATATTTTAATCCTTCCAAAATCCCTTCTGAGGCCGAATTTTTAGCAACATATATGCTTTTGGTTGTTTCGTAATCGGCAAGTTCAGAACTTCGATTTCCTACTATAATCCCTTTTACTGGACCTCTAAACATATCAACATCATTTCCAGAATCTCCCGCAGCAATTACATTTCCTAAAGGAATGGACCATTTTCTGCATAAAAATTTAATAGCATTTCCTTTAGAAGCTCTTTTCGGAATAAAATCTAAAAACTGACCGTGACTCGGAATAATATTGACTTTGTACCATCCTGTTCCTAAAACTTGAATTAACTCGTCATGATTGTAATGTTCTTTGTCATAGTAATAAGAAATTTTAAAAGGATTTTGCGCTTCTTCTTCCTGCAGTTTAATCCATTTTATGCCTTTCAGTTTATTGACAATTTCTTCTCTTTTCCATCTTCCAGAGAGAAACTTGGCCCAGCCTTTATCTAAAATATAATCCTTTCCGTTTGTGTAATAGATTTCAGTTCCAACTGAACAGATAATGAAATCGGGTAGAGGAAATTCTTCTTCGTCAATTACTTTTTTTACAAGTGCCAAATTGCGTCCAGAAGCCATTGCAAAAGCCATTTTGTCGGTACGATTGGTTAAATGGGCTTTTAATTCTTTCAAACCTGGATTGGCTAGTTTTGGTTCTATTAAAGTGCCGTCAATATCTGAAACCAAAAGATGATCTATTTTTCTTTTCAATCGGTCGATATTGATATTTGGATAATGCTGTTTTTTGATTCCAGTCGAGGAAACAGATAGGTTTTCATTAATTATATCTACATAGTGATTGACGTGGCTAATCCAGCTGTAATGTTTTTGAATATTGATCGCTCCATTATTCGAATAATATTTCCATTTATTTTCATCGGTTAGAATATTGCGGAGCGCTTTTTTAATTTGGCTTTCTTCTTGTGGATTTACCAATTCTCCGTTTTGACAAACCGGAATAATTTCTGAAGGCCCACCATTTTTGGTTACCACAACGGGAAGCCCAGAACTAGCCGATTCTATTACAGTCAAACCGAAGTTTTCATGCAAAGCTAAATTCACAAAAACGCCTCTTTTTTCTGCGGCATAACGGTAGATAATCGATACTTCATTTTCGACATCATGTTTCTTCGGAATTGCCATTTTTCCGTACAGATCGTATTTATCCATCAAAAGAAGCAAATCTGTCAAAACGTTCTTTTCAGATTCTGGCATTTTGGCAATATCTTTTCGAATACCAGCAAAAATGACCAGATTGGCCATGCTTTGGAGTTCTTTGTCTTTTCCGTAAACTTCAATTAAAGTATTCAAGTTTTTATGACGGTCAGGTCTTGAAAGTGCCAGAATTATAGGCTTGTGCGGATTGGTTAAAAATTTAGAAATGCTTTCGGCAACCCAATATTTTCGTTGCGCTTCTTCCATATGTTTGTCCGAATCGTTTTCTTGATAATAATAAGGAACAAATTTTCGGGTATCAATTCCAGGAGAAATGGCGTGGTATTTTCCTAATTCGAAGTTTTTGTATGCTTTATAGGTTTCAATTTCCTGTTCGGTAGAAGTAACAATAAATTCTGCGAGTTCTAATGTTCTTTCTTCGGCAGCGATTCTGGCTTTGAATTTGTATTTTTTTTCAAGTTCTTCTTCCGTTTCTCCGCTTTCAATTAGTTTTTTCTTTTTGTAGAATCCTAAAGAATGTCCTGTATGTGCGAAAGGAATGTTTAAAACGGCTGACAATTCGGCTGCAGCATATCCCGCATCAGCGTAGTGGGAGTGAATCCAATCTGGGAAAATATTGTATTGTTTGATGTGTTGCATTGCGCCGTTCACAAAAGTATCAAGACCTTCCCAAAGCTGTTCTTTTGCTTTATACTTTTTCCCCAGAAACGGAATGCGCCTTATGTCCAGTTTATCATTTATAATTTCTATAGGTACGGCGTATTCTGGCGAAAGAGCGGGATCATCTATTAATCTGGTAAAAAGATGAACGTGTTCTACATCTTCATGTTGCGATAAAAATTCTGCTAGTTCGTATATGTATTTGGTCTGACCTCCGTTGTCAGCATCTCGACCGATTTCGAGACCAGAACCCTTCAAAAGTCCGTGTATATTGATAAGAGAAATTCGTAATTTTTTCATCATTCTTCATTAATTATTTTAAAAATGCAATTTACAGCGCTTATATCGATTAGGAAGAAATAATTACGTTTTAAATTTACATATTTCCCATATTTTTAATAGAAACGGTATGTTTTAAGTATAAAAAAAGCCTGATTTTTTAAATCAGGCAATAAGCTTTTTCTTTTAGTTTTTATTGATCAAATTTTCAATGTCAAAGATTGAAATTTCGGGATTTCCACCTGCAGATCCGGCGACTAAAGCTCCCGTGGCACAAGCAAAATTTAAGGCCGCTTGTGGTTCTTTTCCATTTAAAAGTGAAGTGACCAAAGCTCCTAAAAATGAATCTCCTGCACCAACTGTATCTTCAACTTTTACGGTATAGCCTTCGTTTTCGTAAAGATGTTTATCCCATAAAAGTAAAGCTCCATCTTTTCCTCTTGTCACACAGATTGCCGTGGCATTGGTTAAAGAACAGATGAAGTTCATATTTTCTTCTAAAGTGTTGTAAGGAGAATCTAATGCAGCACTTATTTCCATCAGCTCTTCATCATTAAATTTGATGAAATTTGCAGACTGCATTAAGTGTTGTAGAATTTCGTAATCATAATGTGGTTTTCGAAGATTGACATCAAAAACTTTATAGGTATGCGTGTGGAGTAATTCTTCTAAAGCTTTTCTAGAAACTTCATCTCTGCAGACCAAACTTCCATAAATTAAAACATCTGAGTTTACGACCAATTCTCTCGTTTCTTCGTTTAGGATAATTTTGTCCCAAGCCGAAGGATAAAGAATCTCATAAGTAGCCGATTTACTTTCGTCTAATGTTACATTGACCAATCCTGTCGGGAAATCATTAGATCTTAAAAGAGTATTTGTTTCTAGACCTAGTTTGCTGACTTCGTTTATAATTTCCTCTCCATCTGCATCATTTCCTACACAGCTAATCATATTAGAATCAACGCCTAAGGCTTTCATGCGCAGCGCAACATTTAATGGCGCTCCACCAATTTTCTTTTCATTGCCAAAAATATCCCAAAGTACTTCTCCGAAAGCGACAGCTTTTAGTTTTTTGTCGTTGCTCATTTTAGTTTTCTCTTATTTTTAAATATTAAATCGAGTGATTAGAGTTTCACACGATTTCATAAAAATAAAAAAGAATAACGGTTTCTGCAACCCAATTCTAAAAATCATAACAATCTGTTCACTTTGCAAAACGTAAGGTTTGATTTATATCTATTTGAGAAGTAGTCTTTTTTCTATAAAATTATAATTTAAAAGAAGAGAATAAGGGTTAATGCTGTGCTTTATCGTATAAAATGTAGAATTTACTTCTGATGCATTTAAATTTAGAACACTTGCACTATAACAGTTTGATAGTAAAATTTTACTTTCAAAAACAATCTAAAGTTATAGATAAGCAACTTTATAAAGTTAGAAATGAGATTTTAAAAGTGGCCAGAATGGTATAAAATGGTTGTTCAAAAAAAAAAAAGATTTTAATGTGTAATCTTTTAAGCAGTAGCTCTTTTCGAAAGCAAGAAAATAGTATTGTTTGCTTTTAATTTTTTTTTAAGAAAGTTTTAATCTTTTTCTAAGAAGTCAGTTCTCATTTATATATTTGTAACCAGTCTAAATAAGGATAAATTATAAATTTTATATGAAAACAATTTTTAAAACACTTAAAAACAATGTTATAAGTCAAGTGTTTGTTGCCTTTTTGATTCTTTTCTCCTGTTCAGAAACGGCTTTTTCTCAATCAACTGTTGGTACAATTTCTGGTAAGGCTGTTCTTAAAGACGGAAATTTTTTACAAGGTGCAACAGTGAAAATTTCAGAACTAAATAAAACTACAACGACCGATTCTGATGGTGCGTATCAATTAAAAAATATTCCTTTTGGAACCTATTTTGTTGAAATAAAATTGAATGGTTACGAATCTTCTCCAGTTTCTGTTATTGTGGATCAGAATAACACAGAAGTTACTCTTGATTTTGAAATGGCCTACACTTCGCAAAAATTAGAAGAAGTAATTGTAAGCTCTGGAGGAAACCGATTTGCAAGAAAAGAAAGTGAAGAGGTTTCTAAAATGAAACTCAAAAACATGGAGAATCCTCAGGTTTATACTATTGTTAGTAAGGAATTGATGAAAGAGCAAGTGATTACAGATTACAACAGTGCTTTTAAAAACGTTCCTGGCGCAGGTATTGCCGAAGTGAGAAATCAAGGTAGAACGACTAACATTTCTAGAGGTTTTGCAACGCCTCAATTAGTAAGAAATGGGGTTGGAAGTTTTACCTATAATACAATTGATCCTTCCAATTTAGAGCGTATTGAAGTTATCAAAGGACCATCGGCAACTTTGTTTGGAAGTACTATTTCTTCTTTTGGCGGATTGTTTAATAGAGTTACTAAAAAGCCTTTTAATTTCTTTAAAGGAGAGGTTTCTTATTCGGCTGGCGATTGGGATTTGAACCGTTTAACGGCTGATATTAATACGCCTCTTAATGAAGACAAAACGGCTCTTTTTAGAATTAATACGGCATTGCACAGCGAGAGAAGCTTTCAAGACGCAGGTTTTAATAAAAGTTTTTTCATCGCGCCAAGTTTTTCTTATGAAGTAAATGAAAGTCTGACTTTGTTAATTGATGCTGAGTTTAGTGTTTCTAAAGGAACGTCTCCAACAAGGTTAGCGCCTTATACAAAAGCAGATGCGACTGCTCACAGCATAGAAGAATTAGGAATTCCGTATAAGCTTTCTTTTGCAAATAATACCGTAAACTATACAGGTCAGCAGTACAATATTTTTGCTCAATTGAAGTATAAAATTTCAGAAGAGTGGACTTCACAGACCATCGTTTCCCGTACAAGATCTTCATCTGAAGGATATGTTGTGGCTTTGACGATGTTAAGTAATGAAACTCTTAGACAGCAAGTTACCAATCAAGATTATCCCTATTATGGTACAGATATTCAGCAGAATTTCAACGGAGACTTTAAAATAGGCAAATTGCGTAATAGAGTAGTGGCAGGTTTAGATTTTTACAGTCTTCGCGCGACACGCAACGATGCAACGGTAAACATGCCAGCGCTTAACTTTAGAAAACCTGGAGATGCATACAACAATTTTACAATCAATAAAATAGAGCCTTTATTTGCAAATGCAACATACACTAATTTGGTATCGAATGACGAAAGAACTTATAGTGCGTATGTTTCTGATGTGTTGAATGTTACAGATAAATTATTGGTAATGGCAGGTGTTAGAGCTGACCGTTATATCAATAAGGGAGTGTATTATCCAAGTCGCGATTCTATTGCTGGAAATTATAATCAAACGGCCTTTTCTCCGAGATTGGGAGCGGTTTATCAAGTGGTTAAAGATAAGGTTTCTGTTTTCGGAAATTACATGAACGGATTCAACAATGTTGGCGGATCTGATTTTGACGGAAATACTTTCAAACCAAATCAAGCCAATCAATTAGAAGGTGGAGTTAAATTTGGCTTTAATAAAATTAGCGCAACTTTTAGCTATTACGATATCAAAGTAACCAATGTTACTCGTGATGATCCAGATCACATCAACTTTCAGATTCAGGACGGAACGCAATTAAGTAAAGGTTTTGAAGCTGAATTCATTGCAAATCCAATTAAAGGTTTAAATATCGTTGCAGGTTACACGTACAATGACAGTAAATATACAAAAGCAAATCCGAGCATTAATGGTTTAAGGCCAACAACTGCTGGTTCGCCTACAACGGCCAATCTTTGGGCAAGTTATAGATTGACAGAAGGTGCTGCTTCAGGTCTTGGATTTGGTTTTGGAGGAATTTATGGAAGCGAATATTATCAAACGAATACTTCAACTTTTAAATTTAGTATTCCTTCTTATACCGTTTTGGATGCTTCTGTGTTTTATGATAGACCAAAATTTAGATTAGGATTAAAAGTAGATAATCTCACCAACGAAAAATACTGGTCTTATCGTTTAGCGGCTCAAAACCCAACGAGAGTTACAGGAAATATTACGTTTAAATTCTAAGATTACAATTCGTCATTTAGAATCATATTATCTACATTTGGATTTTATTGCAAATTATGACCCAAGGTTTTAAAAATACTATTAGACAAATACATTTGTGGCTCGGTTTAGCATCGGGCCTCATTGTTTTTATAGTGAGCATTACCGGATTTCTTTATGTTTTTGAAGAAGAAATTCGTGTTTTTTCGCAGAAAGAATATCTTCACGTTCCTGTTCAGGAAAAGCCATTTATAGGTTTAAAAACTATAATTGAAAATTATGAACGTCTGGAACCGAAGCAGAAAATCACGGCTCTAAAAATTGACAAAAAAGAACCGAATGCCACAGTTCAAATTTCGACAAAAAAGAAAAAGACCTATTATTTTAATCCGTACGATGGTACTTTAATAAACCAGAAAGGAGCAGACTGGCTCAATACGGTTCTGGAAATACACCGCACTTTGTTATTGGGAGAAGTTGGTGAATTTATTCAAGGATGGTCCGTTGTAATTTTCATTGTTATGCTGATTACGGGATTAATTTTATGGTTTCCAAATCAAAGACGTTTAATTAAACAATCTTTAAAAATAAAGTGGAGCGGTTCTTTTAAAAGAGTAAATTTCGATCTGCATCAAGTTTTAGGATTTTACGCTTCTTTATTTTTGCTTTTAATTGCTTTTTCGGGAACGTATTTTAAATACGATGCTGTAAAAAAAGGCGTGAGCATAGTGACAGGAAGTAAACTTAGAAAAGGTGATGAAGTAGTTTCTACTGCTAAAATAGATTCGACTACAATTCCTGTTCGTTATAATAATATCTACGAAAGTGCTAATGCAAAATATCCTGGCGCAACTTCAGTTTCATTTTCGATAAGAAAAACAGGAGAATTGCGATTAAGAATGACGTATCCAAATGATTGGGCAAGAAACCAAAACACGCTTTTCTTTGATGGAAAAACAGGACAGATGCTTCGCACTAAATTATACAAAGACAATAACGCAGCCGATGTTTATGAAGCCAGTAATCATGATCTCCATACAGGAGTTTTCTTTGGTATTACAGGGAAAATAATCTGGAGTTTGGTCAGTTTGATTGGAGCTTCTTTGCCTATTACGGGATTTATTATTTGGTGGAAGAAAGGGAAAAAGTCTAAAAAGAAAAAGACTAAAAATTAAAATCTTTTCAAGTAAAATATCTCTTTGTTCCGTAGGAACATTTGGTTGGTAGAACTATTTTGTTGTCATTGTTTTACGTTCCGCAGGAACGTTTGGTTTTTATCATTTTTTATGGTGGCGTATATCAAACGTTCCTACGGAACGTTAATGTGGTTGTCTTTTTTTTCTACCAATCAAACATTCCTACGGAATGATAATCCCATTTTAAATTATTTCTTGTTTGGTTATATTTTGAAATATTGAATTCTACTTTTTGCTAGCTTTTTCATTACACTATACGGCAGATTTTATTTCACTACAAATTTTCCTTAACTCATTACAAAATATAATTTTTCGCTCTTATTTTATAAATAAAATAAATTTCAATGTTCTAAATTTGGTCATAATGCAAAAATTACGACCATGGAAATCAATTTAATTTCAGAATCATTTTGGGGAAATAAGAAGAAAATTTCTCTCTGGGATAGATTATTTAGAAGAAGCAAGACTGTAAATAAAGCACTTTCTACACCAGAATTGATTAGTAAAAACTGTCGAGGATTACAATTAGGAAATGAAAAATTAAAATCGTTTCTCTTCTCTACAGATATGGCACTTATAGAAAATAATGATTCCGATGCTATTTTGGCTGTTTATCCTTTTCCGCCATCTCCTAAAATAATCAAAACGTTGATTGATTTTGCAGGAAAACCTATCGTATGTGGTGTTGGAGGCGGAACAACTAAAGGGAAAAAATCGGTAGAAATGGCAATTTATGCAGAAGAGGCTGGAGCTGCAGGAATTATTGTTAATATTCCGTTTGAAAATAAAGACATTAAGAAAATAAGAGAAAAAATTGCGATACCAATTGTAGCAACTGTTGCTTCATCTGATTATAATTTTTTGAAAGGAAAAATCGATGCAGGAGTAAATATTTTTCATGTTTCTGGAGGAGCACATACTGCTAAAATTGTAAAAGAAATTACGGCTAAATTTCCCGATTTTCCTGTAATGGCAACTGGCGGGAAAAGTTTACATAATATCGAAGAATCTATAAATTCTGGTTCGAGAGCAATTGTGCTTTCGCCGCCATCCAATAAAGATTTGTTCAAAACAATTATGAATAAATATAGAAGAGCTTTCTAAGAAAAATGAACAAAATAAACGGGATTGTCACTAAGTTTGAGACAACCCCGTTTTTATGTTTGCATAAATTATTTTGTTCCGTAGGAACGTTTGTTTTTAACATTTTTCATAATAATGCATATCAAACGTTCCTACGGAACGTAAAAATGCTTGCCATTTTTTTTTCTACCAATGAAACATTCCTACGGAATGATAATTTGATTTTGAATCATTTTTTTTGCTAAAAGGTATGAACTAATTAACCATGGGCTTCAACTGAAACGTCATTCCATTTTTCCCAGTTTTCTAATCTTTGCTCGTAGCTTTGTTTTACGAATGGTAACGCTACTTTTCCTAACAACAATCGTAACGGCGGATTTTCTGATTCTACCAAATTCACAACTGCTGGAGCTGTTGCCTGCACTTTTCCGAATATGTTTTCTCTTTCAGCTAGAGCTTTTTTGATTTCGTCATAATACGGTAAACTTTCGCTAGTAATTCCAGTATGCCAGATATTAGATTCGTATCCGTTTGGTTCTAATAAAGTTACGTTAATTCCGAATTGTTTTACTTCTGATGCTAACGTTTCGCTTAAACCTTCTACAGCAAATTTAGAAGCGCTGTACAGTCCCATTGCTGTTGGTAAAGTTGCCAATCCTAAAATGGATGAAACTTGAATAATGTGACCGCTTTTTTGCTCTCTCATAATAGGAAGCACCGCTTGTGTTAGCCACAAAGTTCCAAAGAAATTCGTTTCAAATTGCTCTCTCGCTTCTTGTTCGCTTGCTTCTTCTACAGCACCTGTAAGCGCGTAACCGGCATTGTTGATCAAAACATCAATTGTTCCAAAATGCTGTTTTACTTTTTGAACTACTTCTAATGATTCTTGACGGTTATTTACATCCAATTTTAAAGGTAAAATTGCATTTCCGTATTTTTCTTTTAAATCGTTTAAGGTTTCAAGGTTTCTAGCAGTTCCTGCTACATTGTATCCTTTAGCTAAAAAAGCTTCTGCCCAAGCTCTTCCAAATCCTTTTGAAGCTCCTGTAATTAAAATTGTTTTTGACATGGTATTTGTTTTTATAATTAATTAATTTCAAAAATGACCAATCGGTCATTTTTAGGCTGAAAAAAATTATATCAATTTTTCAGATATAATTTTTTTAAGCGTTTTTTCTATTGTTTTCATATTATCGTTATTGCCAGACATACGAGACATTAAATGGCCTCCCTCAAGCATGGCAAAAAGCGCAATGGCAAATTCTGATGCATTCCAATCAGGATCAAATTCTTTGTCTGCGATTCCTTTTTCTATAATCGAAGTTAAAAGCAGCTGTCCACGTTTGATGGCGTTGTTTACTTTTTCTTTTACAATCGGGTTCGTATCGTCGGCTTCTGTTCCAAAGTTTAGCAAAGGACATCCGCCAATTACTGGTGGATTGATCGGATTACTAAAAAAATCGATATAAGCAAAAAGCTGGTCTTTGGCTTTTTTTCCTTCTCTAAGTGCCGTTTCCAGTTTAGAGCTTAATATTTTCATATTATGATCTACGGCAGCACAAGCCAAAACATCCTTATTTTCAAAATGAACATACATACTTCCTTTAGACAGTTTGGTTGCCTCCATAATATCGCTCATAGAAGTAGCTGCAATTCCTTTTGTGTTAAAGATAGGAGCGGCTTTTTCTATAATAAATTGTCTGGTTTCTTCACCTTTTGTCATAATAGGTTGTATTTAACGATGCAAAGATATGACCGATTGGTCATATATACAAATAAATTTTACTTTTTTATTTATTTGACTGTTTTTTAAATAGATAAAACAGCGTCAGATACTCTAAAAGAGTAACATTTGAAGCTGCTTATCTTAATTAAAATGATTGTAATAAATTAGTTCGCTCGATTCCTTTCCTCTTCATTTCCAAAATTTCTTTCATTAGATTTTACACTTTGGTTTCCGAATTTGTAGCTTAAAGCAATTCTAAAAGCTCTTGAATCGCCATAATTTTTCATTGTATTTTTAATTCCGTTTGAATAATAAGAAATTAAAGGTTTTTGTGCATTCAATACATCTTCTCCGGTTAAAGTAATCGATAGATTCTTTTTTAATGCTAGAAATTTCACTGAAACATCCAAAATATTTAAAGTCGAAATATTAAAAACTTGATAGCGTCCTGGCAATTGCAAACCATAATTTAAACCTAGAAAAAGAGTTTTTGATTGATTTACTGTAAAATCATTATTGGTGTAAATGTAACCGTTATAACCATCTACAGAAGCAATTAGATTCGTTCTCGATTTTACATTTTGATAGTTTAAATTGAATCCCATAAAGCTGTTCAACCATGGATATTTATTGAAATTGTAATAGGTTGAAACACCGATTTGGTAAGTGTCAGCGTAATTGATAGGCGTACTTTTCGTGATATTGGTTTCAGGATCAATAATTGCTAATTCTTGACCGAAATCAGAAACTTGAGAAAAATAGACATTATTAACCCATTTTTGATTGCGAATATAGGAGAATTGTAAGTTGTCTATAATAGAAGGCTTCAAAAACGGATTTCCTTCAGAATAGTAAAACGGACTGGTTCTAATCACAAACGGATTCAAATAATCAAAATCAGGTCTGCGAATTCTTCGGCTGTAATCTATAGAATATGAGTTGCTATCATTCGCATTGTAAGTCACATACGCCGTTGGAAACAATTTTATATAATTGTTTTTATGGGTTTGATCTAGGTTTTCAGAATAACCTTCTGTTTGTGTGGCTTCGGTTCTTAAACCAATTTGCGTTTCCCATTTTTCGCTTAATTTTTTGTTTGCAGAAAAATAGATTGCTTCGTTGTATTCTTTGTAAGTGAATATATTAGAGTAATTTGTGTTCAGAATTGGAGTTCCAGTTTCGTTGTCAAAAACCGTTAGATTATTTTTAGTGTTCGTATAAAATCCTTTTCCGCCAAAGCTAATATTCGCCCAAGAATAAGGAAGAGAAACATCCATTTTTGCCGAATAATTTTTTAATCGGTTCAAATTAGAATTAATTGCCGCAAAATAAGTTCCAAGAATATTTTCTTTCTGATTATCCACTTCATTTCCTGAAAATGCACGCGAATCGTCTTTTTGATAGTTGAAGTAATCCAAATCAACCGTAATGTTTTTGCCTTCTTTATTTAAATTAAAAACATTATTCCAGTTAACCGAATTCATTTGCGGTTTGTTCTGTGCATTTACATTAGAAAATACATAAGAATTGATTTCTCCTGCTGCATTATAACGAGTTGTCAACGGATTATTTGCTGAAGTTCTATTATTAAAACTTCCTAAATATTTTACTCCAGAAGTCCAATTTTCAGTCCGTTTATAATCGGCACCAAAACCAAGACTCAATAAATCTGTTTTTGATTTGTTTGCAATATCTTGTTTCCAAACTTCATTAGGATAATAAATTCGGTTGTCTGAGGTCGTGCGAAATTGTTCTGTTCCTTTATTAATAGAAGCTTGAAGCGAAAGTTTATTGTAATTGTAAATAAACAATCCGTTTATGTTTCCGCTTTCATAACTTCTTTGTGCATAAGCAGCTCCGAGATTAGCGGTCCATGAATTCGCTTTAGCGGTCTTCAATTTAATATTGATTAAACCGCTATTTCCTTCCGCTTCATATTTTGCTGGAGGCGTTGTAATTACTTCAATACTTTTAATGTTATCTGCTGGAATCGATCTTAAAAATGCAACTAGATCTTCCTGAGTCATTTTATTCAAACGATCATCAATCATAACCAAAACTTCTCCTTTTCCAACAATAGAAATCGTTTCGTTCTGAACTCTCACTGTTGGCGTAGATTTTAAAGCATCCAAAGCAGTTCCGCCAGTGGCAACCACAGAGTTTTCGACATTAAAAACCAAACGATCTACTTTTTGCTCTACCAGTTTTTTTCTTGACTTTAAAGTCACGCCATCAAGCTGAATCTGCTCTTTTACTTCCAATGTTCCTAGATCAATATCTTGATGGATATGAATGGATTGATTACTAAATTCAGTTCCAAATTGTTCTATTAGGAGCAGATAATTTCCTTTTTCTGCTTTCAGTGCAAAATTTCCCAAACTGTCTGTTGAAGCTTGCTGGTATAAAGTTTTATCGGGGTTTAATAAAGTAGCAGTTGCAAACTCCAACGGCGTTTTGTTTTGATTGATGATTTTTCCTTTTACAGAAAATTGTTGGGCAAAGGCGTTAATTTGAAATAGGAATAAGACTGATACTAAAATGATTCTGTTCATGGTTTAAAAATTAATTACAGGACAAAACTGTTAGAATTAAAACCCAAAAACCACTTTTATCGACAAACCCCTTCGATTTATCTGCAAACCCGTTAAAATGCTTTTTATTGAATGTATATCTTTGTTTTAAAAATATACCGAATGTATAAAGGAACCGTTACCAAAAAACTAGAATGTCTAATTCATTTTATTTATTGGATTTTAATTTTTTATTTCACTTTCGTGAAAAACCCGATTGGGAGACAATTTTTTTTACCTGATCTTTTTCTTTGTACTTACTTTATCGTTTTTATTATTACGTTCTATTTTAATTATTTGATTGTAATGAAAACGGTTTTTAAGACTTTTAAATGGGAAAGGCTTTTTGCAGGAGTTTTTGTTTCGTATCTGGTTTTTACTTTTCTGAGATTCTTTTTTGAGCAAATTATAACCAAACTTTTATTTGATAAAGTAAATTATACCAATGTTAATTTTCTGAATTATATGCTCGACAATTTGCATTACAGCAGTATGGCGATTATTTTGAGTTCGTTTCTTTGGTTTGTTATTTATTCGATTCGTCTTTTAGAATATAACAAGCTTATTCTAGAAGAAAATAAGAATACCGAAATCAAATTTTTGAAAGCTCAGATCAATCCGCACTTTGTATTTAATACTTTAAATAACATTTATTCAATGGTTTATTTTCAGTCAGATAAGTCGTTAATTGCAATTGATAAATTGAGCCAGATTATGCGTTTTACAACTTATGAATCTCAGAAAGAAAAGATTAAACTTTCAGACGAAGTTGCTTATATTAAAGCGTATATTGAACTGGAACAATTAAGGCATCAGGACAATGTTCGAGTTGATTTTAATGTCGATATCAAAAATGAATTTGAAGAAATTCCGCCATACATTTTGTCACCATTGGTAGAAAATGCTTTAAAGCACGGAGCCGTTTCAGAGTCAGAACCAATAGAAATTCAGCTAAAAGTTTCTTCTGAAAAATTAATTTTTAAAGTGAAGAATAAAATCGGAACACAAAAAAAGGATAGTTTGGGAGGGATTGGATTGGATAATTTGCAAAAACGTTTACAAATTCATTATCCCGAAAAACACCAATTAATAATCACCAAAGAAGAAAACCATTTCACGGCTGAATTAGAAATAGATTTAAAATGACTAAAAAAATAAACTGCATTATTCTGGATGACGAGCCATTTGCTGTAAAATTAATTGCCGATTACGCATCAAAAATTTCAAGGTTAAATGTTCTGTATGCAGACAGCGATGTCTTTAAAGCAATTGAAGTTTTAAATACAGAGTCGGTCGATTTGATTTTTATTGATATTCAGATGCCACAATTGACTGGAATTGAATTGATGCAGATGTTCAATCAGAAATATAATTTTATCATTACATCGGCTTATCCACAATATGCGCTTGAAGCTTTTCAATTTCATGTGATTGATTATTTGTTGAAACCCATTACTTTTAATCGATTTTACCAAAGTGTAGAAAAGTTCATTCGTTGGCAGGAAACTTTTCAAACTAACGAAAAATCTGGAGCTGATTTTCTATTTGTAAAAGCTGACCGAAAGCACTATAAAATTGCATTAAACGATATTTTATATATTGAAGGATTACGAGATTATATCCGTATTCATACTAATGACGAAAAGATTATGGCATTGGAGAACATGAAAGATATTTTGGAGAAACTTCCGGATCAGTTTATTCGAATTCATCGTTCGTATATTATCCCAAAAGATAAAATAAAAGTTATTGACGGAAACCAGATTTTAATGAAAAGCGGGAATGCTTTGCCAATAGGAGAGACGTATAGAAAGTTGGTTAGTGAGTGGTTGATGTAGGTTTAGAATGTTTTATAAATGGGGAATTAAAATAAACTAAAAAGAAATGAAGAAGTTCGAATTGTACTGGAGAGACCTTAATATTGGATCTATTGTTGAAACCAACTGGGATATGAGGAGTTCAGGAGATATTTCATTTAAATTTGATTATTCGGCTGAATCATCTGAAAATGAGCATTTAGCAAACTTTATAAAATTCTCTATAAAAGACAGTATTTTATTAGGCGAAGGAGTTGAAGATGATGATTTGATTTTTGCTCAATCAGAAGAAGAAAAAAAATTTCTTGATTTAATAGTTGATACTGCTACAGATTGGTACATTATCAATGAGAAAGGCGATAAAAGTATAATTCTTTGTCCAATATTTCATGAAGATGATCAAATCACCTGGATGAAAGATTCCAACTATTTTTAATTTTGTTTTGCTCCCTCGCGCCAGCGAATGATTCTGTGGTTGGAAAATTTCGATATATTTACAAAAGAAAAATTCTGTTGCTAATTTTAGAACACAGCTTCTAATTCATTTATTTTAATACAGCCAATGCATATTATTTATCAAAGCCCAAAAATAATTATCCGCGAATTTCTGCCTGAGGAAAAACAGACATTCTTAAATCTTTTTAAAGATAAGCAGGTAACGCAATATCTTCCTGATACTTCACCAGAAAGATGTGCCGAAATGTTTAACGAACTGCAAGAAAATTATAAAAACAAAAATCTTAGCCGATGGGCGATATTCAACCCTGTAGATAATAGTTTTATAGGAATGTGTGTTGCTCGTATTTTTGTACACAATACAGATCAGATAGAGATCGGGTATGTGCTTAGCAGGGAATACTGGGGAAAAGGTTTTGCTACAGAAGTATGCAGGGCTATAACGCAATATAGTTTTGAAAATACAAAGACAAATGAAGTTGTAGCCATAACTGATCTTGAGAATGCCGGATCGCAAAATGTGCTGCAGAAAGTTGGGTTTAAACGATTAAGCAATCTGATAAGAAACCAAGAGGAACTTGCTTATTTTAAGATAGAGAGATTGTAGTTTGCATTCTATTATTAATTAGTTGTAAATAATTGAAATATAGTCCGTTGCTTGTTTTTTTTGATTAAATTTATATGAAAAAAAGGCAATATGGTTACAGCTATACTTAGAGCACATTCTGAACTGGCACTTTTCTTATGCTTGGCTCTTGGATTCTTAATAGGACGTATTAAGATCGGTACATTTAAAATTGGTGTCGTATTAGGAACTTTGTTTGCTGGAGTGCTAATTGGTCAGTTGGATATTGAAATTCCAGATATTGTAAAAACTATTTTCTTTGATTTTTTCCTGTTTTCTACAGGATATAAAGTTGGCCCTCAATTTTTTCAAGGTTTTAAAAAAAATGCATTTCCGCAATTACTGCTCACTTTGGTAATTTGTTTATCCTGCCTATTAGTGGCATATTCTATCTCTACTTTTTTAGGGTATGATGTAGGAACAGCGGCGGGATTATTGGCAGGAGCGTTTTCTGAATCGACTGTAATTGGTACCGCTTCAGATGCTATTAGCCACTTAAATCTTGCTGATGCAGAAAAAAGCAGATTAATCAATAATATTCCTGTAGCCTATTCTGTAACTTATCTTGTAGGTGCGGCATCTTTTGTTTTTTTTCTAACTGGAATTGCTCCAAAATTGCTTGGCATTGATTTAGTTCAAGAAAGCGATAAAATAGCTGAAACCATTTCAGGAGAAACTGAATATGGTCCAGGAATGAAAAGCGCTTATCAGAGGTGGATTATTCGAGCCTATAGAATAACAAATGAGAAATGGACTGGAATTAGTATAAGCGAATTTGAAAGATTGATATCTAATAAGAATATTGTGATTCAGAGGATACGCCATAAAAATCAATTGCTAGATCCAAAACCCGATACTATAATTCAAAAAGATGATGTAATGGTTATTATGGGACAGCATGGAATCATTTTGGACAGTCTCTTTTCTATTGGGCCAGAAGTATTGGACGAAGAATTGTTAAATTTCCCACTAGCACATTTAGATGTTACAATCACCAATAATGCAATAGAAGGGATGACGGTAAAGTTGCTTCGAAAAAGCAGTTTTTATCATGGATTAATGCTAAACAAAATAACGAGAGAAAATCATGAAATACCGCTCGAATCGAAAACGGTTTTAAATAGAGGTGATATTTTGAATCTTTCAGGCAGACCTGCAAAACTGGAAGAAGCAGCGAAGGAAATAGGTTATCTGGATCGTTTAAGCCCAGAGACTGATATTATTTTTGTTGGTTTGGGTATTGTCCTTGGTGGACTTTTAGGTTTGCTTTCGGTAACTTTATTTGGAGTTTCGGTAACTTTAACCACAAGTGGCGGTGCGTTGGTAATGGGACTAGTTTTTGGCTGGCTGCATTCAAGAACTCCAGTTTTTGGCAGAATTCCAGAACCAGCCTTGTGGATATTTGACAACGTTGGTCTTGCAGCATTTATTGGACTCGTTGGTCTAGCCGCTGGTCCAAGTTTTATCTCAGGTCTTAAAGAAACCGGATTTGGTATTTTAATAGCCGGTGTGGCTGTAGCCTTAATTCCTCATATCATCGGACTGTATTTTGGAAGATATATATTAAAAATAAATCCCCTCATCTTACTTGGCGCTCAAACAGGTGCAGGAACATCAACAATTGGATTAAAAGCAGTTCAAGATGCATCGGGCAGTAAATTTCCCGTTTTAGGTTATACTATTCCCTACGCTTTGGCCAATATACTATTGACTGCTTTCGGGCCCATACTTGTAGGTATGATGTCATAATTAATAGGTTGTAAAGTAAAAAACGCAATCTCAAAAAAATCGAGATTGCGTTTACATTAAAAATCAGTTAGTTGAGTTAATTAAATTCCGCCATAACGCAATGTCGATCCTAAAGCCAGCATTGCAACTCCTATTGAAGTAACCGTTAAAATAATTATGGCAATTCTATAAATATTATTTTTATTAAGATTCGGAATAACAAAAAATTGCGCGCACACGGCACAGATAAAAGTGCAGAAAAGTAAAATCAGTTTTATGGAAACTACTTTTTCAAATCCGCTCGAAAAATGAAACCAGGTTTCTGCTTTTATGCCAAAATCATACGCCATCCAGATTCCTGTAATAATTAATAAAGCAAGAGAAGACATGCCTAGTGTTTCAAATTTTTTTTCAAAATTTAAAATAATCTGCGGATCTTTTTTCTTTAATGCTGTTGGAAGATAACAAATAGCTAAAAGTAAATGTCCGCCAACCCAAATTGTCGCCGCTAGTAGATGAATTATAAGTACAAAATGATGTAAAGTCATAACGTATTCATTTTGAGTGATCAATCTCTGAAAATAACTTTTATTTTTGGAGTTGAAAAATCTTTAAGCTGTATTTCTTTATTCGAATCGTCTAGTTTTGAAAGTGTTGGCACATTATTCATAAAATGCTGTACATAATAGTTTCCTTCAAAATTCTTTGATTCTAAATAGGCAATCATATTCACAAAATCATTTTCTTTAATTAAAGAAGAATGAAAAGTGGTACGGATTTCAAATGGAATTTTCGATTGAATCAAGAGTTGTAAACTTTCTTCAAATTCAGAAAATAAGCCTGACTGCGTTAGTTTTTTAAAGGTATGAGGAAGACTTTTATAATCTAACGCGACATAATCAATTAATTGATCACGAATCAGGCTATTTAATATTTTTGGATTGGAACCGTTGGTGTCTATTTTAACCTCAAATCCCATTGCTTTGATTTCTTTTATGAAATCAATTATTTTTTTGTGTAAAGTGCATTCGCCACCGCTTAAAACTACTCCGTCTAATAAGCCTTTTCTCGTTTTAAGGAACAAAAGAACAGAATCGAAATCTATTTTTCCTTTTCCTAAAACAATCTCTGGATTGTAGCAGTATAAACACCGCATGTTACAGCCCGCAAACCACACTATGCAGGCTGTTTTATGCGGATAATCTAATAAAGTAAAAGGCGTGAGGCTAAATATTCCTTTAATAGATAATGCTTTCTTCGAAATGGGTACGCTGTTGGTGTTCACCTTTTTTTCCAATATTAAAACTTTCTACAGGTCTGTGATATCCCATTACACGTGTATAAACCAAACATTTGCTTCTTTGGGATTTTTTTTCTTCTAGAATTTTAAGCGTTTTCGTTTTCATAAGCCAAGTGTTTTTGATTGTTTTTATTGAGTAAAATTTCGTCGCATTTTGGACAATATTCATGTTCTCCGTTTAGATAGCCATGAATAGGGCAGATGCTGAAAATTGGTGTTACGGTAATGTATGGCAGTTTAAAGCTGGTTAAAACTTTTTTTACGAAGTTTTTGCAGGCTTCTGGACTGCTTATTTTTTCTCTCATATAAAGATGTAAAACTGTACCGCCAGTATATTTGCATTGCAATTCGTCTTGAAGTAATAAAGCTTCAAAAGGATCATCGGTATAATCGACCGGAATTTGTGAACTATTGGTATAGTAAATATTCTCGTTTTGTCCCGCTTGAAGAATCTCTGGAAAACGCTTTTTATCTTCTTTTGCAAAACGATACGTTGTTCCTTCTGCGGGTGTTGCTTCTAGGTTGTAAAGATTGCCAGTTTCTTCTTGAAACTCCTTCATTCGCAATCGAATATGATCTAGGATTTCTGTAGCGAAATGTATTCCCGAGGTGTCCGTTATATTTTGTTTTCCTTCAGAAAAGTTGAGCACCATTTCATTCATTCCGTTTACTCCAATGGTAGAAAAGTGATTTTTAAAATGTTTCAGATAGCGCTGTGTGTACGGATAAAGTCCGCGGTCGTACATTTGCTGGATAAAGATTCTTTTTTTCTCTAAAGTAGATTTGGCTATTTGAAGCAATTCGTCTAAATGTTCAAATAAACTAATGATATTTCCTTTATGCAAATATCCTAGACGCGCCATGTTTATGGTTACCACACCAATGCTTCCCGTCATTTCTGCACTACCAAAAAGACCATTTCCGCGTTTCAATAATTCTCTTAAATCGAGCTGTAATCGGCAGCACATACTTCGTACGGCATTTGGTTTGTAAGCTTCTGGATTTTCAATTCGATTTCCATTTTCATCCAAAATATATTGGCTTCCAATAAAATTCTGGAAATAAGAGGAACCTATTTTAGCTGTATTTTCAAATAATAAATCAACATTTTCTCCTTGCCAGTCAAAATCTTCTGTAATATTTACTGTTGGAATCGGAAACGTAAACGGCTGTCCGTTTGCATCTCCTTCGGTCATAATCGTATAATAGGCTTTATTAATGAGATTCATTTCTTTTTGGAAATCTCCATATTTTAAGTCTATCAATTTTTGAGCACCTCTGTTTTTGGCTTCAGTAATTAGATTTTTATCATTTACATTCAAAAACAAATGCTGATCATTTCTTGTCGGAATCTGTTCTTTTAAATCTTCGGGAACATTCCAATCCAAAGTAATGTTTGTAAAAGGCGATTGTCCCCAACGCGCAGGCACATTTAGGTTGTAAACAAAACTTCTAATTCCTTTTAAAACTTCTTCGTAAGAAAGCTGATCTTTAAAGACATAAGGAGCCAAATACGTATCAAAAGAACTGAAAGCCTGAGCGCCTGCCCATTCGCTTTGCAAAATCCCTAAGAAATTAGCCATTTGCCCCAATGCTTCTCTAAAATGAGAAGGAGGTCTGCTCTCGACACGGCCGCGTACGCCATTAAAACCTTCATTTAATAGCACACGTAGGCTCCAACCAGCGCAGTATCCGGTAAGACAATCCAAATCATGGATGTGTATGTCGCCATTCCTATGAGCAGAACCTTCTTCTTTATTGTATATTTTATCGAGCCAATAATTGGCAATAACTTTTCCTGCGGTATTGCTGACTAGGCCAGCGTTTGAATACGAAATATTAGCATTGGCATTAATTCTCCAATCGGATTGATTAATGTATTCTTCAACAGTCTGCGTACTGTCTATGTCGGTAGTGTCATCATTTAAACCATTAATATGTTCTCGTTGTAATTTTCTAGTATGACGATAAATTATAAACGAACGCATGGTTTGGAAGTATCCATTTTCAAAAAGCGCTCTTTCTATCATATCCTGAATTTCTTCTACAGGCCACGAAAACTTTACCTCAAGACTAGAAAGAACGGTTTTAAAAATCCTCTTGTCTATAGGCTGATTGACGCTTTGAAAGGCTTTCTGAATGGCATCCTGAATTTTATAAGCTTCAAAAGGCTTATAATCTCCATTGCGTTTGATTACATATTTTTCCATGGTATTCTTTTAATTTAAGACACTTTTTCAAATGTTTTTTCAAGTTCAATTGCTTTTGGAAATAAGATATTGTTTTCCAGATGTATATGCTTCTTTAAATCTTTATCAAATTCTTCCAGCATCAGAAAAGCAACTTTATAAGTATTGCATGAGTCAAGGGGCGGTGTATAATTATTGGTTAATGCCACAATTCTTTTAAAACGCTGTCCTTCGGTTATATGATCCTCTTTTAATGTTGTAATGGGATTTTCGATAGATAAAAAAGGCGGTGTTTCCAGTTCTTGACCTTTACTGTGTGCGATTTTCATTTTTTTTATAAAAGGAAAAACAACCAACTCTTCTCGTTTCATATGAGCCGTGAGATCCAAATACGTTTTTGAAAAAATAGTATGGATTTCATGAAGCTCAGGATGAATCGCACCGTGAACACCGCACAATTTATTTAAATATTCCAAAATAACAGGAGACTTTTCTTCTACATATCTATGATGGGTTTTGGTTATATAATCTGCAATCATGTCGGCTGACCAACTTTTGTAATCAAAAGACTGATTGGCAGAACTGTTTCTTGCTTTTTCAATGTGCTCAATAAGAGCACTTTCTTCAATATCTCTTTTTTTGCAAACTTCTTCGATTGTTCGATGTCCTTTGCAGCAAAAGTCGATATGGAATTTTGTAAAAACGGCTGCTGTTTTGAAATCATCTGCTACGATTTCACCAATGGTTGTTTTGCTTGTTAGTTTCATAATGGTTAGGGGTATAGATTAATTTTGGTTTCAGCATATTTTTTGGTCCGTTGCAGTTTTACATTGCTTAATTATCAATAAAGAAACCGCAATCATATTAGAAAATTCGATAAACGGAATCATAATTTCGTGTGCTTCTGTAAGTGAAACGGCATAATTATGAAGCTCTTTTATTTTTTCAAAAGCCAATTCGGCATCGCGTTCTTCGCTTGTGTAGAAAGCGGTCACCAGTTTTTGCAATTCTTTTTTAAGTATTTCAAAAGCAAGATAATCGTCAACTTGATGTGCCTTTGGAAACTTCGGAATTAGTATTTGGGATGAAAAAATAAATTCGGCAATAGTTCTGTCTACATTTTCTGAAGCCTGATGTGCAAAGACTAAACCTTCAAGAAGAGAATTTGATGCCAGACGGTTTTTGCCATGAAGACCTGTTCTAGCGCATTCACCGATGGCGTAAAGATTTTTTATTGTCGTCACTCCATTTTTGTCTACTCGAACACCGCCACATTGATAATGTGCGGCAGGAACAACAGGAATTAAATCTTTTTCAGGGTAAATTCCTAATGCGTTGCAATGTGCTGTGATGACAGGAAATTGATTTGAAAAAGCTTTTGGATCTAAATGTCTACAGTCTAAATAAACATGTTTTTTTCCGCTCGATTGAAGTTCTTTACTAATGGCAGTTGAAACCATATCTCGTGTAGACAATTCGCCTCGGATATCATATTTAAATAAAAACCTTTTTCCTTCATCATTTACAATATGAGCGCCAAACCCTCTAACAGCTTCCGAAATCAAAAACAATGGATTTTCTTTTCCTGTAAATAAAGCTGTTGGATGAAACTGCATGTATTCCATATCTGCAATTTCTGCTCCCGCACGTGCCGCCATTGCAAGTCCGTCACCCGTTGCAATTTTAGGATTAGTTGTATTTTCAAAAAGCTGCCCGCATCCGCCTGTACTTAGAACAATAGTACGTGTTCTCATGTATTTGATGCGATTGTATTTTTTTTCATAAAAGAAAACTCCGGCACAAGTAGTTTTAGCTTTTTTTGTTTCGGTATTGATATCAATGACCATATGATTCTCTAAGAGTTCAATATTGGGCATTTTTTTAATAATCTTGAGCAGTTTACTCTCAATTTCCTGTCCGGAGCTGTCTTTATGATGTAATATTCTGTGTTGTGAATGTCCTCCTTCTAAACCGAGATTCCATTGGCCTTTTTCATCTTTGTCAAAAGAAGTTCCAATTTCGATTAATTCCTGAAGTCTTTCTGGAGCTTGCGTAATGACCATGTTAACAATTTCTTTATCACACAAACCACCTCCAGAACGAAGCGTATCATGTATGTGCTTATTAAAACTGTCTTTTAAATGATCAGTAACTACAGCAATACCTCCTTGAGCAAGCTGTGTATTGGTATTTTTAGCTGTTTCTTTCGTCATTATAACAATAGATAAGTCTGGACGTTTTTTTGCTATTTTCATGGCAAAAAATAATCCCGAAATACCAGAACCGATGATAAGTATATCTGTTTTAAGCATGTTATTTTGATTTAAGGTTATTGCGTTTTTATGATAGTTCAAGCATTCTTTTAATAGGCTTTAGCGCCTCTATTCTCAGTTCATCTTTAATAAGCATCTCTGGTCTTTCATTTTTAAGGCACAAATACAATTTTTCGAGTGTATTCATTTTCATATAAGCACATTCGCTACAAGCACAGCTGTTGTCTTCTGTGGTAGGAGCCGGGATCAGCGTTTTATCAGGTACTGCTTTTGCAAGCTCATGTAAGATACCGGCTTCTGTAGCCACAATGAAAACGGCAGCAGGATCCGTTTTAATGAAATTAATAATTCCCGAAGTCGAGCCAATGTAATGTGCTGCTTTTAAAATATGACTTTCAGATTCAGGGTGAGCTGCAATTTTTGCAGTCGGATTTTTGTTGTATATCTCTATTAATTTGTCTAATGAAAAGGCTTCGTGCACAACGCATGAGCCTTTCCATAAGACAAGTTCGCGCTTGGTTTCTTTTTGAAGATACTTGCCTAAATTTTCATCTGGGGCAAATATTATTTTTTGTTCTACAGGAATAGATTCGATTATCTTTTTGGCATTTGAAGATGTGCAGACTAAGTCGCTCATGGCTTTTATTTGTGCAGAACAGTTAATATAAGTAACCACAATGTGATCGGGATGCTGTTCTTTAAACAATTTAAAATCTTCTGGCGGACAGCCATCTGCAAGTGAACAGCCAGCATTCCAGTCGGGCAAAACAACTTTTTTATTAGGGTTTAAAATTTTTGCTGTTTCTGCCATAAAATGAACTCCTGCAAAAACGATAATATCAGCATCTGTGTTTTGAGCTTTTTTAGCCAATTCAAGACTGTCTCCAATAAAATCTGCTATTTCCTGAATATTCTCATCTTGATAATAATGAGCCAGAATAATGGCATTTTTTTCTTTTTTCAATCGGATGATCTCCTGTATTAAAAAATTCTTGTCCATATTAATTCTTGAATTTTGTACTAACAAAAGCTGTTGACACTTATTTTCTAGTTTGTTTTAAAATATATTTAAGCATATAATTTTAATAGGGTAAATATATTATCATCATTTCTTTCAAAACATGATTCTAATCATACTGTTTAATTTTTGTTTTTATATGTTAACCTTGATAATTTGAGTTTTATCAAAAAAAAAAGCATGAAAAGAAATTTCCTTTTCATGCTTTTTAAAACTATAGATTTTCAGAATTTATCTATCTACCAATGTAAGAGTTACTCTTCTGTTCAGCGGTCTATTTTCTACTGGAGTATTTGGAACTAAAGGTTCGCTTTCACCTTTTGAAAATAAATGCATACGATTAGATTCAATTCCTTTATTCTGTAAATAATCTGAAACTGCCTGTGCTCTTTTCATTCCAATTTCAAGATTGCGTGCTTCCGTTCCTATATCGCAAGTATATCCTGTAATATTCAGGTCTATGTCTTTATTTGATTTTAGAATTTTAGCAATTTCATCTAGTCTTGTAGCCAATTGTGGCGTTACATCGGTATTTCCGACTTCTTGGAAAGCAAGCGGTTTTTCAACGTATGTACGCTCAGTTGTTGTAAGTTCCTTTTTAGCTGGAGGAGTTTCAACCACTTTTTGCTGTACAGGGGCTTTTTCTTGAACAGGCGCTTCAGTCTTAGCCACTACTTCTTCTTTTTGTTGTACGGCGGCTACTGGTTCTGGCTTGTTTTTATTTAGCATAAAACCTAATTTCAGTTGAACGCCAGCAGAAAAGTAACGGCTTTCTTGAACAATTTTTCTATTGCCACTCGTACCATTTGCTTGAATGTTATCCAATCCGTTTGGGTTGTATGCAACGATGTTAAGATTTGCATTTTCTTTTGCCATTTCTGTTAAACCGTAATCCAGATATACACCAGTGTAAAGCTGTGTATTCTCTTTCAGTTTGAAAGTAAGACCTGTTTCAACACTTAAAAGAAAAGAAGGATCTAAGCTTACGGTTGCGTTATCCTGCCAATTGGTTACTTTACCAAATCCGTGAGAAGGCAGGTCATCAATTAGAAGGTTAATATCAGGATAGTAACCACTTAACTGCAATTCAGAAGCAGAAGCTTTTGCCGTTTGTTTTGCTGGAAACAGAATTTTTCCTCCAAAGCCAAAATAAAGTTGTGTCTGAGGAGCAATTGACGTTCTGTATTGCATCATAAGCGGTACTGCAACAGAAATGAAATGCTGTTCTTCTTTATAGTTTGTCGGCGTTACTTGATACTCAAATGCAGAAGTCTGGTCATCAACTTCGTAAGTCGAAATCGTTGTTCCGTTGTTGAGTTCAAAGCTGTTCTGATTGTACATTGCATCAACTCCTGTCGAAATTCCCCAGTGGCTGCTGAAGAAATAGGTGTAACCGACACCTATTCCTCCGCCAAATTTGAGTTTTCCGTCTCCAAGAGTGCTATCATAGAGAATTCCTGATGGCCCTCCATTAATCTTGACATTAATTTCCTGCGCTTTTATTGTGACACTGCACAGTAGTAGTATGGCTATTGTGGTTTTAATTTTCATTGCTTGTAATTTTAAATTAAATCTCATTTTTATTTCACCAATAAGTTAATTGTTTTTAACTGGCCGTTAGCCAATTTAAGAACTACAACATATAAGGCTGCCTGCGATGGTGCGATGATTTCATTTTTGGCTTTTACATTTGAAATAGTCTGAACTAATTTTCCTGTAATGTCATAAATAACCACCTCAGATCCATTTAATTGAGAATCGCTAAAATCACACTCTAAAGTAAATTCAGCTCCAGGTTTAACTGGGTTTGGATAGATTTTTATCTTTTTGGTAAAAACTGTTCCAGTAGTCTCAATTGGACAAGATTTAATTGAATTTCCGTTTTTGTCTTTTGCAATTACATAATAAGTGCCGTTTAAAGGCTGAACCTCGCTATAATACTGACGAGTGGCACCAGAAACAGCTGCTCCGTTTTTGTACCATTGCCATGCTGCGTAATTGTTAGATTTATTATCAAAGAATAGCACATTTGCCCACTGTTGTGTTACAAGTCCAGAATGGCTTACTTCTATTGGTTTAACCACGGATGCAGCAGCATTGTGATTCTGGTCACCGTTTTGTACAGCTGTAATTGTTGAGCTTCCTGATCCGGTGATGTTTAATGCTGATCCAGAAATTGTTCCTAATGCAGCATTTGCAATAGTGTACGAAATTGGCAATCCGCTGTCTGCTGTCGCTGTTAAAGTCACGTTATTAGAATCTGCACAGCCAAATTCTAAAGTTTGGTTCCAAGTGATGGTTTGGTCAGCTTTAGTAATTTCAAATTCAGCACCAGTAAAGGCAATTGCATAATCTGCGCCAGCACTAATTGATCCTAGCTTAATATTGTATTTTCCAACATTTTCGCCAGCATCTCTAGAAAGCAGACCTGTAATTATTGAAGGTGTATCTCCGTTAGCAAAACCTAGAGGGGTATAACTAAATAAAGGATCTTCTGTACCGTATACTTTTGTATGTCCCGCTGCTGCAGTTATAGTAAGAGTATATTTTTGAGTCGTGAAACTAACTTCGTTTCCATAATTAACAAAACCATTACTATTTATTGCATAAGTTCTAACATAATAAGTTCTATTTCCTCTAAGTCCAGATAAAGAATTTGTAAATGTTCCTAATGCGGCAGAAATATTTATTTTAGTGTCTGCTGTAGTAGGATTTGCATGCTGTGCATATACAAAACCAACTTCTGTTAAACATTCTCCTTTATCTATCTGTATTCCGTCTGTAGAGGCAGTTCCAGATAAAGAGGCGCTACTTACAGTTACTCCAGATACAACAGCAGTATTTAAAGTAACAGGATTTGCTGGCTGCAATATTTCTACAGTTAATGAAGCACTGCAAGAATGAGCATCTGTAACGGTTACAGTATAAGTTCCTGCTGTAAGACCTGTTGCTGTTGCAGCAGTTCCTCCAGATGGAGACCAAGAGTAGGAGTAAGATCCTGTACCGCCAGTTACGTTTACTGTAGCCGATCCGTTATTTCCATTATAGCATGAAACTTCTGAGAGAGTCGCTGTTAAATTTAAAGCATCTGGTTCTGTAATTACAATTGTATTTGTAACAGAACATAAGTTTTCGTCTGTAATGGTTACCGTATAAGTTCCCGCTGTAAGACCAGTTGCTGTTGCAGCAGTTCCACCAAAAGGAGCCCATATATAGCTGTAATTGCCTGTTCCGCCACTTGCAATTACAGAAGCCATACCATCGTTGCCGCCGTTGCAAGATACGTTTGTTTGTGTGTCTGTAGCTGAAAGAGTGGTAGGCTCTGTAATTTGTACAGACTCAGTTATAAAACATCCATTTGCATCGGTTACTGTGACAGTGTAAGTGTTAGGAGCTAATCCAGTTGCTGTTGCTGCAGTTCCGCCAGTTGGAGACCAAGAGTACGTATAAGTTCCAGTTCCTCCAGAAGGAATTACAGTCGCAGTACCATTATTAGCCTGATTACATAAAACATCTGTTTTGGCTATTGTTGCTGTAAGTACAGCAGGTTCACCAATAGTTACACTTGCTGTTGTTTCACATAAATTACTATCTTTTATAAGAACAGTATAGGTTCCCGCCGATAATCCGCTTGCAGTTGCGTTAGTTCCGCCAGAAGGAGACCATTGGTAGCTATAGGTGCCTGTTCCTCCTGTAACGCTTACAGTTGCAGATCCGTTTGAACCACCATTGCAAGAAACATCTGTTTGAGATACTGATGGTGTAAGTGCATCAGGTTCTGCTATGGTAAAACTTTGTGTTTTGATGCATAGATTACTGTCTTTAACAGTTACAGTGTAAGTTCCAGCAGAAAGTCCATTTGCGGCGGCTGCAGTTCCTCCAGAAGGAGACCATGCATAGGTATAAGTTCCAGTTCCTCCAGTTACGGTTACAGAAGCAGATCCGTTTGATCCACCGTTGCAGGTAACATTTGTTTGTGATGGAGTTATAGTAATTGCTGTGGGTTCAGTAATTGTGAAATTCTTAACAATAGAACATCCATTTGAAGAAGTAATTGTCACTGAATAGTCTCCTGCAATAAGATTAGTGGCTGTGTCACCATTTCCACCAGAAGGAGACCATACATAAGTAAATGGCCCAGGTGCTCCAGACGGAACCACAGACGCGGAACCTGTATTTGATCCATTGCATAATACATTAACTTGACTAGTATTTGCCACTAGTGTATTTGTTGTACCGATGGTAAAATTCTTAGTTATAAAACAGCCGTTGGCATCTGTAATTCTGCAGCTGTAATTGCCTGCCGATAAATTGGTAATTATTGCACTTGTAGCGCCTCCAGGAGTCCATTCATAAGTATAACTTCCAGCACCTCCAGCAGCTGTAACGCCTGCTTGTCCGCCAATACTACAAGTAGCATCCATTTGAGCAGTAGTAGCTGTTAATGCAGAAGGCTGATTAATTGTAAAACTTTCTGTGATTGAACATCCTTTAGCATCAGTAATTGTGCAGGTATAAGTACCTTGTGTAAGGCCAGTAGCTGTAGCAGCATTTCCTCCAGAAGGTGCCCAAAGATAGGTATATCCACCGTTTCCTCCTGCGGGAGTAACTGTCGCAGTTCCTGTAGAAGAACCATTACAAAGAGCATCTGTATGTGATTTTGTAGCGCTTAAAATTGGCGGTTGTGAAATGGTAAAACTTTGTGTAGTCTGACATAAATTAGCATCTTTAACAGTTACCGTATAAGTACCCTCAGCAAGCCCAGAAGCAGTTGCAGCAGTTCCTCCAGAAGGTGCCCATGAATAAGTATAAGTTCCAGTTCCTCCTACGACATTTACTGTTGCTTGACCATTTGTTCCACCATTGCAAGAAGCATCAGATTGAGAACCTATACTTGCAACAAGAGCAGGTGGTTCTGATATAGTAAAGTCTCTGGTTGTTTGGCATCCATTAGCATCGGTTACTGTTACCGTATAAGTACCCGCAGCAAGTCCCGTTGCTGTAGCAGTTGTTTTGACAGGAGTTGTATTCCAAGAGTAAGAATAAGTTCCAGTTCCTCCTGATGGTATAACCATTGCTGTTCCGTTACTGCCTCCATTGCAAGATACATCTGTTTGGCTGCCGCCCGTTGCTGCGCTTAAAGGTGCGGTAGGCTGGTTAATAGTGAAGCTTCTGGTTGTTTGACAGTTGTTTGCATCGGTTACTGTTACCGTATAAGTACCCGCAGCAAGTCCCGTTGCAGTTGCAGTTGTTTGGATAGGAGTTGTATTCCAAGAATAAGTATAAGTAGGAGTTCCCCCAGTTGGTGCAACTGTTGCAGTACCATTAGCACCTCCATTACAAGACACGTCTGTTTTGCCTCCACCAACAGCTAGGTTTAAAGCTGCGGTTGGCTGGTTAATAGTGAAGCTTCTGGTTGCTTGGCATCCATTAGCATCGGTTACTGTTACCGTATAAGTACCCGCAGCAAGTCCTGTTGCAGTTGCAGTTGTTTGGACAGGAGTTGTATTCCATGAATACGTATAAGTAGGAGTTCCACCCGTTGCTAAAACCGTTGCTGTACCATTCATACCTCCATTACAAGGTAGATCTGTTTGGCTCCCGCCCGTTGCTGCGCTTAAAGGTGCGGTAGGCTGGTTAATAGTGAAGCTTCTGGTTGTTTGACAGTTGTTAGCATCGGTTACTGTTACCGTATAAGTACCCGCAGTAAGTCCCGTTGCAGTTGCAGTTGTTTGGACAGGAGTTGTATTCCAAGAATAAGTATAAGTAGGAGTTCCCCCAGTTGGTGCAACTGTTGCAGTACCATTAGCACCTCCATTGCAAGATACATCTGTTTTACCTCCTCCCGTTGCTGCGCTTAAAGCTGTTGCAGGCTGATTAACCGTATAAGAAAATGTTTTTTGGCATAATGAGGCATCGGTTACTGTAATGCTATACGTGCCAGAAGTAAGTCCCATTCTGTCTTCCGTAGTAGGTCCATCATTCCATTGATAGGTATAAGGTCCTGTACCACCGCCTGGTGTAAAGTTTATGGATCCAGTATTTCCTCCATTACACGCAACATGCGTTATGGTTGCTATTCCATTAATTAAAGGAAGCTGGGTTACTCCAATACTGTTAATAGTATAACTGCAGCTATTACTATCCGTAATTGTAACAGAGTATGAACCTGCTGTAAGTCCTGATCTGTCTTCAGTCGTAGCGCCATCACTCCATAAGAACGTATAAGTTCCAGTTCCTCCAGTTGGAGTAAGGTTTATCGCTCCAGTATTTCCTCCGTCGCATGCTACATGTGTTATAACTGTTGATCCGCTAATTGCTGCTGTAGGCTGGCCAACCGTAATATTGCTTACAACCCCGCTACAATTATTAGAATCTGTAATAGTAACAGAATAAGTACCTGCCGTAAGATTTGTTCTATCTTGTGTTGTTATGCCGCCTCCCCAGTTATACGTGTAAGATCCACTGCCTCCTGTAGGAGTAAGATCTATAGAACCATTGTTCCCTCCGTTACATGATACATTTGTAATATTAGTTGTTCCAGATATAGCGGTGTTTTGAACTATAGTAAAGTTTTTTTGTATTGAAGTTCCTTCATTATCTGTTATTGTAACAGAATAATTAATTGGGGATAGGCTAGAAGCAGTTGCTCCAGTTCCTCCCGATGGAGACCATGAATAGGTATATGGAGATTTTCCTCCTGAAGGAGTTACTGTTGCTGTTGCGTTACTAGAACCACTACAAGCAATTGTTTGTGATTGTGTAGCAGATAGGGCAGCATTGGTTGTAAATGAAGATGTATTTCCGTAAGCTATTCCTACCGAATTCTCTGCATATGCTCTGTAATATATTGTTGTCCCAGATGGAAGTCCAGTTGTATTTACAGTAAAGGCACCAGTGCCATTAAGTGGCGTTGCTGCTACTTTCGTTACGCCAGTACCATTAATGACAGGATTTGTAGTTAACGACCAAAGAATGCCTCTATCAAGGACACTAGTATCACCGCCATTATCGTTTGTACCTCCTAAGATAGCTGTAATTGCACCAAAATTTGTTACAGGAGTATTTGTAGTTACTGTTGGAGAAGCAATTCCATTTGAAAATGTAAAATTATCAATCGCAAAATAATCATAATTACTGCTCAATTCAATTTCTAACTGATCAATTATTTGGTTGCTGTTGTTTGAACCTCCCTCAGTAGCAAAATCTACCAAGGTAAAGCCATTTCCAGGTAAGGTAGACGGTGTGCTTGCACCAGTAGTATTTCTGACAACAGTAAATACAATGTTTCCTGCAAGTTTGCCCCTGAAAGTTATAGAACCAGGACCATTACCCAGTGTAGCAGAAGGTACATAGGTAGGACTTCCAGATACAAAAAAATAAAAGCTATTTATTTTAAATGTCCCAGCGGCTACACTAATAGCCGCTGTCTGTCCGTATGCGCCTGTGGGGTCTGCAACTTGTATGTACCGTGCGGTTCCGTTATAGCCTGTACCAGCGATGTTTGCAACTGTAAATCCAAATGGCCCCGTTAAATTAAAAGTCTTTGTGCCAGAGGTAAAACTTGCAGTATTTGCCGCCGCACTTTCAAACATTTCAGTTGTCTGCGAATTTACCTTTGGTATCGCAAGAATTAGAAATAGTATTAATAAGTAGAGTTTTTTCATAATTTTTCTTTTATTAGGTATACTTTTAGTATTGTTGTATTGTATTTTAACTTATATTCAAGACATTAAATATCATATATGTATAAGCAAGAACTTAAAATTATTGTCAAATCTATTATTGCATCAAATAATGATGATGAATATATACATTGGGCTCAAAAGCTTTCTGTTTTTTATCAAAAGATTCTCAAAGATGAACATTCAGATAATAATGAAATAGTAGTACAAGGAGGTATCGCATTGTCTAGTTCTGGTGCAGCAGATTGTGTTGACGATTATCTGCGTACGATTCATTTTATTAAAGGTATTTATAAAGCTATAAATAATTTAGACACCCTTTTCTCCTGTAGAAAAATCAATATACTTTATGCGGGCTGCGGCCCTTATGCAACATTAATTCTGCCTTTACTTCCATTGCTTAATAAAGAGAGGATTAATGCTGTCTTGATTGATATTAATAAATCTTCTATAGAATCGGTACGAAACATCATCTCCAAAATTGGTCTTGAAGATTATAACCTCCATACAATAGAGACAGATGCAACAACTTATATAATACCGAAAGATTTTGTTGTCGATCTCGCTGTTTCTGAAACGATGCATTATGCTTTAACCAGAGAACCCCAAGTTGCTATTAGTAGAAATATAATGAAGCAAATACCCGAAAACGCAATTTTTATTCCACAAGAAATTAAAATTAATTTAGCCTTTACTTTTTTTAACTACGAACCTTCTCTTAAAATCGACATAAACGGAATAAAGGGCTACAAAAATATGCAGCCCTATATATACAATGTATTTGTTGATAGATTATTAACAATAAACAAAGAACATTTTTTGGGAGAAAATAATGACTCAAAATTTGAAACAAATTATTATTCTCTTCCTGATAATTTTAGTAATCATCCTGATGTATGTCTATTTACTGAAATAAAAATATTTGAAGACATAGAATTAAAAACGGCGGAATCTTACATTACAAATCCTTATTGTGTAGTTTCTATGTACGTAATAAAGGATTATTCAGAAATTCAATTTGTATACGATTTTAGTGAAATACCTAAATGGACATACAGATTAAAAAAAAAGCAATTAATTTCTAGAAGGAAAAATTCCTGAAACACAAATAATGTAGTTTATTGCTAAATAAGGTTGCATGTTGTTGATCGGAACATTATTTCCAGTAGCACCAGTGGTAACTTCGCTGAGTAGTTTAACACTTGGTGTTGATGTCGCAAAACCTAATGTTGGAGTAAATACTCTGGCAACAAGTTGTCCAGGAACAGCAATTGATGCACCTTGTACAGGTGTAGAATCAGTTGCTTCTGCACTAGTAACTGAAATTGTACCTGGCCCAACATGGTTGTGAGCAGGCAAATTACTTGTTAAAATATTTGTATTTGGAGTTCCACCTACTTCACCAAGAGTGTAAGCGCCACCAGCGGCCGGATTATTTCCTTGTCCAATAGGGACAACACCTTGCAAATTAGGCAAGGCAAATGTAGTAGTTCCATTTCCACCATAAGTTGTACCTAAAATTGCAAACAAAGCACTGTTTTGCGCTACAGATAATAATTGTCCTGCACAAAGCATATAGCCTTTAGGAGCAAAATTTCCTGCAAAAATTTTAATTGTACCCATTAGTTCTTCATCCATGATTTTTTAATTTAATAGTTAATTTTAGTTTTTGGTAGTATTTTACTACAATGCTAAATTACTTTATAACTAAATTGTGGGTGCACGGGTTTTTACCTGTTTTTAAGTAAAATGTTATTATTTAACATATTACTATAAAAATAAGAAAAATTACAAACAGTATTGCATAAAAAAAGGCGGTAATCAATTACCGCCTTTTATGTTTTAAATTTAACTTGAGAAAGTTAAACCTTTATTTTTGAAACTAATATAAAGTTCTTGTCTCGCTGAACTTATCGTTTCTTCGGTTCGGTAAATACTGCACCAGAACTTGATTAGAAGTTTATATTTTCCATCAGAAATTGAGCTGTAGTATATTTGTGATGGTTTTGAATTGTTCACCAATGGAAGATTGGCAAGCGTTTCATTTACTACAGTATTGATTTCCTCTGGAATTGTTTCTCCATTAATTTCAAAAGTGATTTCAACCAGTTTAAAATTGTCAGTATACGTCCAGTTCGTGATATTTTGAGATAATAAGTTACCATTCGGAATAATGATTTCAGCGCCGTTTGGAGCATTAATTTTAGTGGTACGAAGTCCCATAGATTTGATTCGGCCAGATTCGGAACTAATTTCTACAACGTCTCCAACTTGAATTGGTTTATCGAAAATTAAAATAATTCCAGAAACAAAATTATTAACCACATTCTGAAGTCCAAGTCCGACACCGACACCCAAAGCACCTAAAAGAATACTCAGTTTATCTAATGGCATTCCAGAAGCAGCAACAGCAAGCAGGTAACCACTTATTAAAACGACTAATCGGGTAATAAGCAATTTTGAATGTTGTCTTTTATTGATGTTCTCTTCGTTTTCATCGTCAATTTCGCCAAAGAAATAAGCAACATATTTCTGTAGTAAATGCGCAGCCCAGATAATAATAAAGAATAAAACGACATTGCCTAAAGTAAAAGTGATGCTTCCAATGGTATTTGGATGACTTAATAACTTGGCTAAAGCACCGCGAAGTGATTCCCATATGTTCAAATTTGAAGCAATTACAATCAGCCACATATAGCTAATTGCAATAATAAAAGGCTTTTTCAAGGTATCTGATAAACTTTCGTAATCAAACATTTTTTCAATTCCTCTTTTCACTCTAGTCGTATAAATTTGAAGCAAAATAATTTCCAAAATAATCTTCAAAAGTACACTTAAAGCAACAATTTGAGTAAGCGATATAAAAGCTGTAATGCTTAACATATTAGAAAGAGAAACTCTTCCAAATAAATTGTAAAGAATAGATAAGACATTCAAGCCAATAAAAATGATACTTGCCCATTTAAAAAAGCCTTTTATATAAAGTTCTTCTTTAAGTGTTTTAATCTGAACCAAACCGTAACGAATACCTAAAACATTAATCGCTACAAAAGCAAATCGCTGCAATAATCCGATTGTAATAAACAAGTCCAAGAAACAAAGGGCAAAGAATAATCCTAAAAGGAAAAGCCAATTTCTCATGGCAACTCCAGACCATTGATTCTTGAAAAGGAAGATTAAAACCCCAAGCAAGAAAAGCTGAATTAATTCTAAAAATAGAGCAGGAGCGTATAAATTGGTCACTACAGCAATGTTTAGTGCAATGACTAAAATGGGCAATAAAACACCTCGATTTAAATATTTAAAGTTTAAAAGCTGTAGGTTTTCAGCATAACCATTTGTATTAAGGTATTTGATATTTCGAGAAATATACCAAAATAAAAGACCCATAAAGAAAAATAGGGTGATAAGTCCGCCTGCTTTGTAACCTAAGTAATAAGCGGCCACATTTTCTTCAATTATAATTTTTGCTTTTATATTGTGTGTTACTTTTTTCTTTGCTGCAGAATCATTAATCTGCCATAAAGAAGGATATTCTTTATTGAAAATACTGATTCCAGATTTTTCGAGTTTTCCTTCAACGGCCACCAAAGCATTAGAAACAGAAATTTTTCGTTGTACGGTAAGTCGTTTTTTATTGTTTAAAGTAGTCTGGTTTTTCGTCATTAAACTATCAGTGGCAAGGTATCTTTTTTTAAGATTTCCGAACTCTTTTTGAAACTGCTTGCGACGAATGGTGTCTTTTAATAAACTAATTAAAGTTTTGTCTTTACGAAGATCAATTACACGTTTTTTAATGTTTTCAAGATCCAGGTTTTTAGCATTAATAGCCTTGTTTTGTTCTTCTAATTCCTGTTGGATTTCTTGTAAAACTAATCGGTACATCTGTTGGTTGCGCACATTCGGATTTGCTCCTTTTAAACTAGCTAAGATTAAATCAAGCTTGCTTTCTGTACGTTTCATTTCGCCAAAAAGATGACGCGTATCGCCTGCAAAATCAATATCATTGTAGGCAGATTCTAATACTTCACTGGCTTTTTCGATGGCCATTAAGTAATCGCTGTCTGTGGCTGTCGAGTCGTTAAATAGTCTTCCACGGCTTTCTTTTTTAACTGTTTGCTGCTGTTGCGCGTAGTTAAACTGCGAAAATAATAGAAGTAAAAATAGGGAGAAAAAATAAAAAGTCTTTTTGCTAATAATCATAATTTATGGGCTTATTTAGGGAGACCAAATGTAATTTTTTTTGCAAGACTTTCCGTTAAGAAAAATGAAATTTAAATAAAGAAACCTATTTCAATTTGTGATTTTATTCTAGGTTTCTTGAAGCGATTTCTTCTTGAATTTCTTTTAGAAAATTAGAATTGACAATAAGGAAAGCCATAGATAATGGAAAGATCATTAAAGTTAAAAAACCTTTTTCGAGGAAAATAAAAACAATAATGAGAAGTAATACAATAGCAATTAGAATCAAAACCTTAATTGTTGTTTTAATTGTTTTTTGCGTTTTTAATAACTCTTCAACACTCATTTCGCTTGGTTTCTTTGCTTTCATTTTATATTTTTACTTAGAATTAAAGCAAATTTTAATTAAAAAACTTTCGAAAACAATAGGTCATTTTTTTTTGACTACCCCAAATAATTATGGAAGAAATAGAAACTTGTCCGGCACAAAGACTCCTAAAAATGCTATCTGGCAAATGGAAGGCAGAAATTTTTCGTTTGGCTACAGAATCGCCTTTACGTTTTAATAATTTGCTGCGTCAAATTCAGGGCTCAAATAAGCAATCTTTGGCTACAGCTTTAAAAGAATTGGAAGAAGAAGGACTACTCGAAAAGCTAACTATCAAGCTGAAACCTCTTCATATCGAGTATAATTTAACAGAAAAAGGAAAAGCTTTAATTCCTGTTTTTCAGCAATTGGAAGGATTGGCATAAATTTGTTAGATATAAAGTAGAAAGATCCTCAAATACTATTCAGTGCTACCATAGCCAATGAAGTTCTCTGAGAATCATCTCCTACATCCAAAAAATAAAAACGTCAGCTAAAAAAAGCAAGACAGATTAGTCAATAAAGCTGAATTTATCTTCAAAAACTTGTCCCACTAACGGAATTGGTTTCTTTTGTTCGTTAGCAGCATTTATGATTCCGAAAATCCATAAAATAAAAATAACGTATCCAATGTAGCTTAAAAAGTAAAGCGCTGGAACGATAGTTACAATAATAGACAAAGCAACATTTACGACTAAGGAAACCAGAAAAATTCCGAATCCTTGTTTTAAATGGTATCTCACCAAATCACTTTTAGGGGTTAAATCTTTACTTTTAACAAAAGCTATAATCCAACCAATAATAGTGACATAGCTAAGAATAGAAAGGGTTTTATTATTCATAGTTTAAGTTATTTATTGGTTCAAAAATAGCTGCTATGAATAGGACTTGGAATAGTTACTTTGTCTACTGTGCTTTTTGGTTGGTATTTGTTGTATTTAAATCGGTAAGATGTAAAATGTGTTTTTCGAAAGGTTAAATTTCCTCTTTCATTAATTTGAAAAACTGCTCTTTTTTTCCTCTCGAAATGGGCACAACCGATTTATCATTCATATGAACCATTCCTTCGCGAGAATAACTTATAATTGAATTTACATTGATCAAATGCGACTGATGAACGCGAAAGAACATTGGAGGTTCAAGCAAATCTTCATAATTTTTTAAAGGCTTAGAAACCATAATTTTTCGGCCGTCGGTCAAAAAGAAAGTGGTGTAAGAACCAGAAGTCTCACATCTTGTAATTTGTTCTAATTTCACTACATACATAGCTTCTTGAGTGGGCAATATAATTCGGTCGGGAGTTTTAGAAAGATTGTTTTGCAATTCGCTTAATTGCTGTTTTTCTAAAACTCTTTCTTGTAAAAGCGAAATCCTTTCAATTGCAGTTCTAAGTTCATCTGGATCAATTGGTTTTAGAAGATAGTCTATTGCGCTGTATTTGAAGGCGCTAATGGCATGCTGTTCGTAAGCAGTCGTAAAAATAAGATGAAAAGAGTTGAAGGAAATTTGTTTTAGAACATCAAATCCAGTTCCGTTTTGAAGCATAATATCCATAAAAACCAAATCGGGCTGCATCCGGTCAATTAGTTTTACAGCTTCTTCAACGCTTTCAGCGTAAGCGATAATCTGAATTTCTTCTGGAGCAACCATTTCCAACATGATGGATAAAGCTTCTCTAATACGCTGTTCGTCTTCTATAATGATAGTTTTGTACATTTTTTACAATATTGGAATATTAATAATAACTATGCAGCCCGTTTCTCCGTTGTCTGCATTGCGTTCTAAAACCTGAAAACCAGCATAGGGATGGTCTTTTTGCATTTTAGCTAATCTTTCGTCAGTAATTGTTGTAGAAAGAGATTTATGATTTTCGTTTGTTTTCAATTTTCTCGAAGCTGCAAGTCCGATTCCATTGTCTTTTATGGTACAGATTAGATTTTTTTGCTGCGTTTGCTGTGAGAAATTAATTTGTAATACACCTTTTTTTTCTTTTGGTTTTGGTTTTAATCCGTGTTCAACAGCATTTTCAATAAAAGGCTGAATCAAAAGTGGCGGAATAAGAATATCTTCTTCAACAGATTCGTCGCAAACAATAGCATATTCGAAACTATTATTAAGACGCAATTGTTGCAATTCTATGTAATTTTTTAAAGTTCCTATTTCTTCTTCTAACGAAATGGTTTCTTTTCTCGATTGTTCTAGAATCTGGCGTGTGAGTTTGGCAAATTTATTTAAATAAGAAACCGCCGGAATTGTATCTTTCTGCAAAATCATACTCTGAATATTCCCCAAAGCATTAAAAATAAAATGCGGATCCATTTGAGATAGCAATAATCTTCTTTCTAACGAAAGTCTGGTTGCGAGGTTTTCGATGGTTTCTTTTTCCATTAATTGCAGTTTCAATTCACTGTTGGTTTGTTCTTGCTTTAAAATTTCCTCACGCTTTAAATAATAACGCTGTCTGAAATAGTAAGAACGAAACATAAAAACAAGTCCAAGCAAAAGAACTCCAGCAATTCCATAACCTAAAAGTTTATTTTGCTGCTCCAGTTTATTTTCCAATTCAAGCTGTTTTATACGCTCCATTTTTTTGGAAGACTCAAATCTGGCATCTGCATTTTGGAAAAGCTTCTGAGTGGTTTCATTATATTTTAACTGATTGTATTTCGTAAACAATGTATCGTATGCATAATACGCTTCAAAATCATGACGTTTTGCAGAAACTTCTTTTAAGCAATTGTAAAAGGTAGCTAATAAATAATTATCGGTATAAGGTAGGCTAAGCTGGTATTTTATTCCTTCAATAAAAAGCATTTCGGCTTTTACATAATTTCCTTTTTCGGTATAGTAAAAACCTTGAAGACCTATGGCGCTTCTGTAGATAATTTTAATATTGTATTTTTTGGCAATTGCTGTAGCTTTTTCAAGGTTGTCAAGCAATGCAGTTTCATTAATTGGTTTTGGACCTTTAGAATAAAGATCGGCCAGATTGATGTAGGCGATTCCGATATTGCTTTTGCTAATAATATCGAAAGATTCTTTTTCGGCAAGTGCAACTGTAGTTTTTAAAAAATCTAAAGTCTTTTGCCAATCTTTCTCCGCTCCAGATTCAAGCTTATCGGTCAAATAACCTCCGTAAGCTAATCTTGCATACAATTTACTTTCTGGATCTTTTGCTTTATAAGCATGTTCTAATGCCTCTTGTGCATATTTATGAACCTTTTCTGGCGATGCTGGAGAAAATAGATACGATATATCGGCCGCAATTTTAGCACATTGATCGTGAGCATTTATTTTTGAGAAAAGCGTATACGAATGCAATAAATGATCGATTGCCTGAGGCTTATCATCTATGTAAGACTTTAAATTTCCCATTGCTAAGGAAGCAAAAGCTTTTACTCTTATTTTGTTGCTTTTTTGGGCTAAAATATACGCAGTGTCTGCATAACGAGTAAATTCTTTTAAATGCAACAAACGTCTTTGTGTAAGAGCGAGATACGAATAACAAATAACTTCATCGTCGATATTCTTTTTTTTCTTAGCCAAATGAAGAGCTTGTAGCTGAATTTTTTTACTGGCAGATGAATCTGAAAAACGTTTAGAATAACCATAGGCCGCAATTTTTTCTACAGCCGAAACTTGTGCATTTAAAGTGGTGATGAAAAATAAAATCAGAAACGAGAATAACCATTTCGTTTTCCCATTTTTTATCTGGTTTAAAGTAGTTTTTTCGTGCATATATTGTGGTAATTAAGACCAAAGTACAAATTGAAAATAGACTGACCAAAAAAATCGCACTTCAAATTTGAGAGGAAAATCCTTTGTAAAGTCTCGGTGTAGAAGTGGTTAAAAGGAGCTTTTTCTCGATACTAGCATAGAATTACCAAATAAAAATCTAAAACATCCATTTGCCAATTTCGAATTGTCGCAAGCTGATCTTAGTAGTAATCTTGTTGTTATAAATTATTTTTAAAACTATAAAAATTATGAATAAGAAATTTTTTACATTATTGATGGTCGCTAGCCTTTTTATCTCATCAATAACTTATGGGCAGGAGGATAGACGAATTAAAATTGAAATCGCTTTGAAAGACGGAAATAAAACGGTAAAAGCTTTATTGAGATCTGCAACATTCTCTTTTACGAAAACTAGTCTCGCTGCAGCAGATGGAACTGACAAATCTGAGGTGAAAAATAATTACTATTTTTCTCTTGATTTTGAAAAACAAGATATTGCTTTGTTGGCTGTTTTGATGAAAAACAAAGCAGGAGTAGATGGTCAGATTACAATGACCGATGTATTTGGGAAGCTTCCTACTCGAAAATTTGATTTTACAAAAGGAAGAGTTGATTCTTTAAGTGATCAATTAACGGCCGATTATACAAGTGCTTATATTTCCCTTCTTTGTGATTCTTTGATTATTGATGGCGTTAAAATTGAGTAGAAAAACGAATGAATTTAAGAAATTCAGTTTACGCTTAATGCTCATAATTTATGTACTAAAAATACAGTTATAAAAATTAAAAAGAAACAAGTTAATTCAATAAGAGTTAACTTGTTTTTTGTTTTATAAATAAGTGTATCAGCATTGAAAACTAAAAAGATAACATGGGATTTTGACGATTTGATAATAAATATTCGTGGTTAATATTGGTACAAATAAAAGAAGTACTCGATATTTCTAAATTGTTAAAAGACCTTTTTAGTATATTAAAAAGATGAAATCTTAGAGAATTTAAATTAAATTTGCTTCGTGCGAAAACTAATTGTCTACATATTCATTTTTCTAATAGCTTCAAATAGCAGTTTTGTACAGCAGTTTTATAAACTGCCCATTCTGATTGAACATTTTCAGGAACACAAAAAACTTCAAGGTGTAAGCTTTGTAGATTTCTTGTCTATGCATTATTGGGGAGAAGATTTAAAAGACAATGACGGAGATCGAGACATGCAGCTTCCTTTTAAAACCATTAGCAGCAGTTCGGTTCACTTTGTTTTTATTTTAGACAACAAAGACTTACTTCCGGTTCCTTTCAATCCAGAATTACCACAATCAAAAATTCCAACTTACCGATCAGATCTTTTTTCAGATCCTAATCTCCTTTCTTTATTTAGACCTCCGATTGCATAATTAATTTCTAAATTTTTCTTGAAGTGGCTGAGACATATTGTTTTCAGTTGCTCATTTATTATTTTTTAATTAATAAAATATGCTTAATAAAGTAATTCAGTTCTCAGTTAAGAACAAACTGGCAATTGGAATCTTTACACTGCTGTGGATTATCTACGGTGTGTATGAGGTTACTCAACTACCAATTGATGCTGTACCAGACATCACTAATAATCAGGTGCAAATTATTACAACAGCTCCATCGCTTGGCGCGGAAGATGTAGAGAGATTAATTACATTTCCAATCGAACAAGCAATCAGTAATATCCCGAATTTAAAGGAAAGCAGAAGTATTTCGCGTTTCGGACTTTCGCTAGTAAGCGTCGTTTTTGAAGATGATGCAGATGTGTATTGGGCGCGCCAGCAAATTGCTGAAAGATTGCAACAGGTAGAAATTGACCGAAACGCCAATTCTCCAGAAATGGCGCCTGTAACAACTGGTTTGGGAGAGATTTATCAATATGTCTTAAAACCAAAACCAGGTTACGAAGAAAAATATTCCTTAGAAGATTTACGAACAATTCAAGATTGGACAATCAGAAGGCAGCTTTTGGGAACCAAAGGAATTGCTGACGTTTCTACTTTTGGAGGAAAATTAAAACAATATGAAATCGCTGTAAATCCAGCACGGTTAAAAGCTCAGAATTTAACGATAAGTGAAGTTTTTACCGCTTTAAACAGTAGTAACGAAAACACTGGAGGTGCTTATATCGAGAAAGGACCAACGGTTTCATACATTAGAAGTACTGGTTTAGCTAAAAGCCTTAAAGATATTGAAAACATTGTAGTTAAAAGCACACAAGGCGGACTTCCTATTTTAATAAAAGATGTTGCCGATGTTAAGATTTCTTCAGCGATTCGCTACGGTGCTTTAACGACAGATGAATATGGAGAATCGGTTGGTGGAATTGTAATGATGCTGAAAGGTGAAAACGCCAATAATGTTATTGTCAATGTAAAAGATAAAATTGCTCAAATCGAGAAAATTCTTCCTGAAGGCTTAAAAATTGAGCCTTTTCTAGATCGAACTAAAATGGTAGACAATGCCATTGGAACTGTAGAAAAAAACTTAATTGAAGGTGCTTTAATCGTCGTTTTAATTCTGGTTTTATTCTTAGGAAATCTTAGAGCAGGTTTTATTGTAGCTTCTGTAATTCCGTTAGCGATGCTTTTTGCCATTATTATGATGAATACTTTTGGTGTAAGCGGAAATTTAATGAGTCTTGGGGCATTAGATTTCGGATTGATTGTAGATGGGGCAGTAATTATTGTTGAAGCGATTCTGCATCATCTTCACAGTTCTAAAAAATATCAAAATACAAATGATATTTCACAAGACGAAATGGATAAAGAGGTTACAGGCTCGGCAGCGCGTATGATGAATGCAGCAGTTTTTGGACAAATTATCATTCTGATTGTGTATTTGCCGATTCTTTCTTTGCAAGGTATTGAAGGCAAAATGTTCAAGCCAATGGCGCAGACTGTTGCTTTTGCCATTTTAGGAGCCTTCATACTCTCACTTACTTATGTGCCAATGGTTAGCGCTATGTTTCTAAGCAAAAAAATCAGCCATAAAAAGAATCTTTCGGATCGTATTATGGAAAGATTAGAAAAAGCTTATGAAGGTTGGCTTACTAAAGCATTAAGAATTAGAAAAGCAATTATTATTGGAGCATTTGTACTATTCGGAATAGCAGTTTTATTGTTCGGAAGAATGGGTGGAGAGTTTATTCCGCAATTGGAAGAAGGAGATTTTGCTGTTGAAACCCGATTGCTGCTAGGAACCAATCTTTCTACGACAACAGAAACAATTACAAGAATTTCTAAAGAATTAAAGAAAGAATATCCAGAGGTAGAACAAGTTGTTTCCAGAATTGGAAGCGCAGAAATTCCAACCGATCCAATGCCCATTGAAGGCGGAGATATGATTATTGTTTTAAAGGATAAGTCGGAATGGACAAGTGCTTCTTCGTTTCCTGAATTGGCAGATAAAATGACCAAAACCGTTAAACGAATTGCGCCAGGAGTAACCACGGGATTTCAGTTTCCTGTTCAGATGCGTTTTAACGAGTTAATGACAGGAGCCAAACAAGATTTGGTTTGTAAAATTTACGGGGAAGATCTTCAAAAACTTTCTGAATATGCAGAAAAACTGGGAGCAATTAGTAAAACCGTAGAAGGCGCAGCCGATTTGTACGTAGAAAAAGTAACAGGAATGCCTCAAATCGTAATTGATTATAATTGGGCAGAAATGGCAAAATACAGTTTGCGTGTTGCAGATGTGAATGCAACGATTAACGCAGCTTTTGCAGGTGCTGTTGCTGGAAGTATTTATGAAGGTGAAAAACGTTTTGACATGGTGGTTCGCGTTGAAGATAACGGAAGAAAAGGAATTGAAGATGTTCGAAACCTCTTAATTGCAACGCCTTCAGGAATGCAGATTCCGCTTTATCAAGTGGCAAAAGTAGAAGAAGTCGAAGGTCCAAATCAGATTCAGAGAGAAAATGCAAAACGCAGAATTATTGTCGGATTTAATGTTCGTGGAAGAGACGTTCAATCTATCGTGGAAGAGTTGCAGAAAAAAGTGAATCAGCAAATCAAATTTGATCCAGGCTATTACATTACTTATGGAGGGGCTTTTGAAAACCTTCAGCAAGCAAAAGCCAGATTGGGAGTTGCTGTTCCAGCCGCTTTATTAATGATTTTTGCTCTGTTGTATTTTGCTTTTAGATCGTTTAAAGAAGGAATTATCATTTTTACGGCAATTCCGTTATCTGCAATTGGTGGAGTATTTGCTCTGGTAATGCGCGATATGCCTTTTAGTATTTCTGCCGGAGTTGGATTTATTGCACTCTTTGGTGTTGCAGTTTTAAACGGAATTGTTTTGATATCTGAGTTCAATCGAATTCAGAAACAAGGAGAAATTACCGATCCTTTCCAGATTATTTTATTAGGAACAAAAAACAGATTGCGTCCCGTTTTGATGACGGCAGCTGTGGCTTCTCTCGGATTTCTTCCGATGGCGTTGAGCAACGGAGCAGGAGCAGAGGTACAGCGACCACTGGCAACTGTAGTAATCGGCGGATTGGTTACAGCGACTCTTTTAACGCTTTTTGTACTTCCAGCAATTTATTTAATGACGTATCATACTAAGGTTTTTACTAAAAAAAGAAAAAAGCACATGAATAATTTAACCCTTTTATTGAGTATTCTTTTTATTGGGAATATGGCAAAAGCGCAAGAATTGCCAATTTCGCTTGACGAATCCATTTCAATTGCAATTCAAAATAATAGAACGATTAAATCGGCTAAATTAAACGAGCAGTCGAAAAGCTACTTGCAGAAATCAGCTTATAATATTCCCCAAACACAAATAGACGCCGATTACGGACAGTTTAATAGCGCGCAAAATGATACTCGTTTTGGAATTAGCCAGACTTTTGCTTTTCCAACGGTTTATAGCAATCAGAAAAAAGCCTTAAAAGCTGATTTTAATAAAGCTAAAGCCGAAGTGCAATTGACTTCGCAAGAAATTAAAACCCGAGTTCGAAATATTTACTATGATTATTTGTGGTTAAACAGCAAAAAAGAACTTTTAGTGTACGCTGATTCGATCTACAGGATTATGGAGAAAAAATCAGATTTGAGATTTAAAGCGGGAGAAGCAAATGTTTTGGAAAAAAGCGCTTCGCAATCTGCGAGACAATTCTATAGCAATCAATTGGTAATGGTAAACCGTGATATTGAAATTGCTTTGAATTCGTTTAATGCCATTCTTCAAGATAAGGTGGAGCACACTCCAAAAAAGATGAATTTGAAAGCGGTTTTAAATCGTTCGTCTATAGAAAATTTAAAAGCAGAAAATCTCCCAGCAGTGCAGCGTTCGCAATTTGAATCGGAAGCGGCTAAGTTCAGATGGAAAACAGAAGGAGCTAAATTACTTCCTGAAATTACCTTAGGATATAACAATTTGAGCATTATCGGAACTCAAACTAATAATTCAGGTCAAGATGTTTATTATAGTAGTGGACAAAGATTTAATTATGTAAATGCAGGACTTTCAATTCCGATATTTTTTACAAGTCAGTCGGAACGAAAAAAGGCCGCAAAGGCTGAATACGAAAGCTTTGTTGAGCTTTCTGAGGCTGCTAAAATCGAGGTAAAAACCAACATTGAAAATGCAGATCGCGAGCTGAAAAAATACCAAGAAAGTCTACAGTATTATGAAACTGACGGATTAAAAAATGCTCAAACCATTATCGAAGCTTCAAGCAGTCAATTGCAAAATGGAGATATCGATTATTTGCAATGGGTTTTAGTAGTCAATCAGGCTATTACAATTAAAAGTGAATATTTAGACGCGCTTAACGCTTACAATAAAGCGGTTGTGACACTACAAAATCTTAATAATATTTAAAATGAAAAAATATATTGCGGCGTTCATAGGCGCTATAGTTCTAATCTCTTGCGGAAACAAGAAGAATGAGGAAGCTAAAAATGCTGAAACTAAAAGCATTGATATCATTAAATTAAGTACAGAGCAAGTTAAAAATGCAGGTTTAGAAAGTGGTAACCCGACTGTAAAAAATGTAAAGGAGATTTTACAGCTTCAAGGCACGGTAACGGTTCCGCCAAAAAGTGTAATCAGTATTAGTATTCCGTTGGGAGGTTATGTGAAAAGCACCAATCTTATTGCGGGAATGAATGTGCAAAAGGGACAGGTTTTAGCGGTTTTAGAAGATATGCAGTTTATCGAATTGCAGCAAAATTATTTGATGGCGAAGGAGAAATTCGAATTGGCTCAAAATGAACAAAGAAGACAAAAAGAACTAAATGCAAACAAAGCGGCAAGCGACAAAGTTTTGGAACAAATTACGACTGAAATGAGAACGCAACGCATCACAATGTCTTCTTTGGAACAAAAATTAAATCTATTAGGGATTAATGCTAAAACATTGAATGTTGGAAATATAAGCAAAACAATTCGAGTGATTTCGCCAATAAACGGCTTGGTTTCTAAAGTAAATGTAAACATTGGAAAATATGTAAGTCCTACGGATATGCTTTTCGAATTAATTGATAAGAAAGACATTGTTCTAACTTTAAATGCGTTCGAAAAAGACGTGGCTTTGCTTTCAATAGGACAAACGGTTATGGCATATACAAATGCTTCAGACGTGAATAAATATGCTGCTAAAATCGCTTTTATCAATCAAAGTTTGAATGGAGATCGTGCAGCAGAGATTATTTGTAAAGTAAATAATTATAACCCAGAACTTTTGCCAGGACTTTTTGTAAATGCTGAAGTGGAAATAGAAAATAAAAAAGCGCTTACAGTTCCAGAAGATGCTGTAGTGCGTTGGGAAGGAAAGTTTTATGTGTTTACAGCTATTGGAAACAATCAGTTTCAAATGATAGAGGTGAAGTCTGGAGTTAAAAACGAAGGGTATAGCCAGATTATTTCTGATGCCATTTCTAGCTCATCAAAAGTGGTTGTCAAAAATGCTTACACCTTATTAATGTCTGCAATGAACAATGACGAACAATAATGTTTAATTTATGATTACAATTTAGAGTTAAACGAGAAAACCCAGTAAATTTAGTTTTACTGGGTTTTTTAATTCTTTGTTTTTTCTATTGAATTACCTTTAGCCAAAGCAGGAGATAGTTTAATAAATACTTTAGATTTTCTTTTTTATAATATTGTAAATAAATCAAATAGATTGTCTCAATTGTTTTTATTTATCAAAATAATTTCATCTCCAGCAATAGCAAAAACAGTATGATCTGGTTCAGGCTTCATAATAAATTTCCCTGTAAATTCTCCAAAAGCGGGCAGTATTATTTGGTTGCTTTTCTGAAAAAAACAACGCAGTTTTAAGCTTTGGAGCCCCAATCCGCGGAGGATTATTCCAGGATGGATATGTCCTGAGAAATTGAAAAAATCTTCTTTTTCTGTAGGATGATGGGTGAAGAGAAAATGATTTATCTCTAGTGAATCAATCACAAGAATTCCAATTTGATAATAATGTTTTTGGTCTATTATGTCATGATTTCCTGCAATCAAATAAATTTCTTGATTATGATTGGCAGTCCATTCTTCAAATAAATCCCATTCTGCATTTTTGGCGCTGTGAAATAAATCTCCCAAAAAAATGATTTTTTCAGGAAGAAAATAATCCAAAACTTCTGTAATTCTTTTAAAATTTTCAGAAATGGCATTTTGCGGAATAGCAATTCCGTGTTTTCTAAAATGCGTTACTTTTCCCAAATGCACATCAGAAATAATCACCGTTTTTTGTTTTTCCCAAAAAACAGCACCGCTTGAATGAAGTATAAAGTTTTCGTTTCGTATTTGAATTTTCATAGCCTGTTATTTCATATAAGATGCCGTCATTTTTTGGATTCTTTCAGCTAGAGTTTCGCTTGAAAGCTTTTCTCTCAATCGATCGGTAATAATTGGAAAACTAAAAGGAGTCGGTTTCAAACATTGTTTCCAGATTATTTTTTGATTTGCGATTCGTTCCAATGCCAAAATCAAACGTCCTTCTTCTAACTGATGTTCAAAAGTTTCACGGTAGGCTTGATGCAGCAATAAATTATCAGGTTCGAAATCTCTAAATACTTCAAAAAGCAATTGCGAACCGCTTTGCAAATGTTTAGTCTTAACCATTTTTCCTGGAAAACCGGTAAAAACTAATCCTGATATAACGGCAATATCTCTAAACTTTCTTCGCGCCATTTCGGTTGAATTTAAACTTTTCTGCAAATCGTGATGCACGTATTCGGTTGAAAATAGGTTATTGTCTAAAACCGCTTCGATATCAATTTCCTGATCCGAAACCAATTCAAAACCATAATCGTTATAGGCTAAAGAAAATGTGATTGATTGTAGTAAACTAATTCTAAATGCCAATAAACTGGCTAAAGCTTCATGAACAAAGCGTCCCTCAAAAGGATAAAAAATCGCATGAAATCCTTCTCGAGTTTTGAAAGTTTCAATTAAAAATTCATCTGAACTTGGAACGATTGATTCTTTTCTCTGTCTTTTAAATAAAGGCTGTAAGGCTTTTAATTCTGGTGAAAGATTGTCGGTATTAGCACGATATAATTCTTTTCGAAGCAATTCGCTCATTTGAGAAGAAAGAGCCAAACGTCCGCCCATCCAGCTCGCAATTTTAGATTCTTTCTTCGCACTGGCTTTTTTTACCAAGACCTGCATATTTCTGATTTTGAACAGTTCGAGTTTTTTTCCTGCGAAAATAAAAGTATCACCAGGTTTCAATTTCGAAATAAACCATTCTTCAATTGTACCAATATAACCACCGCTGAGATATTTCACATTCATAACGGCATCGCCAACAATGGTTCCAATTTGCATTCTATGATGCATGGCAATCATTCTGCTGTTTATTTTGTAGCAGCCATTTTCGTCAATTTCAACTTTTTTAAATTCGTCATATGCATGAAGACTTTGGCTTCCTTGTGTAATAAAATTTAAAATCCAGTTCCAGTTTTCAGCCGTAATGGTTTGATAACTAAAGGTTCCTTGAATTTCTTTGAAAATTTCATTTGGATAAAATCCATCAGAAACTGCCAGAGTATTGAGGTATTGAACCAATACATCCCAACTATTTAAGTACGGAACACGGTCTTCTATCACACTGTTTTCAACCGCTTTTTTCAACGCAGAAGCTTCGATTAATTCGATGGCATGAGTGGCAAGAAAATAAATAACGCTTTCTTTTCCAGGCTGATGCCCGCTTCGTCCTGCACGTTGCATAAAACGTGCTACACCTTTTGGACCTCCAACCTGAATGATCGATTCGACAGGAGCAAAGTCAACCCCTAAATCTAAACTAGAAGTGCAGACAACGACTTTTAATTCTTCATTTCGAATGGCATTTTCAACCCAAAGTCTGGTTTCTCTGTCAATGCTTCCGTGATGCATTGCCATTTCGCCTGCAAATTCAGGATATTTTTCTAATAATCTCTGATACCAGATTTCGCATGCCGAACGAACATTCGTGAAAATAAGCGTCGTTTTACTGGCTTTTATAATTTTTGCCGCTTCATCAATCAGATGCAGTCCCATGTGTCCGCGCCACGGATATGTATCCATTTTCTCTGGAATTATAGACACCACTTTTATTTTCTTGTTAATTACTGCTTTGATTAAAACAGAATTATGGTACGCTTCAGAATTTACTCCAAGTAAGACTTCCTGCGCCTGCTGTAAATTGCCAATTGTGGCTGAGATTCCCCAAATACGTATATTTTTAGCGATAGTTTTTAATCTCGATAAACCTAATTCTACTTGCACGCCACGCTTGGTTCCCAGCAATTCGTGCCATTCGTCAATTACGATTGAACTGCAATTTTTAAAAATATTCGTATAACCTTTTGTTGCCAAAAGTAGTTGCAGACTTTCGGGAGTTGTAATCAGCAAATCGGGCATTTTGTTTTTTTGCTTGGCACGTTCTGCAGAAGATGTATCTCCTGAACGAATTCCCACTGTCATTGGAATGTCTAAATCTGTTAAAACTCGTTCTGCGGCTTGTTTGATTTCAACAGATAAAGATCGTAAAGGCGTAATCCAAATGGCTTTTAATCCTGAGGTATGTTTAGTTTTATAGTTTGGATTTTCTTTGATGTAGTTTAAAATGATGGGAAGCCAAAGAGCATAGGTTTTTCCGCTTCCTGTCGGAGCATTTAGCAAGCCATTTTTGCCCTGTAAAAATGCAGTCCATGTTTGAGTCTGAAACGGAAAAGGTTTCCATCCCTGACTCTCAAACCATTCGTTGGCGATTATAAATAACTGCTCTCTATTCATTTATAAAATCATGTTTTTTAAATCTTCAATTGAATTGGCTTCTTCAATTTTTTTATCGTGTCTCCATCTTAAAATTCGTGGAAAACGCGTTGCAACTCCGCTTTTATGTCTTTTGGAAAGGGCAATTCCTTCAAAACCAATTTCGAATACCAGTTTTGGCGTAACGCTTCTTACTGGTCCAAATCGTTCTAAAGTATTTTTTTTAATGAAATCATCGACCATTCTGAATTCTGCATCGGTTAAACCGGAATATGCTTTCGCGAAAGTGACGAGTTCACGTTCCTTATTTTCATTTTCCTGCCAAAGAGCAAAAGTATAATCGGTAAATAAATTGGATCGTCTTCCGTGACCTCGCATGGCGTAGGTGAGAACGGCATCAATCGTTAAGGGTTCAATTTTCCATTTCCACCAATCTCCTTTTTTTCTTCCAACTAAATAGGGAGAATCTTTTTGTTTCAGCATTAAACCTTCGCTTTTCATTTCGCGCGATTTTAATCTTTCGTTTGTGACATCTTCCCAAGTCGAAAAATGAATCCTTTCTGAAAGCTGTAGCGGAATTTCTTTTCCAATTAAAGTAGTAAATAATTCTTCTAATAAAGTTCGGCGTTCTTCGTAAGGAAGATTCCGAATATCATTTCCCTGCCATTCCAATAAATCGTAAGCTTTAATAATAACAGGTGTATTTTTTAAAACAGAAGCCGATACATTTTTACGGCCAATACGGGTTTGCAAATCATTAAATGTCCCAATTTGATTCTCAATAAAAGGAAGAATTTCACCATCTATAACCGTTCCGTTTGGAATATTGCCAATGAAAGATTGAAATTCAGGATATTTATCGGTTACCAATTCTTCTCCACGGCTCCAAACGTAAATTTCATTATCGCGAATAATGGTTTGAGATCGAATTCCGTCCCATTTATGTTCTGCGCTCCAATCTTCAGGATTTCCAAGGTTTTCAAGTTCCCCTTCAATTGGATAAGCCAAATAAAACGGATATGGTTTCGATAAATAATCACTACTTTTTTCATCCAAAATCAATTCTTGAAACGTAACTGTATTCGGATTCCAATCGCCCATTAATTTATAAGCAAGTGTGTCTTCATCAATATTTTCAGCTTTTGAAAGCGCTCGAGTCATTAATTTTTGACTTAAACCAATTCTGAAACTCCCTGTAATTAACTTCATGAAAACGAATCGTTCATAATAATTTAAATTCAGCCAATTGGTTTGTAAATATTCTTTTTTCTCTAAGTCGGTTTTCTTTTTTAAGGCTATGATTTCCTGTAAAAATTCGGTCAGACTTTTATCGGAATGTTCTTTTGTAGTTGGAATTACAAGCGCAATTGTTTCGGCCAAATCGCCCACAATGTGATAACTCTCTTCAAAGAGCCAAAGCGGAATATTAGCTAATTCGTTTGCCCATAAACGCAATAAAGTCGTATTAACCGGTCGGGGAGGGCGACGATGCGAAAGAATAGCGATTGTCCAGACTTTGTCTTCGTCGTTTGCTTTTAGAAAATAATTCGTCAGCGCATCAACTTTTACCGATGTTTTATTAGAACTGTCTAAGGTTTTGATAAGCTCGGCAAAGTTTTTCATAGTTTTTTTTTGTTGATGGTTGATAGTTGGTGTTTTATAGTTGGTGGTTTATAGTTGTTGGTTTATAGTTGTTGGTTTATAGTTGTTGGTTTATAGTTGGTGGTTTATAGTTGGTGGTTTATAGTTGGTGGTTTATAGTTGGCGGCTAATGGTTTGTGCTAAGTGTTTTATTTTGAACGAATTATTAGCTTATAACTCATTTCAGTTTTCTTCAGAATCATTTGTTTCTCCTTCATATTGTGTGTGGGCGGTTCTTGCGTCGTAACCCAATTCCCTTAAATATTTTGAGAATATATCAGAATATCCATGTGTACAAATCACTTTTTCTGCGCCTGTTGCTTTAATGCTTTCTAGTAATCCTGTCCAATCACAATGATCGCTTAAAACAAATCCGCGGTCGACGGCTCGTCTGCGTCTTGCGCCACGAAATGCCATCCAGCCACTTGCTGTTCCTGTTACAAAAGGAGTCATTTTTCTAATCCAAGTGCTTCCATGTGCGCTTGGCGGGGCAATTACAATATTGCCGAGTAAATCTTCTTTTTTAGTTTCGGCAGTTACTCGTATAGTTGGAGGCAAATCAATCATTGGGCGGACAATATTGGTCATATTTTCAATTGCGCCATGAGTGTAAATCTGTCCAATATTGATATCGAGATTTTTTAATAACCGTTGTGCTTTTCCTAAAGAATATCCAAATAAAACAGATGTTTTTCCTTCTGCGCGATTCTCAGCCCACCAATTATTAATTTCAGTCATAACATCAGCTTTTGGTTCCCATTTAAATGCGGGAAGTCCAAAAGTGCATTCGGTTATGAAGGAATGGCATTTTACGACTTCATACGGAACTGAAATTCCGTCGTCTTCTGTTTTATAATCGCCTGTAAAAACCCAAATTTCACCTTTGTATTCCACTCTAATTTGTGCGGAACCAATAATATGTCCTGCTGGATGAAAAGAGAATTTTACACCATTTATAGTAAAAGTTTCATTCCAGTTTTTTCCAGTTACATTAATATCGCCAAGACGATGCTTTATGATAGGCACATTTGTATAATGCGTAATATAATTTTGATGTCCCCACCTTGCATGATCAGAATGGCCATGCGTAATAATGGCATTGGTTACCGGCCTCCACGGGTCGAGATAGACATCGGCCTGCTGGCAATAGATTCCTTTATCGTTAAATTGTAATAGTGGCGGGTTCATTTTTTTTATTAGATAATTAAACTTTATGCGCTGGCAGCGATTATTAAGTAGGCTATGAGTAATATGCTTAATACAAACAGCATCATTGTAATAAAGGTAAGCATTGCGGTTGAATATTGATACTTTCCTTTTTTTAATAGTTTGATAGTGTGAATGTAACGTAGATAAGACAGCAAAATAGTCAATGCGCCAGCAATCAATAACCCAATTCCTAAATAGATTGTAAAATTACTGTTCGGAGGAACAGTTTCTGCTAAATGTTTGGCGGGAACCTGTTTTAGAAATAAAGAAAATTTTACTGCTACAAATCCGAAAACCATGATGCCAATTCCAGTACGAAGCCATGCTAATAAAGTTCTTTCATTAGACAAATATTCATTCATAACTTCTTGATCATTTTTTGGCGACATAACTGTTTTAGGATTTTTTAATATTCATAATTTCTATAAGGCGGACAGTTATATTTATCATCTTCATTATCTAGATTATAGCTGTCATAAGGATTAGCATCATCATAAGTTGAAAAAGGAGTATTATCCTCAGCAAGATTTAATCCGCTTTCAATAATTTCATAGCCATCATTAGAATAGCAATTGTACTGATTTCTGTAGTTGGTGTCTGGATTTTGTCCTGAAGTAAACTCTTCATCCAAAGCCTCATTTTCATGTGCAGTATCAATATGATCAGGTTTTCTGCATTTAAGATTGTTTAATCTTGTAATTTCTAGGTTGTCGGTATCTGTTCTCATAACTACTATTTTTAAGTTGTAATTTTTCGACTTTTGATATACACAAATTTGAAAATTAGATACTTGAAAAAATTATAAGATTTGATTTTAATTTTACATGATTCGTTTCTGCAAGATTTTGTCTTAATTTTTATTTTATAAAATTCAATTATAATTCTGTAAAATAAGCACTTAGGTATTTTGCAACTTTGTATATATTAATAATTTAAAAAATTATAACATTATGGAAACTTCAAGAAAAGATTCGAAATCTGGAATGAAAGATTCTGGAAAAACTCAAAAATCAACATCTGGTTCTAGAGCAAAAAGCACTACAACAAAATCAACAGATTCTAAAGGTAGAGCCGGGCATTAATTTTTTTAGTTTTTTAAGTAGAACTAAATAATAAAAGCGTGCTGTTTAAATATAAACAGCACGCTTTTACGTTTTATAAAGCTTAAAGTTTTATTTTAAAACTTCCTGAATTGTTTTTACAAAGGTTTCAATAGGTTGAGCACCCGAAACAGCATATTTGCGATCAAATACAAAGAAAGGAACACCTTGAACTCCTATTTCGGCAGCTTCTTTAATATCTGATTGCACTTCTTTAAGAAATAAGTTTTCGCTTTCTAGAACTTCTCTAATTTCATTTTCTTCCAGACCAGCCTGCATTCCTAATTTAATCAAGGTTTGACCATTGTTCAAATCTTGTCCATCGGTAAAATAAGCTTTAAAGAAAATTTCTTCCATTCGATCGCCCATATTTTTAGTTTTAGCCAATTGAATGATTCTATGTGCGTTTAAAGAATTTGAGATAACAGCTTTGTCGAAATTATAATCTAAACCAACGCTTTTAGCGCGTTCTGCAACTCCTTTGTGCATTTCTTTAGATTGTTCAATCGACATGCCTTTTCTTTCTGCTAAGAACGTATAAACGTCCATATCAGGCTGTGACGTAATGGTTGGATCCAGCTGAAAGCTTTTCCATTCAATTTCAAAATTGTCGTTAGGGAATACCGCAAGAGCAGTTTCCAATTGTCTTTTTCCGATATAACAAAACGGACACATGATGTCCGACCAAATTTCTATTTTCATTTTACAAAAATACGGAAAAAAATTGTTTCAGATTTCAAGTTTCAAGTTGATATACTATGCGTATAATTTTTAACGCAAAGTACACAACGGTTTACGAAAAACTCGCTAAGTTTTATGTTTAATTTTTTTAAGAATGCTAAGAACACAAAGCTTTGCGTACTTATAATTTTTATTAAAGACATTAGAAAAAAAAACTTAGCGAACTTTGCCGTTTAAAAAACACAAAGTAGATCAACTTTAAACCTGAAATTTTAAATCTGAAACAAAAAGTAAAAAATAAAAAACCGCAACTCTTTATGGGAATTGCGGTTTCTAGGTATAAAAAATGGTTGGTTAATAGCGATATCTTTTTTTTTACAATGATAGATCTTTTATTTAAAACTAAAAAATATCCCTGTAACAGAAAGAAACTTTAATGTTAACTATTTAACATTACAGGCATTACAAGCATTGTTACTGTTTCTCCTTCTTCTAAACCATCAACTGGAGTTAAAATACCAGCTCTGTTTGGTAAAGACATTTCAAGCATAATCATGTCAGATTGTAGGTTTGTTAGCATTTCAGTTAAGAAACGAGAGTTGAAACCGATTTGTAAATCATCACCTTGATAATCACAAGTCAATCTTTCTTCTGCTTTGTTTGAGTAATCGATGTCTTCTGCAGAAACGTTTAATTCTGCTCCAGCAATTTTCAAACGAATTTGGTGTGTAGTTTTGTTAGAGAAAATCGCAACACGACGAACAGAACTTAAGAATAAAGAACGGTCAATCATTAATTTGTTTGGATTTTCTTTTGGAATTACCGCTTCGTAGTTTGGATATTTGCCGTCGATTAAACGACACATTAAGATATAATTGTCAAATGAGAATGTCGCATTTGAATCGTTGTATTCAATTTTTACTTCAGCATCAGAAGTTCCTAAAATACTTTTTAAAATGTTTAAAGGTTTTTTAGGCATGATAAAATCTGCAACTTGAGACGCTTTAACATCTGTACGAGAATATTTTACCAATTTGTGAGCATCTGTTGCTACGAAGATCAATCCTTCTGGTGAAAACTGAAAGAATACTCCAGACATTACTGGGCGTAAATCATCGTTTCCTGCCGCGAAGATGGTTTTGCTTACCGCAGTTGCTAAAACCTCTGCAGGAACAAGTGTTACAGATGGATCTTCAAGACTTACTGCTTTAGGAAATTCTTCTCCAGCTGCGTAAGCTAATGCATATTTACCAGAATTAGAGCTAATTTCTACTGTGTTATTGTCTTCAACAGTAAAAGTTAACGGCTGCTCTGGAAAAGTTTTTAAAATTTCAAGCAAAAGTTTAGCTGGAACTGCCACGCTGCCTTTGCTTGTAGAATCGATAGATAATGTAGCCGACATAGTCGTTTCAAGATCTGAAGCAGAAACGGTCAACTCATTATTGTTTAGTTCAAACAAAAAGTTGTCTAAAATTGGCAACGTATTGTTGCTATTGATTACACTACCTAAAACTTGTAATTGTTTTAATAAGTACGAACTCGATACTATAAATTTCATCTGTTTTATTTTATTTTTTGATGGATGATTTAGCAAATAAAGGGCTAAATATACGGATTACAAATATATCTTAAACTATCGAAAGTATTACATTTTTTTATTAACATCTATTTGCTGTATTTTCTTTTTCTTACAAAAGTAAATACAATTCCGAAAACCAATAAAATTAGAATTGGAACTCCGATAGTTATGAATTGCGTAAAGGTGTAGCTTTCGTAAACTTTTTCTTTATCTAATAAAGGCAGTTCTACATCTTTACTTCTAATGTTAATAAGTCCAGTATCGTCTAAAAGATAATTGATACAATTCATTACGAAGTCTTTATTATCATATAGATTTCCTGTTCTTTGATCGTAACCTAGTTCAACTGGCATCTTGTTTTTGTCCAATTGATTTCTTGCAATATCTCCGTCAGCAACCACAATCATTTTGTTTGGTTTCCCTTTTGCTGTAAAAGAATTGTCTTTAAAAGGCAATACTCTGTTTTCAAAAGCAGAATGAAAAGCGCCTTCCAATAAAACAGCAAGAGGTTTATTTCCTTTATTCAAATAATCCTGTGGAGTTGTTTTTTCGGTAACCATATTTAGGTTAACTTCTACAGGAGAACCAATTGTTTTAGAGTATTGCGAAGATTGCAATAAAACGGTTTTCTTAATTCCGTTTTTCAAAGTGTCAATCGGATTTGCAAAATCGAATTTAATTCCGCCCAGATTTTTAACGATAGGATGCTGGCTCGTTGGATAAACTTGAGGAGCAAATTTCCAGATAAAATCCTGATATTGTGTAGCGCTTCCTTGTTCGCCAGTTGCTAATTTTATCGGAGTTCCCTGTTCATCTTTAATTAAATCAGGATTAATTCTGAATCCGTATTTAAAGAACATATCGTTTAGATTTAAATCTCTTGGATATGCCAGAGTTGCACCCATATCATTATACAAACTGTCCATATCGGCAGCAACTTGGTCAATTAGCCAAAGCGTTTTTCCGCCGTTCATTATAAACTGATCCAGAACCTCTTTTTCTTCGTCAGAGAATTTTTCTGTTGGTTTAGAAATAATGGCTAAATCGTATTTTTTAAGTTCACTTAAAGTTCCATTCGGATCTTTAGCAACAGAATCTAATGTGAATGGTCCTATAAGATAACTTTCATGGATCTGCTTCAGCATGTTGGCAATATGCCTTTCTTTCAATTCGCCATTTCCTTTTATGATCGCTACTTTTTTCTGTTTGTCTTTTGTAATTTTATTGATAGCGTCGGCAATAGAATATTCTAAATGCTGAATTGATCCAATTACTTTCTGCGTAGTAGAAGCTCCCATTATATTTTTCAATAAAGGAATATTAACTTCTTTGTTATTATAAACTGCAACTGCCCAAGGAAATACCATTGCTTGAGATTGTTTTCCTTTGTCGTCGACTGTAATATTTATTGGAGTCAATCCTTTTTGGAAAAGTGATTTTGTCAATTCATCGCTTTCTTCCTCGTTTTCTAACGGATCAACAAATTCGAAAACAATATTACTGTTATATGCTTGAAATTCTTCTAATAATTGTTTGGTTTCCTGCTGCAAACGTCTAAAATCGGCAGGAAGATCACCAGCCATATAAATTTTTATAGAAAGCGGATTCTGAACTTGTTTTACAATTCCTAACGAAGTCGGTGATAAGGTATAGCGCTTGTCTTTTGTTAAATCAAAACGATGAAAAAAGATTGTTCCGAGAACATTTAGAACAACTAAAATAAAAATAGTGATGCCTAATGTCTTTAAATTTTGCTTTGTAGATAGTTTCATTAGGCTTTAAAAGATTTTAATTGGTAAACAGTAAAAGACAAGAAAGCAATGGCAATGCTTATGAAATAAATGATATCTCGAGTATCGATGACACCTCGGCTCATACTTTTAAAATGATTCTGCATTCCTAAAACCGAAATAAAATTGTTTGAACCAGGAATTAAAGTAGCCAGCCCTTCAAAACCAAAATAAAAGAAAAAGCATAAGAAAACGGCAACAATAAAAGCCACAATCTGATTTTCTGAAAGGGTAGAAGTGAAGATTCCAATTGCTGAATAAGAAGCAATTAGAAACAGTAGTCCGAAGTAAGAACCAATTGTGCTTCCCATGTCAATATTGCCTTCAGGCGAGCCTAAATCTGAAATTACTTTTACATAAATTAGGGTTGGAATAATGGCTAAAATGATCAATAGAAATGAACCAAAAAATTTCCCATTTACAATTTCCCAGATTGATAAAGGTTTTGTCAATAACAATTCTAAAGTTCCTTGTTTTTTTTCGTCAGAGAAACTTCTCATGGTTACTGCTGGAATTAAGAAAATTAAAATCCATGGTGCCAATGTGAAAAAAGGAGTTAAATCAGCATAACCTGTATTTAGAATATTGTAATCTCCTTCAAATACCCATAAAAATAGCCCGTTGCTGATTAAGAAAATCGCAATGACCAAGTAGCCAATAGGAGAACCAAAAAAGGATTTTATTTCTCTTAAAATGATTGATTTCATTCTTGTTTTGTTTTTTTATTGTTTCATGTTACAAGTATCAAGTCGCACGCTTAACGTGAAACCAGAAACTTGAAACTAATTTAAACTAACTAATTTATCCACGCTCCAAGCTTCTGGCTTTGCATTGAATAATTTCTTTGTAAAATCCCAAACAGTATTAAATAGTTCAGAATTTCTGTAATTTTCTAAATCTTGTTCAGTTTCCCAATAACTATAGGTAAAAAAGACACCTTTGTCATTTTTATCCTGATACAATTCTAAAAAACGATTTCCCTCAGCATTTCTTATTTTCTCTTTCACTGATTCAAAATTCTCTAGAAAATCAAAGATTTTTTCTTCGTGAAAACTCATTTTTACTATTCGAACAAACATGTATTCAATTTTAGATTTTAGATTGTAAATCTGCTTACAGGTGCGCAAAAATACCAAAATTGATTGGTGTTTTAAATAAAAAATGAAATATTATAAAATCATGTTTTTCAAATTATAATCAGAACCAGTTTTTCAAATATAGCCCGTTGTTTCAACCACGTGAACATAACGTTTATAATAATGCGTCCCCGTGGTTGAAACCACGGGCTATGTTTATGATGTAATGAATAATCTGCTCAATCGGGAAAATCTGCTAGAGAATTAATCTAAAATCTATCCCGTCCTGAGGTTTCGGGATCGGGACTCAAATCTAAAATTATTTACGAAAATTTAATCGTAATTACATCGCGATAATTTAATCCCAACAAACTATTGGCAGAACCCACTTTAGAAGGATTGCTTCTAAAAATGGCAATTTCAAGAAAACCTGCTTCATTAAAAATAGCCAGTTTTTCTCCTTCGTACGTTTTAATCGGATATTTGTCTGAAGTTGCAATAGCCGAATAATTCGGCAGAATGGTTTTGATGCTTTTAGGGTTCATCACAATTTCGTACGGACGTCCGCGTGAAATTTCTAAGAATTGTCTTTTAGAAATATTAGTTACAACGTTTCCAAAATGATCAATGTAAATGATGTTGCCTTTTATAGAATTTCCGTCGTCGGCTACAAGAGCCTGTAATTCGGTTGCTTCTTTTATAGACGAAATTTCTTTTCCTATTACATTTAGCAAACCGCCTCTAGATAAGTGAGAAGCTACTTGAATAAAAATATCCAAATCGGTAGCCTCAATTGGGAAGCGATCATGAATGTTAATTGCCACAATTTTTTGAGGAACGATTTTTTGCGTTAGCATACTCAGGATTCCGTTATCGGCACAAATAAAATAATGATCGTTCCATTGCATCGCTATGTGCTGGTTCTCTTTATTGCGCTCAATATCAACTCCAATAAGGTGAACAGTTCCTTTTGGAAAGCTCAAATAAGAGGCTCCGATAATATAGCTTGCTTCGGCAGTATTAAAGGGATCAATATCATGAGAAATGTCAATGATCTGAACTTCTGGATTTTCAGAAAGTATTTTACCCTTCAGCGACCCCACAAAGTGATCTTTCAAGCCGTAGTCTGTAGTAAGGGTAATTATTGACATAATTTTGTTTATAACTATTGATAGTATTTAAATCTAAATTTCATTAAATTTGAGAAATGCAAAGCTAATAATAGTAAACACAAATTAAAAGAAAGAAAAGACAATTTGTAATTTTTAAAGCATTTGCAAGTTACAATATTCAGTAACACGGATTTAAGTTTATTTTTATAAAACTGAAAACTGCCAATGAATATTGTGACAAAAAAAAGACCCGACAACCACTAAATATTAAAAGGAATTTTTAATTTAAAACTACTTCATTTGAACGAAAGAATAATCGAGCTAGTAGATATTGCACCAAAAGAATTTTGGGGCGCGCAGGACAGCCATTTAGAAATTATTAAAAAGTATTACCCGAAGCTTAAAATCGTAGCACGAGGGACAACTTTAAAGGCATTTGGCGAAAAAGAAGTTTTAGACGAATTCGAAAAAAGATTTCAAAGATTAATGCTTCATTTTACACGTTACAATAATATTGACGATAATGTAATTGAGCGTGTAATTATGAGTGATGGTCAGGAAGAAAAAAGAGCTTACGATCATGATAAAATCTTAGTTCATGGTGTTGGCGGTAAGATTATCAAAGCAATGACGCCAAATCAGCAATTGCTGGTTGATACGATTAAGAAAAACGATATGGTCTTTGCTATTGGTCCTGCCGGAACCGGAAAAACGTATACCGGTGTCGCTATGGCGGTTAAAATGCTAAAAGATAAAGAGGTAAAAAGGATCATTCTAACGCGTCCAGCGGTTGAAGCCGGAGAAAATCTCGGATTCCTTCCTGGTGATATGAAAGAAAAACTGGATCCTTACATGCAGCCATTATATGATGCATTGCGTGATATGCTTCCAAATGAAAAATTAGAGGATTATATTTTGAAAGGAATAATTCAGATTGCGCCACTCGCTTTTATGCGCGGTCGTACGCTTGACAATGCCTTTGTAATCCTTGATGAAGCACAAAACACCACACATTCACAAATGAAAATGTTTTTAACCCGTATGGGAAAAAACGCCAAGTTTATGATTACGGGTGATCCAGGACAAGTCGATTTGCCAAGAAGAACAATTTCTGGTCTGAAAGAAGCGATTTTGGTTCTGAAAGACATAGAAGGCATCGGAATTATTTATCTGGATGATAAAGATATCGTTCGCCATAGATTGGTTAAAAAGGTAATTGATGCCTACAAGCAAATAGAGAATCACGATTAATGCTAATTTCATTGAAATGTTAAGTGTAAATCGTGAATTGTGTTTTAACATTTATTAATATTCGTTTTGTACGTTCTATATAAAAGGTACAAAACGAATATTTTTTATTTAAAAAAAATGAAACAACTAGATGACTTCTACCTAAATCAAAAAGAACCTATAAAAGGAATATTTTTGGCATTAAAAGAAATCATCTTAAAACAAGACCTTGACATTACGAATACGTTAAAATACGGAATGCCGTTTTTCTCTTATAAAGGAAAAATGTTCTGCTATTTATGGATTCATAAAAAAATCAAACAACCTTATATCGGAATTGTAGAAGGAAAATATTTTGACGAACCATTTCTAATTCAGGAAAATCGTTCGAGAATGAAAATTATGATGTTTGATGTTAATGAAGATTTGCCTTTGAATCAAATTGAAGCGATAATTCAAAAAGCACTAAATTTATATAAAACAGGAATTGTTAAAATTTAATTGCTTAAAAGCTAATATTTAAGCGAATAGTTAAATAAATAATAAACTTAGTTCAATTTTAACTCACAAACCCTGTAATCTTTGTTTAAGCAAGCTTAAAACCGTAAATTTGCCTATCATCGAATTTGATAATTAATATGACAAAACTTAAAAATATAAAAGTTGTGGTAAGTGACCTTGATGGAACTTTACTCAACCCTCAACACAGAATTTCAGATTACACTAAATCAATTTTTCAAGAACTGCACAATCAAAATTATCTTATAGTTGTAGCGACTGGCCGTCATCACCTTGATGCAATGGCGATTATTGAAACACTTGAAGTTCCGGTTTATTTAGTGAGTTCAAACGGAGCTAGAATTCATTCGCCTAATAAAGAAGAGCTTTTTGCTTTTAACCTTGATAGCGATGTGGTTAAAGCCGCATTGAATGTTGAAATTGATCCTGCAATTACAGTAGTTTTATTTAAAGAAAATGTTTGGCAGACCAACAAATGGAACGAAAGATTGAATTCTTTTCAAGCCGAATTAAAATACCGTCCGGAATTAGTAGATTATAAAAATCTTGAAGATTTTGGAGCGATTAAAATTTTCTTTTCATGCGACGATCATGAAAAATTAGTAAAATTAAAAGATGCTGTTTTGGCCAATTCTTCAGAACATTTGCACCACGCTTTTAGTTTGCCAACCTGTTTAGAATTTATGGATAAATCTATAGATAAAGCAGTTGCAATAGAACAAGTATTAGAAAAAGAAGGTTACACTTTAGATCAAGCAGTTTCTTTTGGAGACGGATTTAATGATGTGCAAATGTTATCGGCATCTGGAAAAGGTTTAATTATGGGGAATGCTCCAGCAATTTTAAAAGAAACTTTACCAGATTTAGAAGTTATTAAAACCAATGCAGAAGATGGTGTGGCAAGATATATTGCTTCAAAAATATTAGATAAAGAATTAGCTTCAAGTTAATTTTGAATCATATTCAAACTAAAATCCTTAAATATTTTATTTAGGGATTTTTTTATTTCTGAATCTTAAAATTTCATGGTGTAACTCTCTGAAATAATTTTAAATTTGCATTCATAAAAAACAACACAACTAGATAATGAGCAATACAATTACAACTACAAATTTTAATTTCCCAAATCAGAAATCAGTTTACCGCGGAAAAGTTAGAGAAGTTTATAATATCAATGACGAACTTTTGGTAATGGTGGCAACTGACAGACTTTCTGCTTTTGATGTAGTTTTGCCAAAAGGAATTCCATACAAAGGACAAATCTTAAATCAGATTGCTACTAAATTTATGGAATTGACTCAAGATATTGTTCCTAATTGGTTAATTGCAACTCCAGATCCAAACGTTGCTGTTGGACATTTATGTGAGCCTTTTAAAGTAGAAATGGTAATTCGTGGTTACTTGTCTGGACACGCAGCTCGCGAATATGCAGTAGGAAGAAAACAAATCTGCGGTGTTACTATGGCAGAAGGTTTAAAAGAAAACGATAAATTCCCAGAACCAATTATTACACCAACTACAAAAGCAGATAATGGCTCTCACGACGAAGATATTTCTCGTGAAGATATTTTGGCAAAAGGAATTGTTTCTGAAGAAGATTATTTAGTTTTAGAAAAATATACTCGTGCTTTATTTCAAAGAGGAACTGAAATTGCTGCAAAACGCGGATTGATTTTAGTGGATACAAAATATGAGTTCGGAAAAACAAAAGACGGTGTTATTGTTTTAATTGACGAAATTCATACTCCAGATTCTTCTCGTTACTTCTACGCTGACGGATATGCTGAAAGACAGGCTAATGGAGAGGAACAAAAACAATTATCTAAAGAATTTGTTCGCCGCTGGTTGATCGAAAATGGTTTTCAAGGTCAGGAAGGACAGCAAATTCCAAATATGACAGACGAATATATCGAGTCTGTTTCAGAAAGATACATCGAATTATTTGAGAATATCTTAGGAGAAAAATTTGTAAAAGCTGATATTGATAATATTGATCAACGTATTGAAAAAAACGTATTAGGTTACCTTTCTTCAAAATAGTAATTTCGGGTTTAAACTAACGATTTAAACCATGGAATTGATAACGAAAAAAAATGCCCTGCTATTTGTATGTTTTACAGCAGGGCATTTTCTTTTTGCGCAGATTGATAAAAATGCGACAAAAGAAACTAAAAACTTATATCAGAATCTTAAAACTATTTCCCAAAAGCATATTCTTTTCGGGCATCAGCACGCGCTTGAATATGGACATGGATGGAGTAATGAGCCTAATCGTTCAGATGTAAAATCGGTTACGGGTTCCCATCCCGCTGTTGTTGGGATTGATTTTAGCGATTTTTCAGGTCGTTCCAAAGACCAAATTGAAAAAGCTAAAGAGTTATTACGAAAAAATGTAATCGATACTTATGAAAGAGGCGGAATTACAACTGTTTCTTGGCATTTTAATAATCCAGCTTCTGAGGGGGGATTTTATTGGAAAGACGGAATATCAATTGCTTCCATGTCTTTGATAAAGCCTGGAGGTTCTCATCACGAGGAATACAAAGAGATTTTAAAAACTATTGCCGATTTTGCAAATTCTGTTAAAGCAAAAGACGGAAAACTTTCTCCAATGATTTTTAGACCCTTTCATGAATTTGATGGTGATTGGTTTTGGTGGGGAAAACCGCATACTTCTCGAGAAGATTTTATTGCGGTTTGGCAGTTTACGGTTTCTTATTTAAAAGATACTTTAGGGGTTCATAATTTTATTTATGCTTTTTCTCCTGATAATAAATTTAATTCTGAAGTAGAATATTTAGAGCGTTATCCAGGTGATGAATTTGTTGATATGCTTGGTATGGATGATTACGGAGATTTTGGAAGAGATGGTAAATACGATTTAGATGCTGGGCTAAAAAAACTTAAAATATTCTCTGATTTGGCTATAAAAAAGAAAAAATTAGGTGCATTTACAGAAACTGGACTAGAGTCAATTCCTAATGAAAAGTGGTGGACCGAAGTTTTACTGAAGACTTTAAAATCCGAAAATCTGCAATTGGCTTATGTTTTAGTCTGGCGAAATGATGTTACAAGTCCAACTCATTATTATGCGCCGTTTCCAGGACAAGTAAGCGAGAAAGACTTTAGAAAATTCTATAAAGATCCTTTTACTTTATTTGAAAAGGATTTGAAGAACATTTACAGCAAGAAATTTAAGATTTAGTGTATTCTTCTAAAAATAAAAAACGCAATTTAGGTCAAACTAAATTGCGTTTTTTATTTTTTTGAAGTAATCATGCAACCTTATCGACTTTTAAGTCGTCTAATTAGTAAATCATCATCAATCATTTAACAAACAATCATCATGAAAAAATCAGTAGTTATTTTAGGATTTCTTTTCCTTTTTGGAAATGTTTCAATTGCATCAAATTCTGCATCTGCAATTAAAAATCAAATAGAACTTTCAGTTTATGGAAAATCTCCTTTGCATCTTGCCATTAGCAAAGGCGATATTGAGGCCGTTAAGAAATTTGTTCTGTATGGCACCAATGTAAATAAAATGGAAAACAATATGACGCCATTAATGGTTGCTGCAAGGTTTAACCATTGTGACATTCTTAAATTATTACTTGCCAATGGAGCAGATTCCTCAATCGAAAATTCACATGGATTAACCGCTTTGCATTATGCCGAATATGCAAAATCAGCAGACTCAGTTGCTATTTTGAAGACGCTAAAAGAGAATCGTAAGAATAGTAAATAGAAAAAGAAAAGTGCAATTCAGTAATAGAATTGCACTTTTTTTATTTTAGAATTTTAAAATGTTATTCCATTTTCTCTTTTAAATTTTCTAGACCTTTTTGCAGATCATTTCCAATCATTTGGTCCAATTTTAGCATCGGAAGCATAATATTTGTTGGATAAGGAATTACACCGCTGATTCCCCATCGTACTTTTGTCTGATTTCCCAAAACCGGTTCAGTAGACATAAATCCAACTGCAGTATCTTCCATAGGCTTTTTAAAACGAAGAGCAAAATCCAGACGTCTATTTTCTGTTATTTTGGTGATCTCTTGTTCGCCAACTCCAACTTCTTTTACATTACTTTCCCAAGAAGATACAGAGCCTACTGCGCCATCAGTACCTTTATATGCAATCCTTATTTTTGGGTCCCTATTCGCCCAAACACTAAACTCATTTTGGTTTTTTAAGGATCTGACATATTTAAAAATACTATCAGCAGGTTTGTTGATCGTAATTTCTCTTTCAACTGAATATTCCTTCGGCATAAAGTAGGCAGCAATTAAAACAATCGAAATAAATAAAATTAAAATAATTAGTAATCTTTTAATGAAAATCATGGTTTTTTGTTTTTAAGGTTAGTGGTTTTTGGATAGATTTTTTTTGCTAAACAAAGAACTGTAGGGCTTTTAGATTGAAATGCTATCTTTTTGATTTTTAATTCTATAGTAAATTTAAAAAATTATTTGAGAGTTTGAAATGAGAGGATTGCAAAAAAGATTTAAAAAAAAATAAGATTTCTTGTAACATTTTCTTTTTTATGTAGTCTATTATATTAAAACCAATAATTTGGTAACGTTTGGGTTCTTTAATTATCGTTTTATTAAGTAAGTGTTAAGAATTGGTTAAAACATGGTACTTTGTAATACATAATACGATAAAATGAATTACTTTTACATCAGAAATTAAAATCATCAATAATCAATTAATAAACAATCAATCATTATGAAAAAATCAGTTATTTATTTAGGACTAGCCTTGGTAACATTTGGAAATGTAGCAATGGCTTCAAACGGAGTTTCAACTGTTAAAAATCCAATTGAACGTACAGGTTATACAGCAAACCCTTTAAATGTTGCTATTAGCAAAGGAGATATTGAAACAGTTAAGAAATTTATTGAGTATGGAGCAGATGTAAATTTAATCTCAGAAGATCTTACTCCATTAATGACAGCTGCACGTTACAACAAATTTGAAATCATTAAAGTTTTATTGGCAAATGGCGCAAAAGCTAGTGCAAAAAATGAAAATGGATTTACTGCATTGAAATATGCAGAATTATCAAATGCTTCAGAATCTATTGCAATTTTGAAAGATTTGAAATAACAGTATAAAAAGTTTTGAGTTAGTAAAAAAAAGACCTTTGTGAGCAGAAGGTCTTTTTTGTTTTAGAATGAACTCTAAAACAAAAAAGCATCATTATAAAAATGATGCTTCTTCTTTTTTAAATCCCAACAAATTGATTTAAAACTAAATATTTTGATTGCTTATTCTATTGGCACATCTTTTTTTCTATTGAATACCCAGAATAATATTGGGAATACTAATAAAGTTAAGACTGTAGCTGTCATTAAGCCACCGATAATTACAATAGCAAGTGGTTTTTGAGATTCTGAACCAATTCCTGTAGAAATTGCAGCAGGCATAAGACCAATAGAAGCCATTAACGCAGTCATAACTACAGCTCTTGTTCTGGCTTTTACTCCTCTATAAATGGATTCTTCGAGTGAGAATTTTGCTTTAAGATTATGATGGAATTCAGAGATCAGAATAACTCCATTTTGAATACAAATTCCTAAAAGAGCAATAAATCCAACTCCAGCAGAAATTCCGAAATTCATTCCTGTAATGTGAAGCGCAATGATTCCGCCAATAATGGCAAATGGAACGTTGGCAAGAACCAGAAGAGAATCCTTAAAGTTTCCAAACAAAATAAATAAAAGAACAAAAATTCCAATTAAACTAATGGGTACAACTTGTGCTAAACGAGCACTAGCACGAACTTGATTTTCAAATTCTCCTGTCCAGCCTGTTGTGTAACCTGCTGGAAGTTTCAATTTATTTACTTTTGATTGTGCTTCAGCAATGGTACTTCCTAAATCTCGATCACGAACAGAAAATTTAACCCCTATAAAACGCTTGGTATTATCTCTGTAAATAAATGCCGGGCCTGTAATGGTTTTGATATCGCAAATTTCTTTTAAAGGAATTTTGATTCCGCTGATGGTTGGAACTTTAATTTCTTCAAGATCTTTTTCATCTTTTCTATATTCTTTTGAAAAACGAACGCGAACGTCAAATTTTTTCTCATCTTCGTATTTTTCAGTTGCTGTTTTTCCTCCAAAAGCTAATTCTAGAACCGCTTGAGCATCACTTAAAGTTACTCCGTAAGCAGCCATTTTTTCTCTATCAAGAATAACGCTTATTTCTGGCTGACCAACATTTCTTAAAATACCAGCATCTTTAATACCTGGAATATTTTTAATCTGTGCCAAAACTTCATTAGCGAGCTGATCCAATTTGTTCAAATCATCACCATAAATCTTAACCGCATTTGAAGCTTTAAATCCAGCTACCGATTCGGCAACGTTATCAATTACAGGTTGTGAGTAATTATAGGTTATCCCTTGGTGAACTTTTAATTTTTCATCCATTTCATTAATCAATTCGTCCATAGAGATTTTACGTTTACATTCTTTTTGCGGAATTAAGTCCACTTGCAACTGAATAAACCCAAAACCATTTGGATCGGTTCCGTCATTACTTCGCCCAGTTTGTGATAATACTTTTTTTACCTCTGGAAAACTTTCTAAGTCTTTTCTAATTATTGTGGCTGTTTTAACACTTTCAGGAAGAGAAGTGCTCATTGGCAATTCAGCAGTAACCCATAATGCGCCTTCATTTAACTGAGGTAAAAATTCTGTTCCTAAAAAGCCTGCCGAAAAGAAAACACCAACTAGTAGCGCCGTAGAAGCAATTAGAGTTTTTATTTTATGCTTGAATGTCCATGCAAAACCTTTAGAAACATTTCGATCCCAAAAATTAACAAACGGGTTGTGTTTTTCTTTTACATTTTTATTCAATAAAATATGCGAAAGAACAGGTACTAGCGTTAAAGTAAATATAAGTGCTCCCAACAATGCAAAGCCTAATGTAAAGGCTAGAGGAGAGAACATTTTTCCTTCTACTTTTTGAAACGAGAAGATGGGAAGCAAAGCCGTGATAATGATTAGCTTTGAAAAGAAAATGGCTTTACCCATTTCAGTTCCTGTTCTTTTGATCAAGCTTCCTTTTGCAATTTTATTAAATTTCTCCATTCCTAATTGATGCGCTCGATGATCTAAAACTACAAACAAGCCTTCGACCATTACAACGGCTCCATCAATGATAATTCCGAAATCGACGGCACCTAAACTTAATAAGTTGGCGCTCATTCCCATCATTTTAAGACATAAAAAAGCAAATAATAAAGAAAGCGGAATTACGATAGAAACTGTAAAAGTAGTTCTCCAGTCTGCCATAAACAGAAATACCACAACAGTAACCAGAATAATACCTTCAAATAAGTTGTGCATTACTGTTTCGGTCGTAAAATTCATTAGATTATCACGATCGTAGAAAGTTTCAATTTTAATATCTTTAGGCAAAACATTATCATTGAGATCTTTAATTTTTGCTTTTATAAGGGCAAGTGTTTCTTGAGGGTTTTCACCTTTACGCATCACTACAATTCCTTCAACGGCATCGTCATTATCTCCAAGACCTGTCTGACCAACTCTTGGCATGGAACTTTCGTAAACTTCTGCTAGATTTTTAACCAAAATTGGATTTCCGCCAGCATCATCAACAATAATATTTCCAATATCTGCCTTTGATTTTAATAAACCAACACCGCGAACAACAAAAGCTTGTCCGTTTTTCTCAATAACATCACCCCCGACGTTTAAGTTTCCTGCATTTACGGCATTATAAACTTGTAGTGGCGTAATATTATATTTGGCTAGTTTAATTGGATCAACTCCAACTTCGTATGTTTTAGTTTGTCCACCAAATACGTTTAGATCGGCAACACCAGGAAGAGAACGAAGCTGTTTGTCAATTACCCAGTTTTGGTAAGTCAATAATTCTCTACTATCTCTGCTGTTGCTTTTTACAATATATCTAAAAATTTCTCCTGTTGGGCCATAAGGAGGCTGTACGTCTGGTTCTACATCATCTGGAAGTGAAACATTCTTTAATAAATTGTTTACTTGAAAACGAGCAAAGGTATCATCAACGCCATCATCAAAAATAATTTTTATAACCGATAAACCAAACATTGTAATGCTTCGAACGCTTGTTTTCTTTTGAACAGAGTTCATCGCAATTTCAATTGGAGAGGTTACAAAACGTTCTACCTCTTCAGCACTTTTTCCATTCCACTGCGTGATGATGATAATCTGTGTATTAGTAACGTCGGGGAAAGCGTCGATAGGCATATTTTTGAATGAAATAAATCCAGCAACAGCCAATAATCCTACCCAAAAGAAAGTAAATGCTTTATTCTTTAAAGAGAAAGCAATAATGTTTTTTATGAATTTGTTCATCTCTTAATTGTTTAAAGCACCATAAATAAATAGCTGATTGTTTGTGATTACTTTTTCATTCTCTTTTAATCCACTTGAAATGTAAGTAGTATCACCAACAACTCTGTAAACTTCGACCTGTCTTGTTTCTATATTATTACGGTCTTTAAATACTACAACAAAGTTTTTACTTTTATCAAAAACAATTGCTTTACTCGGCACGGCTATCATAGATTGATTTTCGTTGAAAGACAATTTAATATTAGCATTCATATCTGGCTTAAGCATATAATCTGGATTGCTTAGTTTGATTCTAGCCTGCATTGCCTTAGTTTCTGGATCAATTACATTGTAGATTTTGTCTACTTTTCCTTGAAATATTCTATCTGGGTAGCTTAAGGTAGTTACGGCAGCAGAAGTTCCTAACTTTACTTTATTGATGTCAATTTCATTAATATTGGCCATTGCCCAAACTTCACTGATTTCTGCAATATCAAATATGTTCTCAGAACGGTCGTTACGTAAAAGCATATCTTGATTAATGCTTTTTTGAATAATAAAACCGCTTATTGGTGCCGTTACTTCGTAAATAGATCCCGCTTTGATATTGTAAATTTTATAAGTTTCTTGAATTTTACTTAATTGGGACTGAGCTTTATTCACTTCAGATTTTGCTTGGAGAACGTCGCTTTCAGAATTTAATTTACCATCAAACAATTCTTGAGCAACTTTTAAATTATTCTTAGCAACAAGCAAATCACTTTTAGCATCTATAGATTGTTTTTCAAAATCGGCTACATCGGTACTTTTTATAGTTGCCAGAACTTGTCCTTTTTTTACATAATCACCAAGTTCAACATTTACCTTCATAACATTCCCGCCAACTAGCGGGTAAACATCAATCATTTTATTGTTGTCGGCAGTAATTTTTCCGTAAAAACTAAGTTCGTTTTTCAAGGGCTGAATTTTAGCTTCGGCTGTTGTAGTGCTTTTTAGCATTGTATTACTTAAAACAAAAGACGTATTTGTTTCAGGATTCTCTACTTGTTTTTTACAGCCTGCTAGGGATAGACTTGCAATTGCGATTCCTATGAATAATGTATGTTTCATTTCTTTACTGTTTTAAAATAAATCTTTGTTAATGGTACTATTTAATTCTTCGCCGGCTATTACTACTTTTTTCTTTAATTCGTTTAATTGAATTATTGCCTGATTGTAGCTTTCCATAAAATCGGTAAATTCTAAAAGGCTTACATTTCGTTTCTGAAAATTGGTTAGCATTCCATTGTAAACGGCTTCAAAGTCAGAGTTTACAGTTGGCTTAATCACACTGTAGTTTTGTCTTGATTCATCCCATTTAGTCCAAGCCGAAGTTATTTCAGTTTGAAGTTGTAGTTCAAAATTCTGTTTTTCAACTTTAGATTGTTCTAAAATGGTTTGGGCATATTTGATATTTCCTTTGTTCTTATTCCATAGCGGCAACGGAATCCCAACACTAACATTGGCTTCTTTATTGAAGGCTCCACTTCGCTGATCGTAATTTGCTCCTAAAGTAAGATCTGGAATAGCAAGTGATTTCTGCCATTTTACATTTAATTCATTGGCTTCAATCTCTTTTTGTTTTGCTAAATAATCAGGTCGATTTGCAATAGCTTGTTCTTCAAAGCTTTTAAGATCAAAAGCAATAACTTTTAAATATTTATTCGAATCATCTTTGCTAACAGAAGGAATTACATTTTCAGTTTCATTCAAGAGCAGTTTCAAATTAGCTTGTTCTTCTATATTGTTGTTTATTACTTCCAATCGTTCATTTTTAAAGTTGAGATACAACGACTGTAAACGAACAACATCTTTTAAAGGAATATTTCCTTTTTGAGCCTGAACTGAATAAGAATTGATCAAGTTTTCGATATGAGCTAACTGTTTATCAGTGTTTTCAAGGTTTTTAGAATTATAATAAACTGTGTAAAAGCTTTTGCGCAGCTGTAGTTTTAGAGTACGCAGTATATCATTGAATGAAAGTTCTGCCAATTGTGCATTGGTTTGCGCAAGTTTGATTTCATTACGCTTTTTACCGCCAAGATAAATAAGTTGCTCAATGCCAAATGCTTTTTGACCCTCTTTACCTATGTCAAAAAACTTATCTCTTTCTGGATTATACGCATTCAGTTCGGCTGTTATTACAGGATTTTCCCAGATGCGAGCCTGAATGGCCAGAGCTTTAGAAGCATCGATGTTGTATTGCGATGCCAGCAAGAATAAATTCTTCTTTAAAAATTGGCTTTCACAGTCTTGAAGAGTGACTGTTTTTTGCGCTATTGCAGTCTGATTCAAAACTGCAAATAACAGCAATGCGAATAACTTTTTCATTGTATTGATTTTGAATTATACAAATATGCTATCAACAGGCTTTAGGGGAGCTTAAAATCTACCTTAAAAATAGCTTAAAAAAGTTTACAATTCAAAAAATAACTGAAATAAATTCGTGTTAATATTTGGGGTTGAGTAGGTTATGTTGGCTTTGTGAACCGTCAGAATACGATGAACAATTCTTAAGCCAAGTCCAAATCCAGAAGTTCTTTTTGAATTTTGTCCACGCATAAACGGCTCAAAAAGGTTTTTTTGTTCTTCTTCGTTTAAAGTGTCTCCAGTATTTGAAATGGAAACTATAAGATGGTAATGGTCAGTGCTTATTTTTACTTTCGCCTGTTTATTGTCTGAATAGATGTAGGCATTTTTTAAGATATTAGTTATAGCAATTTCCAAAAGATTTTTATTTCCTTTTATTTCCAAAGCAGTGTCCAGATCATCACTTTCCTCCATTTCAAAAAGAATAACAAAATCTGGAAATGTTTTATTGATTTTTTCTATTGAAGAGAATAAAATTTCGTCTAGACGTTGAATTTCGATATTTTCTGCACTTCTATTGTCAATTTTTGAAAGAATAAGCAGCGAATTAATTAGTTCACCCAAATGATTAACATCAGCCAATATATTGTTAAGGAAAGAGTTATTCTTTGGTTTTATATCTGGATCGGCAATTGCGTTTTCGATCTGAGATGTCATTCGAGAAAGCGGTGTTCTTAATTCATGTGAGGCATGAGCAGTAAATTCCTTCTGTTTTTGATACGAAACTTCAATTCGATCCATCATAAAATTAAACTCATCAGCAAGCAAATCGACTTCATTTTTGGTGCTGTTGGATGCAATTCTGGTATCGAGATTATTTTCGTTAATGTTTTTTATTTTTTGATGGAAAGCAAGAAGTGGATTCATCGCTTTTCTAACCATAAAAGAGGTTAATAGCCAGCAGATCGTAGTAAAGAAAATATACGAAACAACTAATGTATACCTTAAAAAAAGTAATTTCTTTTTGCCATAATCATCAGTTGCTGATATCAAAGCATAAAAGTCTTTGTCGTTTGTATCATAAAAAACGCCATAGACTTCATAATCTCCTTGTTGCTTAAAAAAAGTTTTATTTTTTTTTAAATACTTCAAGTCTTCGACCGACCAATTAATTTTGGCATCATCGATACTGCTATAGATTAGCTTATAATTAGAATCAAAAACTAAGGTTTTCTCATCATATAGTTTATTAATGGAATTTTGATCTATTATTTTTAAAAGCTGATTATCGATCTGTTTGACATTCACCAATAATTTGATGTTGGATAAAGCTTTAATTTCTAATCGATCGCGGAACTCTTCTTTTCGATAATTAGAATACAAAATGAATATCACTGTAGATGCCAGCCCGAAAAGGATGGTAAACAGTAAACTTACTAAAAGTGATATTCTATTTTTTAATGTCATTCTTGATCGCTTAGATAATAGCCGTAGCCAACCTTGGTACGAATAAGTTTTATTTCGTGATCCTTGTCTATTTTCTTTCTCAAAAAGTTAATATAAACTTCAATTGTATTTTGATTGGTTTCAATATGGTAGTCCCAAAGTTTTTCAGAAATAAATTGTTTCGAAAGCACTTTTCCTTTGGCATGAGCCAAAATTAAAATCAACTTAAATTCTTTCGGAGTAAGTTTAATTTCTTCATTAGATCTAAAAACTTTCATATCTTCTTCAAAAATTTCTAAATCTTTAACTACAATTTTACTTTCTATCTGCTGCGGAACTTCTTTTCGCCTTAAAAGAGATTGTACTCTAGCATATAATTCTTCAAAATGAAATGGCTTAACCAAATAATCATCTGCGCCACTATCAAAAGAAGACAGTTTATCTTCTATTTCACTAAAAGCAGTCAGCATGATTATTGGCGTTTTATTATCGATTTTACGAATGCCTTTACAAACCTCTATCCCGTTTAATCCAGGAACATTGATGTCAAGAATAATCAAATCGTATTCGTAAGGGAAATATTTTTTCAGCAAAAACGAACCATCATAATAAGGAATACACTCGAATTTCTTAGAGGTAAAGAATGCTGAGATTTCTTTAGACAAAGTAAAATCGTCTTCGAGTAGTAGTATTTTCATTCTTGGAGTAAATTTATAAATTCGGCCATTTTTAAGAAACGGCCGAATTTAATATAAGGTATTGTTTTAATTGAAATAAGAGAAAGTTTCATTGTTCTCAATCTTCTGTAATGACTCATAAATCAATTGAATAACATTTTCAACGTCATCTCTATGTACCATTTCTACAGTTGTATGCATGTAACGCAATGGAAGTGAAATCAATGCAGAAGGAACACCTCCATTACTATAAGCAAAAGCATCAGTATCTGTCCCTGTTGCACGAGAAGTAGCATGTCTCTGAAAAGGAATTTTGTTTTCTTCAGCAGTATCTACAATCAAATCGCGAAGTTTATTCTGAATAGCAGGAGAGTACCCAATAACAGGACCTTTGCCCATTTTAAGGTCGCCTTCCACTTTTTTATCAATCATTGGAGTAGTGGTGTCATGGCAAACATCGGTAACAATGGCAACATTCGGTTTTATTCTATGTGCGATCATTTCGGCACCGCGAAGACCAATTTCCTCTTGGACAGAATTTACTATGTATAAACCAAAAGGAAGTGTTTTATTGTTTTCTTTTAGTAAACGAGCAACTTCAGCAATCATAAAACCACCCATTCTATTGTCGATCGCACGGCAGACAAATTTATTTTCGTTTAAAATCATAAATTCATCAGGATAAGTAATTACACATCCAACATGAACACCTAAAGCTTCAACTTGCTCTTTGTTTTCGCAACCTAAATCAATAAAAATATTACTTAGTTTTGGAATTTCTTCTTTGTCACGTAAACGAGTATGAATAGCTGGCCATCCAAAAACGCCTTTAACGATTCCCTTTTTAGTATGAATGTTTACTCTTTTAGAAGGGGCAATCTGATGATCAGAACCACCATTTCTAATAACATATATTAAACCATCTTCTGTAATATAATTTACATACCACGAAATTTCATCAGCATGCCCTTCAATAACCACTTTATACGGAGCGTCAGGATTGATTACTCCAACAGCGGTTCCGTAAGTATCAGTTATAAAAGTATCAACATAGGGTTTCAAATACTCCATCCAAAGTTTTTGGCCTTCACTTTCGTAACCAGTAGGAGAAGCGTTATTTAGGTAGCTTTCTAAGAATGCTATAGAAGTATCATTTAAGATAGAATTTGTACTCATAAAAATATTTTTCTGCTAAAATATAAATTTGGTATTAGAGTTGTGTATAAATATATAATTTTACACTTAAATTATGATTCAATGAGATTAACCACCTTTTTATTTATACTCTTAGTTTGTTTTTCATCTAAAGCCCAAGTTACTCCCAAAGAGAACGAACAAATGGGCTATATATTAACAGAGAAAGATTCTATTTTAGGCGACACCATTCAATTGCCAGAAATAATTATTTCAAAAGGACAGAAGATGAGTCCAGAAGAAATGAAACAATTTCAAATTCTTCAAAATAGAGTGTATAAAGTTTATCCGTATGCAAAATTAGCCGCAGAGCGATTAACGGCATTGAATAACGGAATGGCACGTTTGAAAACCAACCGTGAAAAGAAGAAGTATTTCAAAATTGTAGAAGATTATCTAAATAATGAATTTGAAGAAAGACTTAAAAAACTTTCTAGAAAACAAGGACAGATTTTAGTAAAGCTAGTCCATCGCCAAACAGGAATTACAACATACGAACTCATAAAAACACTAAAAAGTGGATTCAAGGCCTTCGTTTCGAATACAACAGCCAATTTGTTTGATATTAGTTTAAAAGAAGAATACAAACCCTACGATGTAAACGAAGACTATTTGATAGAAACGATTTTGGTAAGAGCATTTGAATCTGGCCGATTGACAAATCAAAAGCCAGCCAATCCTCTGAATTATGAAGATCTAGCGGAAAAATGGCAGCAAAAAGCAAAAGATTTAAATAAGAAATAAGTATACATATATATAATAGTATATAAACCCGACAGTTTTTCAAAATCTGTCGGGTTTGTTTTTTATACTTATATATTAGGAGAAATTCTAAGCCTTTCTTCTGAGGGAAACTAAAGCCCTTTTTTAACGCAGCTTTTGGAATTAGGAGCCTAAAATTGAAATTTGGATTTTATTAAGGAGCTGGATCCCGCTATCCGCTCCAATCTTTTTATGGCGAACCCCGCCATAAAAAGGATTTCCGCTTCTATCGGGGCTAGGGAACCAGTTTCCGCAAGAAAGAATAGGGAAAACTTAGCGCCGTGGTGCCTTTGCGAGATTAAAAACGGCAGAAAAGAATGCTTTGCGTCTTAGTGCCTTTGCGGCAAAACGAGCCAAATAGAAGCTAAAAGAAGAAAAACCGCACAAGCGATAAAAAAAAGCTGAAATGTAAATTGCCCGTTATTAGAAAGTTAAGGAATAAACCGGAAAAAGATTGAAAAAACTCTTTGAAAAAGCTTGCGGAAGCGGAAAAAGGTTCTACTTTTGCACCCGCAACAGCGAAGGCGTTCATCGAAATACTGGCAGGAATTGGGGATCTGAAGAAAAGAAATTTTCAAAAAAAAAGATTCTGAAAAGCTTGCGAGATTGAGAAATGCTTTTTACATTTGCGCCCCGCAAAACACGGAAAAGTTCATTGAGATGCTGAGAGGGAAATAGAGAAAAAGAGGCGAAAAAAAAGCTTCAAAATTTTTTCAATTTTTTCTTGCAGGAAACAAAAAGAAGTTTTAGTTTTGCACCCGCTTTGAGATACAGGCGAAACAAAAAGAAACACACGTTCGTAGACATATTGAATTGACAGCCGTTCTGAAAGAGATTTCAGAACAAAAAGAATAAGAGCAGTAGAGTCGGAAGATTCGAAAGAACCGATAGGAAGAGCATCGCAATATAATATTAAAATATACGATGAAGAGTTTGATCCTGGCTCAGGATGAACGCTAGCGGCAGGCTTAACACATGCAAGTCGAGGGGTATGGTTCTTCGGAGCCAGAGACCGGCGCACGGGTGCGTAACGCGTATGCAATCTGCCTTTCACAGAGGGATAGCCCAGAGAAATTTGGATTAATACCTCATAGCATAATCGGACCGCATGGTTTGGTTATTAAAGTCACAACGGTGAAAGATGAGCATGCGTCCCATTAGCTAGTTGGTAAGGTAACGGCTTACCAAGGCAACGATGGGTAGGGGTCCTGAGAGGGAGATCCCCCACACTGGTACTGAGACACGGACCAGACTCCTACGGGAGGCAGCAGTGAGGAATATTGGTCAATGGGCGCAAGCCTGAACCAGCCATGCCGCGTGCAGGATGACGGTCCTATGGATTGTAAACTGCTTTTGTACGGGAAGAAACACTGATTCGTGAATCAGCTTGACGGTACCGTAAGAATAAGGATCGGCTAACTCCGTGCCAGCAGCCGCGGTAATACGGAGGATCCAAGCGTTATCCGGAATCATTGGGTTTAAAGGGTCCGTAGGCGGTCTTGTAAGTCAGTGGTGAAAGCCCATCGCTCAACGGTGGAACGGCCATTGATACTGCAGGACTTGAATTATTGGGAAGTAACTAGAATATGTAGTGTAGCGGTGAAATGCTTAGAGATTACATGGAATACCAATTGCGAAGGCAGGTTACTACCAATTTATTGACGCTGATGGACGAAAGCGTGGGTAGCGAACAGGATTAGATACCCTGGTAGTCCACGCCGTAAACGATGGATACTAGCTGTTGGGCGCAAGTTCAGTGGCTAAGCGAAAGTGATAAGTATCCCACCTGGGGAGTACGAACGCAAGTTTGAAACTCAAAGGAATTGACGGGGGCCCGCACAAGCGGTGGAGCATGTGGTTTAATTCGATGATACGCGAGGAACCTTACCAAGGCTTAAATGCAGACTGACCGATTTGGAAACAGATCTTTCGCAAGACAGTTTACAAGGTGCTGCATGGTTGTCGTCAGCTCGTGCCGTGAGGTGTCAGGTTAAGTCCTATAACGAGCGCAACCCCTGTTGTTAGTTGCCAGCGAGTCATGTCGGGAACTCTAACAAGACTGCCAGTGCAAACTGTGAGGAAGGTGGGGATGACGTCAAATCATCACGGCCCTTACGCCTTGGGCTACACACGTGCTACAATGGCCGGTACAGAGAGCAGCCACCTCGCGAGGGGGAGCGAATCTATAAAGCCGGTCACAGTTCGGATCGGAGTCTGCAACTCGACTCCGTGAAGCTGGAATCGCTAGTAATCGGATATCAGCCATGATCCGGTGAATACGTTCCCGGGCCTTGTACACACCGCCCGTCAAGCCATGGAAGCTGGGGGTGCCTGAAGTCGGTGACCGCAAGGAGCTGCCTAGGGTAAAACTGGTAACTAGGGCTAAGTCGTAACAAGGTAGCCGTACCGGAAGGTGCGGCTGGAACACCTCCTTTCTAGAGCCTTAGCGTTAGCGGCAACGCACGCTGGGGAAATAAGATGCCGGACTGTGGGTTTGGAATCTGAGATTGTATTGCTCTTGCTGTTAATTTAAAAAAATGATAAAACTTAAGTAAAACAGAGTCTCGTAGCTCAGCTGGTTAGAGTACTACACTGATAATGTAGGGGTCGGCAGTTCGAGTCTGCCCGGGACTACTATTTGACTTAAAGAAGGAAATTCTGGAAGCTGGGATTCGCCAAAGGAGATTAGAGAAGAAAAGGAAATCTAAAATCTGAATTCTAAAATCTGAGATTTAAAAATTGGGGGATTAGCTCAGCTGGCTAGAGCGCCTGCCTTGCACGCAGGAGGTCAACGGTTCGACTCCGTTATTCTCCACGATTTTAGTGAGAAAGCCTAAAGCCATAAAGCCTAAAGTGATTCACTTTACGACTTTCGACTTTTGACATTCGACTAAATAAAGTTCATTGACATATTGAGATAAGAAAATAATAAGAAAGTAGAAAGCGTTTTTTATTGAGCATCCGTGCAAAATATAAAAAACAAACAAAAACGGTCCTGTTTTAATAATCAGGATTGGTGCAATAAGCAAAATAAGGGCGCATGGGGAATGCCTAGGCTCTCAGAGGCGATGAAGGGCGTGATAAGCTGCGAAAAGCTGCGGGGACAAGCACACATTGATTGATCCGCAGATACCCGAATGGGGCAACCCGCTATATTGAAGATATAGCACACCGATAGGTGGGCAAACCCGCTGAACTGAAACATCTAAGTAGGCGGAGGAGAAGAAAACAAAAGTGATTCCGTAAGTAGTGGCGAGCGAACGCGGATTAGCCCAAACCAGCTATGTTACGGCATAGCTGGGGTTGTAGGACCGCGACATTTCATGTGCAAGGAACCGGAAGCTTCTGGAAAGGAGCGCCATAGAGGGTGACAGCCCCGTATGGGCAACGAGCATAATGGATAGCGGTATCCTGAGTAGGGCGGGGCACGTGAAACCCTGTCTGAATTTGGCGGGACCATCCGCTAAGGCTAAATACTCCTGAGAGACCGATAGTGAACCAGTACCGTGAGGGAAAGGTGAAAAGAACCGTGAATAACGGAGTGAAATAGATCCTGAAACCATGCGCTTACAAGCGGTCGGAGCCCTTTCGTGGGGTGACGGCGTGCCTTTTGCATAATGAGCCTACGAGTTAACGCTGCTGGCAAGGATAAGTGGTTAAGCCATGGATCCGCAGCGAAAGCGAGTCTGAATAGGGCGCTTTAGTCAGTAGTGTTAGACGCGAAACCGTGTGATCTACCCATGGGCAGGTTGAAGCTGTGGTAACACACAGTGGAGGACCGAACCGGTTGACGTTGAAAAGTCTTCGGATGACCTGTGGGTAGGGGTGAAAGGCCAATCAAACTCGGAAATAGCTCGTACTCCCCGAAATGCATTTAGGTGCAGCGTTATTTTAGTTATATAGAGGTAGAGCTACTGATTGGATGCGGGGGCTTCACCGCCTACCAATTCCTGACAAACTCCGAATGCTATATAATGATTGATAACAGTGAGGGCTTGGGTGCTAAGGTCCAAGTCCGAGAGGGAAAGAACCCAGACCATCAGCTAAGGTCCCCAAATATATGCTAAGTTGAAAGAACGAGGTTTGTCTGCCCAGACAGCTAGGATGTTGGCTTGGAAGCAGCCATTCATTTAAAGAGTGCGTAACAGCTCACTAGTCGAGCGGACGAGCATGGATAATAATCGGGCATAAGCATATTACCGAAGCTATGGATTTTGCAGCAATGCAAAGTGGTAGGGGAGCATTCTGACAGGGCTGAAGGTGTATCGTAAGGTATGCTGGACCGGTCAGAAAAGAAAATGTAGGCATAAGTAACGATAATGCGGGCGAGAAACCCGCACACCGAAAAACTAAGGTTTCCACAGCTATGCTAATCAGCTGTGGGTTAGTCTGGACCTAAGGCGAACCCGAAAGGGACAGTCGATGGCCAACGGGTTAATATTCCCGTACTTCTTATTGCTGTGATGGGGTGACGGAGTGATGAAAGCGCCGCGAACTGACGGAATAGTTCGTTAAAGCACCTAGCTATAGGGTCTCTAGGCAAATCCGGAGATCTTGGTGAAATGCGATAGTACTCGGAGTCTTCGGACAAAGAGATAGTGCGCCTAAGGGCTTCCAAGAAAAACCTCTAAACTTCAGGCAGTAAGAACCAGTACCGTAAACCGACACAGGTAGTTGAGGAGAGAATCCTAAGGTGCTCGAGAGATTCATGGCTAAGGAATTAGGCAAAATAGACCTGTAACTTCGGGAGAAAGGTCGCCCCGAGCAATCGGGGCCGCAGTGAAGAGGTTCAGGCGACTGTTTATCAAAAACACAGGGCTCTGCAAAATCGTAAGATGAAGTATAGGGCCTGACACCTGCCCGGTGCTGGAAGGTTAAGAGGAGATGTTATCTTCGGAGAAGCATTGAATTGAAGCCCCAGTAAACGGCGGCCGTAACTATAACGGTCCTAAGGTAGCGAAATTCCTTGTCGGGTAAGTTCCGACCTGCACGAATGGTGTAACGATCTGGACACTGTCTCAGCCATGAGCTCGGTGAAATTGTAGTAACGGTGAAGATGCCGTTTACCCGCAGTGGGACGAAAAGACCCTGTGCACCTTTACTATAGCTTAGTATTGACCTTGGATAAATGATGTGTAGGATAGGTTGGAGACTATGAAGCGGCGTCGCCAGGCGTTGTGGAGTCATTGTTGAAATACAACCCTTTGTTTATCTGAGGCCTAACTCTTCAAAGAAGAGGACAGTGCTTGGTGGGTAGTTTGACTGGGGTGGTCGCCTCCAAAAGAGTAACGGAGGCTTCTAAAGGTTCCCTCAGTACGCTTGGTAACCGTGCGTAGAGTGCAATGGCATAAGGGAGCTTGACTGAGAGACATACAGGTCGATCAGGTACGAAAGTAGAGCATAGTGATCCGGTGGTTCCGCATGGAAGGGCCATCGCTCAAAGGATAAAAGGTACGCCGGGGATAACAGGCTGATCTCCCCCAAGAGCTCATATCGACGGGGGGGTTTGGCACCTCGATGTCGGCTCGTCACATCCTGGGGCTGGAGAAGGTCCCAAGGGTTGGGCTGTTCGCCCATTAAAGTGGCACGCGAGCTGGGTTCAGAACGTCGTGAGACAGTTCGGTCTCTATCTACTGCGGGCGTTAGAAATTTGAGTGGATCTGATTCTAGTACGAGAGGACCGAATTGGACAAACCTCTAGTGTATCTGTTGTCCCGCCAGGGGCACCGCAGAGTAGCTACGTTTGGAAGGGATAAGCGCTGAAAGCATATAAGCGCGAAACCCACCACAAGATGAGATTTCTTTTAAGGATCGTGGAAGATGACCACGTTGATAGGCTACAGATGTAAAGGCAGTAATGTCATAGTCGAGTAGTACTAATAATCCGTAAGCTTATGCACACCCTTTTCCCGGGCCGCAAGGCTCGGGAGGAAACTTTCTAAAATATATTTGCTTTTCTTTATCTCAGTATGTTAAAATATTTGCCCGTCGCGGGCAGTCTTAAAGACGAAAGTTGAAAGCCTCAAGTGAAAACTTTAGACTTTACGACCTTAGGCTTTAGACTAAAAACCTTAAGGTGGTTATTGCGGCGGGGCTCACCTCTTCCCATCCCGAACAGAGAAGTTAAGCCCGCCTGCGCAGATGGTACTGCAGTTATGTGGGAGAGTATGTCGTCGCCTTTCTTTTGAAAACCCCGTTTTTAAATGGGGTTTTTTATTCTAACTTTTACTTATAGAAATATAAGCAATATGGTACCTTAGCTCAGATGGTAGAGCAATGGACTGAAAATCCATGTGTCCCTGGTTCGATCCCTGGAGGTACCACATAATGCTCGGATGGTGAAATTGGTAGACACGCTGGACTTAAAATCCAGTGAACAGCAATGTTCGTGCGGGTTCAAGTCCCGCTCTGAGTACTAAAACTTCAATTAGCTTTTGTTAATTGAAGTTTTTTTTTGATCTAAACTGAAATTGTTTTTCTCGTCACGAATAAGCTAAAATACTAGATTTCAAAGTTGTTTTAATCAGAAATTTTATATTTTTACTTCTATATTTAACTTTAAATCTCATTTTCGACAATGCAAAATGTTTTTCTCAAAGAAGATTGTGATCAATTTATTACTAGGATTAATGAGCTTAAAACAGATTCTCTGCCACTTTGGGGAAAAATGTCTGTTGATCAAATGTTGGCTCATTGTAACGTTACATATGAAATGGTTTATGATAATATCCATTCGAAGCCAAATGCTTTCATGAAGCTTCTGTTAAAGCTATTGGCTAAAAATAAAGTTGTAAATGAAACTCCTTATCAAAGAAGCCTTAGTACAGCTCCGCAATTTATTATTAAAGGCAATCGTGATTTTGGGCTAGAAAAAAGCAGACTGATTTCCTATGTTCAAAAAACGCAAGAATTAGGAGAAAAAGAATTTGATGGGAAAGAATCTCTTTCTTTTGGTAAGTTGTCTTCTAAAGAGTGGAATAATATGTTCGCGAAACATTTAGACCATCATTTATCTCAATTTGGTGTTTAAATAATTTTATAGCCATGAGAATTTATATCATTATATTTTTTCTTCTTTTAGGATTATCTTCGAATGCTCAAAAGCAAGAAGTTCAAAAATGCATTGAATCTTTTTTTGAGGGATTTCATCAGAGAGATTCAACAAAGATCAAATTGGTTTGTTCGAATAAAATGATTCTGCAATCTATTACTGAAAGCGTTGTCAAAGGAAATAAATTATCTGATGAAAGTGTGAAAGAGTTCTATAAATCTATTGCATCTATTCCTTCAAGTATGAAATTCCAAGAAAAAATATTGAGTTATACTATTCAGATTGACGGAGCAATGGCGCATGTTTGGACGCCTTATGAATTTTATTTAAATGATAAATTAAGCCATTCTGGTGTAAATGCCTTTACTTTATTTAAAGAAAAAGATTCGTGGAAGATTATTTATTTGATTGATACAAGAAGAAAATAATTAATTTTTAAGGATTTCGGTATTGTAGTATAGGCAAATATCAGTTAAAAGACATTCGGGGCATTTAGGTTTAGGTCTGCAGATTTCACGACCTAGAAATGAAATTGCCATTCCTATTTCTGACCAAATTTCTTTCGGTAAAGCCTGCATTAAATCTTTTTCTACTTTATTACCATCTTTAGATTCCTTAATTATTCCAATTCTTGGTGCAACTCTTATTACGTGTAAATCTGCAATAATTCCTTCAGCTGGTTGGCCGGTTTCTCTCAAAATTACGTTTGCAGATTTTCTTCCAATGCCTTTCAATGCAATTAATCCTGACATGGTTAAAGGAATATTGCTATCCTCTTTTATGGTTTTCGCTATATCCAAAAGCCATTGTGCTTTAGTTCCGTGATTACGAACTTTAGTTATATAGGGTAAAAAAGTTTCTAGATTAGTTTTTGATAGACTTTTAAGCGTTGGGAATTTCTCAAATAAAACTGGTGCAATTGAGTTGATATTGGCATCAGAATCTTGAGCAGACAAAAGAACCATAACTAATAACTGATATGGATTTTGATAATCTAAAGGATGTTTTTTGCTTTTATACTTTTTTAAAATAGGTCTTAATTTAGCTTCCCAATCTAAAGTTTCTCCAAATAAATCCATTTTTCTAAATTTATTTAATATTGATACTTAAATATTTACCTATAAAGTTAATTGATTTTAATGAATTCTAGAATTTTTCTGATTACATTTTGATTTCCTAGTATTTTTCTGTGTCCTAACCCATCAGTTAAAAATAAAGATCCATTTTTAAGATTTTCATAAATATGCTTTCCAGCTTTTACGGATACTTCAGGATCATCATTATCATGTATAACCAAAACAGGAATATTGATTTTTTGAGCTGCTCGATAGGCTGAAAAATCATCCATTATTACTTGATATTTACTTTCAAAAGCATCTTTCAAATGATTGCTAATTTCTTTTTGTAAACCCAGTTTAGAAGTAAATTCATCTAAAATATCCTGAATAATATCACCACTTCCTATAACTACAGCTTTTTCTATTTTAAATCCATCTTTTATCGCATTTAGAACCGACATTCCGCCTAAAGAATGCCCAATTGCAATTTCAAAAGGACCAAATTGTTTTTCTATTTCTAAGATAGAGGCTATAAACTCTGACATTATTGTTGTCGTTCCTTTTGATTTTCCATGTGCAGGAGCATCAAAACTAACTGTTGAATATCCCTGTGCCAAAAGTTCATCAGCAATTTTAAAGAGTTGCGTTCCTCTCCCAGACCAGCCATGAACCAATAATACTTTGCGTTGACTTTGTCCATATGAGTATGTAACAATACTTTTATCAATTGAAGGGACAAAGATTAATTCTTGAATGCTTTTAGCATCCATTTCTAATTCTCTTTTCGGAACTTTATGCTTTATAGGTGTTGTAAAAATCTTTGCGGCAAATTTTGTAACTAACTTTGTGGATATAAAAGCACAAATTTTCGCAGATATTATAATAATCTTAGGAATTTTTAATGATTTAGTAGGATTAATTGCCTTTTTTGCCATTTCAATAAAACTTATTTAAAGGAAGGATTTTGGATGTTTTTTTGCTAAATTTAAAAAGCATAAAAGTAGTATATAAATGATTGCTTCTTATGATAATCACAAATTAATTTCGGAAATGGAAATATTTCATATTAGTGCAGAATGTTATCCTGTGGCAAAGGTTGGGGGATTGGGCGATGTAGTTGGTGCATTGCCAAAATATCAACAAGCTGCTGGTCATTCTGTTAGAGTTGTACTTCCTTGCTATGAAACGAAGTTTAAAAATGAAAATGATTTTGAATGTGTTCATTGGGGTACAGTTGAATTAGGAAATTATAATTTTCCGTTTAGTGTTCTAAAAGAAAAAACAGATAAGTTAGGTTTTGAATTATATCTAATAGAGATTAATGAATTATTTAATCGCCCAAATATTTATGGTTACGAAGATGATATCGAGAGATTTTTATCTTTTCAGATTGCCACGCTTGATTGGATCATAGCACGCAATACAACTCCAGATGTTATTAATTGTCATGATCATCATACAGGCATTATTCCATTTTTACTGCAGTTTGCTTATAAATATGAAAGCATAAAAAATGTAAAAACAGTTATTACGATTCATAACGGCCTATATCAAGGTTGGTTTGGTTTTGATAAATTATATTATCTGCCAAAATTTGATTTAAAACATGTTGGATTTTTAGAATGGAGCAATTCCATCAACTCTTTGGCAGTTGGTATTAAATGCGCCAATGCTGTAACTACAGTATCTCCAAGTTATTTAAATGAAATTAATATTTCAGCAAATGGTTTAGAATCTTTATTTAATTCTGTAAGAAGTAAATCTAAAGGAATTTTAAACGGAATTGATATTGAAGTCTGGAACCCGATGAAAGATCAAATGATTGAGGAGAATTATTCGATTGATGATTTTGAAGCTGGAAAAAGAAAGAATAAAGAGAAACTGTGTGAACAATTTGAGCTAGATCCATCAAAACCATTATTTAGCTTTATTGGTCGATTGTTTGAAGAAAAAGGAGGTGATTTGCTGCCGCATGCTGCTGCTTTGGCTTTATCTGAACATCTTGGGGAAATTAATATCTTGATTTTAGGTTCAGGAAATTCAGAAATTGAGACGCAATTAACTCAATTACGAAATGATTATAAAGGAAATTATAATGTTTTTATAGGTTATAATGAAGATTTAGCGCATTTGATTTATGCAGGTTCAGATTACATTTTAATGCCTTCTAGGGTAGAACCTTGTGGATTAAATCAGATGTATGCAATGCGTTATGGAACAATTCCAATCGTTAGAAGAACTGGAGGTTTAAGGGATACGGTTATTGATTTTGGAGATGAAGGAAATGGCATTTGTCATGATCAAGCTTCGGTTGCTGATGTATGCTATTCAATAAATCGTGCTGTTAGGTTGTATGAGGATAAAATAAACTTCAATAAAGTTTTAAAAAGAGGAATGTCAGCAGATCATTCCTGGGAAAGAGTTTGCCAAGAATATATCGAAATATACAACTTAATAATTCAGCAAAATGAAATTTAAAAAGAAAAATGTAGTTGCCATTATTTTAGGAGGTGGACAAGGTTCACGTTTATTTCCATTGACAGAAACAAGATCGAAACCTGCCGTTCCGATTGGAGGAAAATATCGTTTGGTCGACATTCCGATTTCCAATTGTATCAATTCGGATATTTTTAAAATATTTGTTTTGACGCAATTTAATTCTGCCTCTCTAAATGCCCACATTAAAAACACTTTTAATTTTAGTATTTTAAGTCAATCATTTGTAGATATTTTGGCAGCAGAACAGACTCCAGATAATCCGACTTGGTTTCAAGGAACAGCAGACGCCGTAAGACAATGTATGTCACATTTTTTGAAACATGATTTTGACCATGCTTTAATTCTTTCGGGCGATCAATTATATCAAATGGATTTTAACGAAATGCTTGAAGCGCATATCGCTGCTGATGCTGAAATTTCTATTGCAACGTTGCCTGTAAATGCCAAAGACGCTCCCGAATTTGGAATTTTAAAGACCAATCACGAAAGTGTTATTGAAGCTTTTATTGAAAAACCACATCCATCGCTATTGCCTGAATGGGAATCGGATGTAAGCGAACAAATGCAGGAAAAAGGTAAAAAATACCTTGCCTCAATGGGAATTTATATTTTTAATAAATCTTTGTTACAGGAGCTAATGGCTGACCAAGAAACAAAAGATTTTGGCAAGGAAATTATTCCGCAATCGGTTGGAAAACATAAAATATTAAGTTATCAGTATGAAGGATATTGGACAGATATCGGAAATATTGAATCATTTTTTGAAGCTAATATTGGCTTAACAGCAGATATTCCAGAATTCAATTTATTTGATAACGAAAATAAAATTTTCACTAGACCGAGATTATTGCCTCCCTCTAAATTTAGAAATTCAATAATCAATCAATCTTTGATTTCTGAGGGATGTATTATTAATGCCAAAGAGATTAAAAGTTCTGTTATAGGTATTCGTTCTCGAATTGGCGAAGGAACTGTTTTAGAGAATTGCTACGTTATGGGGAACGATTTTTATCAAGATCTCGAGGAATTGAACCATGAAAGCAGTATCAATAAAATACATGTTGGGATAGGTGAAAACTGCTTTATTAAAAATGCTTTAGTTGATAAAAATGTGCGTATTGGAAACAATGTTCATATTAGCGGAGGTAAACATTTAGATAATTTTACTAACGAATTGTACAGTATTAAAGACGGAATTGTCGTGGTTAAAAAAGGAGTTACACTTGCAGACAATTTTAGAATTGAATAAAGCCTGAAAATACCAATATAAAAATTCCAAATTCCAAATTCGAAAACAATTATCTTCTAAACCAACCATATGAGTAAAGTAACCTCACATTCTCTTTTTACTGACTTTGACATAGATTTATTCAAAGCGGGAAAACACTTCAAATTATATGAAAAACTTGGAGCTCATTTAATTGAAGTCAATGGAATAAAAGGCGTTTACTTTGCGGTTTGGGCTCCAACGGCTCATTCTGTTTCAGTTGTTGGAGATTTTAATTATTGGACTCAAGGCGAACATGTTTTAAACGTTCGTTGGGATTCTTCTGGAATTTGGGAAGGATTTATTCCTGATATTTCAAAAGGGACACTTTACAAATACAAGATTCAATCTAGCATAAATGGCGTAATTGCCGAAAAGGCCGATCCATTTGCGCGTTATTGCGAAAAACCACCTCATACCGCATCTGTAGTTTGGGATCTCGATTATAAGTGGAAAGATGATAATTGGATGCAAAATCGTCAAGATTATAATGCTTTGGATAAGCCATATTCTGTTTACGAAGTGCATTTGGGTTCTTGGAGACGAGGAGAACATAATCGTTTTTTGACTTATCTTGAACTTGCCGACGATTTGGTAAAATATGTAAAAGAAACCGGTTTTACGCATGTTGAGTTTATGCCAATTATGGAATATCCTTATGATCCTTCTTGGGGTTATCAACTTACAGGATATTTTGCGCCAACTTCCCGTTTTGGAAAACCACAAGATTTTATGGTTCTGGTTGATCGATTGCATCAAGAAGGAATTGGAGTTATCTTAGACTGGGTTCCTTCACATTTTCCTGATGACGCACATGGTTTAGGTTATTTTGACGGCTCTCATTTATACGAACATCCAGATCGAAGAAAAGGATATCACCCAGATTGGAAAAGTTTAGTTTTTAATTATGGAAGAAATGAAGTTCGAGCTTTTCTAATAAGTAATGCTGTCTTTTGGCTTCAAAATTATCATATTGACGGACTTCGTGTTGACGCTGTAGCTTCAATGTTATATCTCGATTATTCTCGAAAAGATGGCGAGTGGGAAGCTAATATTTATGGCGGAAGGGAAAATCTAGATTCTATTAGCTTTCTTAAAGAATTTAATGAAGTAATCTATTCTAACTTTAATGCTGTCCAGACTATTGCCGAAGAGAGCACTTCATTTTCGATGGTCTCAAGACCAACTTCTGTTGGAGGTTTAGGTTTTGGAATGAAATGGATGATGGGTTGGATGCATGACACTCTAAAGTATTTTCAAAAAGAAACAGTTTATAGAAAATATCATCAAAATGAATTGACTTTTTCTATGACATATTCCTTTACTGAAAATTTCATGCTTCCGTTTTCTCATGACGAAGTAGTATATGGCAAAAAATCTCTTATTTATAAAATGCCTGGCGATGAATGGCAGCGCTTTGCAAATTTGAGATTATTGTATGGGTATATGTTTACGCATCCAGGAACAAAACTTTTGTTTATGGGAGCTGAGTTTGGTCAGACAAGTGAGTGGAACTTCGAACAAAGTTTAGATTGGCATTTGCTTCAGTATGATTTTCATTCTGGAATAAAAAGTTTGATTACCGATTTAAATCAATTGTACAAATCACAGCCAGCATTATACGAAAAACAATTTAGAGGAGATGGTTTTGAATGGATTAATTATTCAGATGATCAAAATGCTATTTTATCTTATATTAGAAAAGGAAATAATCCAGATGAAAATGTGATTGTCGTCTGCAATTTTACTCAAGTCGTTCGCGAAAATTATAGAATTGGCATTCCTAAAAAAGGCAATTTAAAAGAAATTTTTAATACTGATGCCAAAATATATGGAGGTAGCGGTATAGAAAGTCCTAAACCATTAAAAATAGAATCAATTTCATATGATGGTCGAGATTTTTCTGTAGAATTGATTTTGCCGCCTTTGAGTGTTACCGTATATGTCTTAAGTTAAGTAAAAATCTTGAAATAAGATTTTGTCATTATATCGTTTCAAAATTATCAAATTGTTGATTTTTTGTTTGGTAATTTGAAGCTCATTCAGAAAAAACGTTTTCGTGAATAAACCTTTTATTCATAGAGCGTTACGAACTTTTTTTGTATGTTTGAGTAGAAGGAAAATGTTATAAATTAATTCATTGGAGATATGATTACAAACACATCATTAGAATACAAAGGCGATTTATATCCATCAAAAATTGTCTCTTATGAACATGAAGGAGATTCTATTTTCTTTAATACGGATAACAAAGTAATTTTAAAAGTAACTATTCTTCGCGATAGTTTAATCCGATTTCGTTTTACTACAAAAGGCTATTTCAGCAATGATTTTTCTTATGCAATTGATAAAACACAGCTTCATGGCTATAACTTTTTGGAGGTTACAGAAGAAGAAACATACTTTCAGATTAAAACTAGTAAAGTAAAATGTAAAATACAGAAAGCAGATCTTCGTCTTTCAATTTACGATTTAAATGATTTTCTTATTCTTGAAGATGAACTTGGTTTTCATTGGGAAGAAAGCTATGAATATGGCGGGAATATTGTAAAAATGAGTAAATATGCTAAAGACGGTGAATGCTATTATGGTTTAGGCGATAAGGCCACTCAAATGAATCTTAAAGGCAAAAGAGTAGAGAATTTTGCCACAGATCAATATGCTTACCAAAAAGATCAAGAACCCTTATACAAAGTGGTTCCATTTTATATTGGCCTTCATAATAAACAATCCTACGGTATATTTTTCGATAATACTTTCAGAACATTTTTTGATTTTTGTCAAGAAAGAAGAAATGTGACTAGTTTTTGGGCTGAAGGTGGAGAAATGAATTACTATTTTGTCTATGGCCCTCAAATGCAGGACGTTGTTACAACATATACCGACTTAACAGGTAAGCCAGAATTACCGCCGCTTTGGGTTTTAGGATATCATCAATGTAAATGGAGTTATTATCCGGAAAGTAAAGTCAAAGAAATTACATCAAAATTTAGGGAACTTCAAATTCCTTGTGACGCCATTTATCTCGATATTGATTATATGGACGGTTTTAGATGTTTCACTTGGAATAAAAACTATTTTCCAGATCCTAAAAGAATGGTTGCTGAATTGGCAGAAGATGGTTTTAAAACCATAGTAATTATTGATCCAGGAATTAAAATTGATAAAGATTACTGGGTTTATAAAGAAGCATTAGAAAAAGATTATTTCTGCAAAAGGGCAGATGGACCTTATATGAAAGGAAAAGTTTGGCCAGGAGAGTGTAACTTTCCAGATTATACAAATCCCGTAGTTAGAGAATGGTGGGCGGGTTTATTTAAAGAATTAATTGCAGATATTGGTGTAAAAGGAGTTTGGAATGATATGAATGAACCAGCAGTTATGGAGGTTCCAAATAAAACTTTCCCAATGGACGTTCGCCATATTTATGACGGAAATCCTTGTAGCCATAGAAAAGCTCACAATATCTACGGAACACAAATGGCAAGAGCAACTTACCATGGAGTTAAACGATTTGCGTATCCAAAACGTCCCTTCGTAATAACGAGATCGGCTTATGCGGGAGCACAGCGTTACACATCATCTTGGACAGGTGATAACGTAGCAACGTGGGAGCATTTGTGGATTGCAAATATTCAAGTTCAGAGATTATCTATTTCAGGAATGGGATTTACAGGTTCTGATATTGGAGGTTTTGCAGAACAACCTACAGGCGAGTTATACGCACGCTGGATTCAATTAGGTGTTTTTCATCCGTTTTGCAGAACGCACTCTTCTGGAGATCATGGAAATCAGGAGCCATGGGCTTTTGATGAAGAAGTAATCAATATTACCAGAAAATTTGTTAGTCTTCGCTACCAATTATTACCTTATTTATACACGATGTTTTGGCAGTATATTGAAGAAGGAGTTCCGATGTTAAAACCTCTAGTATACTACGACCAAGATGATACACAGACACATTATCGCAACGACGAATTCATCTTTGGAAATCAGATTTTAGTATGTCCCATACTTGAACCTAATGCTGTAGGTAGACGTATGTATATTCCTAGAGGAGAATGGTATAACTATTGGACAAACGAATTGTTTACTGGAGGTAAAGAGATCTGGATTGATACAAAATTTGATGAGATTCCGGTGTTTGTAAAAGCAGGTGCTATTATTCCAAAATACCCTGTTCAGCAATATGTTGGCGAATTAGAATTTGATGAATTAACACTTGATGTTTATTACAAAAATGGTAAAGAGCAGTCTGCCGTTTATGAAGATGCCCAAGATGGTTACGATTATAAAAAAGGACGTTATAGCTATTTGTCATTGCGAAATATTGGAAAAGAAAAAGAACTTATTATTCAGCTTCACAAAGAAGGAAAATATATAACTCCTTACACGAAATATAAGATCAACCTTATTGGGTTGCCTTTTAAAGTTGCAGAAATTGAAATTGACAACGAGAAGATCGAATTTGATAAAATTAATTTCGAACAAAATAATTTCTTACTAATTGATAAAGAGTTTAATGAACTTCATATAGTTGGCGAATAGTTAAATTTTGATATTTTTTTGATTTAATATATAAAATATTTTATTTTTTTTAATTGTATTTTTGTTAGAAAATAGCTCGAATTATGAAAAAATATATGTTTTTAGGGATTTTTGGAGCACTTGTAATGGCTTGTGCAACAAATCCAATTACTGGGAAACAAAACTTGAATTTTGTTTCAAACAGTGAATTGTTTCCAACTTCTTTTCAGCAATACAGTACTTTTTTATCTGAAAACAAAGTTATTACAGGAACGGCAGATGCAAAACTTGTTGAGAATGTTGGATTTAAAATTAAAGCGGCAGCCGAAAAATATTTGACCTACCTAGGACAATCTCAGTATTTAAAAGATTATAGATGGGAATATAAATTGGTTGATAATAAGGAGGTTAATGCTTGGTGTCTACCAGGAGGAAAAATCGTTGTTTACTCTGGAATATTACCTATAACACAAAATGAATCTGGTTTAGCAACAGTTATGGGACACGAGGTTTCGCATGCTTTAGCGAACCATGGAGCACAAAGAATGAGCGCTGCGCAATTACAACAAATTGGTGGAGCTGTTTTGGATGCCGCTACAACAAATAAATCAGCTCAAACAAGAGAAATTTTTTCGCAAGCTTACGGTATGGGTACGGAAGTAGGAGTAATGCTTCCTTTTAGCAGAAGCAACGAAAGTGAAGCAGATAAAATTGGTTTGACGTTAATGGCAATTGCAGGTTATAATCCAGATGATGCTATTGCGTTTTGGACGAGAATGTCTGCAAAATCTGGTGGATCCGGAACTCCAGAATTTATGAGTACGCACCCTTCCGATGCTACGAGAATTGCAAACATCAAAGCTTTGATTCCAGAAGCTAAAGCAATTGCGTTGAAAGTTGGAACTATAAAATAAACTACGAACACAAAATATTCTTTTAAAGCCACTCGTTTCCGAATGGCTTTTTTTATTTAGTAGAGTTTATAATTTAATAATGTATGATTTCAATAATTTCCGTTTGATTATCATAAAAAATAGATAAATTCGTAGCCTATTTAACAAAATCATTTCTATGAAAAACCTACAAAAAGGAGATAAGAAGCTTTTAAATGCTTGGGCGTTTTATGATTGGGCAAATTCAGTTTATACGTTGACTATTGCATCGGCAGTTTTTCCAATTTTTTACGAAGCATTATTTAGCGACAGAGATCATTATATTGATGTTTTCGGAATGCATCTTAAAAACTCAGCATTAATTAGTTTTATTACGGCCTTTGCTTTTATGGTGGTTTCTTTTATTTCACCATTATTATCTGGAATTGCTGATTATGTTGGAAACAAGAAATCATTCATGAAGTTTTTTTGTTACGTAGGAGCTTTGTCTTGTATGGGATTATACTGGTTTGATTTGGATAACATTTATGTTGGATTATTATTCTATTTCCTTGGATTGCTTGGCTACTGGGGAAGTTTAGTTTTCTATAATTCATATCTTCCAGATATTGCATTTGAAGAACAGCAGGACAGAATTAGTGCCAAAGGATATTCGTTAGGATATATTGGAAGTGTTATATTATTAATCATCAATTTAGCAATGATTATGAAGCCTAAGGTTTTTGGAATTTCAGGGACTGATGGCGAAGCTGCAATGAAGGCAATGCGTTATTCTTTTATAATGGTAGGGGTATGGTGGATTCTATTTAGCCAATACACATACTATTATTTACCAAAAGGAAGTAAAGAATCAGGGCAGAAACTGACAAAATCTGTAGTATTTAATGGCTTTAAAGAATTAAAAAAGGTTTGGATGCTATTGCAAGAGAACATTCCTTTGAAACGATATTTAGGAGGTTTTTTTGTTTCCAGTATGGCAGTACAAACGGTAATGCTTGTGGCAACCTATTTTGGTGCGCAAGAAATTCAGTGGGAAACTAAAGAACAAAGTACAATAGGTTTAATTGTTTGTATTTTAATCATTCAATTAGTAGCTGTTGTTGGAGCGATATTAACCTCTAGAGCTTCAGAGAAATTTGGAAACGTGCCTACTTTAATATTTATCAACGCAATTTGGGCAGTATTTTGTGCGCTTGCTTATTTTATTACTTTGCCAACACATTTTTATGTAATGGCAACAATTGCCGGATTTGTAATGGGAGGAATTCAAGCATTATCTCGTTCGACCTATTCAAAATTATTGCCTGATACACAAGATACAGCCTCATTTTTTAGTTTCTATGATGTTGCAGAAAAAATCGGAATTGTAATCGGAATGTGCGTTTACGGAATTATCGATCAAATTACCGGAAGTCCTCGTGCTGCAATTGTAATTTTAGCAATATTTTTTATTACATCCATATTTCTATTAAGAAGAGTGCATAAAAAAGACGTTTCAAACTAATTGAAACGTCTTTATACCATAATATCGCAAATTGCAATAAATTATTGATTGATGATAGTTTTGTAATTTGCGATATCTTATTTAAATAATTAACCTTTGTAAATTTTTCCAGAACCCGAAACTTTTACATCTCTTTTCTCTGGATTTCCTAGATACTTAATATTTCCAGAACCAGAAACTCTTCCCGTAATACTACTTTCGCAGGTTACTACGCTATTTCCAGAACCTGAAACGGTGACATCTACCGTTTGTGATTTTAAATTGGAAGCATTAACGTTTCCTGATCCCGATATTTTGCTTGTAAAAGAATCTGCTTTCCCTTTTAAAACAATATCGCCTGAACCGCTTAGAGCTAAATCAAAATTTTTAGTATCAACATCTAAATCAAAATTTCCTGATCCTGAAAGTTTTGCAGAAAAACTATCGCTATTGATTTTGTTTTTGCTTTTAATATCTCCAGATCCAGATAATGTAACGGCTGATATTTTTTCGAAAGGAACTGTTACTTCTATCTTTTTGCCCATGCTGGTGCGAAGTTGCACTCCTTTCTCAACATAAACTTTCAATTCATTTCCTTCAACTTCCACTTTAATTTTAGACAATAAATTTTCTTCTCCTTTAAGGATAATTTTTCCTTCTTTTCCTGATACTAAATCTACATCAAAGAACCCTGAGATTCTTATGCCGTCATAGTCTCCAGTTGTTCTTGTTTCGGTAGTAACATTTCCGTTTCCGCTTATTTTTGTTTGTGCGTTAGAATTTACGGCTATAAAAAATAGGCTTAATGCTGTAAGTAAAATTGACTTTTTCATTGTTTTGATTTTTAGATGATTAATTTTTTGTTAGCGAAATATTTCCGTAGTTTGAGTTAATATTAATTTTGTTTTGACCTTTTTTCTTGTAATAACCTGCAATTCTTTTACTGTTGCTTTTAACTTCAGAAACAGAAATCTCTAAAGAATTATCATGTTTAATGTTTGAATATCTTGTAGAAATATCAAAATCAAAAGCATAATTTGGTACGTAACCAATTGAAATATCTGTATATCCTGAGTTTATAGTAATGTTTCCAGCTTTTTCAGTTAAAGTTCCGATACTGATTTTACTATAATTGGTATCGTAGCTAAAGTTACTAGAAATTTCGCCAATTATGAAAGTTAAATAATTTCCTGAGCCGCTTAAGGAATTGATTTTTTGAAATTTAAGTGTTCCGTAGTTGCAATCTGCTTTTATGTTTTGGCCATCATTAAGATTAACATCTGTATAATTTGCACTTAGATTCAAATTTCCAGAATCATTAATTTTAAGATTCGAATATCGAGCATCAATATTTCCTGTTTTTATGTACTCTATACTTGAATTTTGGCAGTATTGAATTGAGATTTGATTATTAGATCCGTTTAGTTTTCCTAAAGCAACTTTTCCGTATTTGCAGTCAATATCAGTAGAAGCTTCAGCATTTGGAACAGAAATATTACCGTATTTATTAACTAGTTTAATAGATCCGTTTTTAGGAATTTTAATTACGTAATTGATCTCAAAACTGTTATTACTTCCCTTGCTTTTAAGATTGGAGCTTCCTAATTTGGTTACGGCAGAAACTAGACCTTTAAGCGCCGTGATATCAACATCAATGCTGTTTAATCGTTCGTTTACCCAATTTTCATTTGAGCCATTCACTTTTATAGTAATATCAAGATCAATTTTATCTTCATCCCAAGTGGTTACAGTGATGTTTCCGTATTTGTTGTCAACATCGATTCCAGCATTAGAATTAACGATATAGGTTTTTTTAATGTTTTTTTGTTTGGTAACAAAAGCCTCATCATTTGAAAAACCTAAGAAAGGAATCAAGAGAAATAAGATTAGTAAGTTATAGTGTTTTTTCATTAGAGTTGTTTTTTAATTTTTCGTTGTCTTCAATTCTTTTCAAAACGGTTTGCAAAAAAGAAATACGCGTTTGAAGATTGCTAATCATTGCATAAATAATTTGTTTGTTCTCACCATTTTTTTGCAGTTCGTTAATGATTTTCTGATAATCAGCGTCAAAAGTTTTCATCTGATTCATAGCATCAGTAATAATCTGCTGATTTTCTGGTGAGTTTTTCTCTTTTAGCTTAACCAGTTCGTTGTCGATTAGAATGTTGAAAATAGAGTCTGTACGTTTAGTTTCTTTAGAAGCAAATTTGAATTCTTTTGGTTTTTCATTTTTATAAAAAAGAGAAACTCCAAGCATCAATACAATCGAAGCGGCAATAGCAGTTACGAACCAGTATTTTTTCTTAGGCTCTTTTTTGTTTAATTTTTGAAGAAAATCTACCTGATGATCAGAATTTAATTCCTGAATATCCCATTGGTTTTCAAATCTGTTGAATAATTCGTCTAAATTGTCTTTTTCATTTTTCATAATTCCAATTCATTTTATATTTCTTCCAATTTTTTTCTCAAACTATCTTTAGCTCTACTCAAGGTTGTTCTGCAATTTGCATAAGAAATATTTAAAATATCGCAGATTTCTTCTTGATCGTAACCTTCAATGTAAAAAAGTGTCAGCACCATTCTGTAATTATCTTTCAGCTGCAGAATAGTATCCAAAACCTGTTTTACTTTTAGAGAGTTTAAGTCAATATTTTCAGAAAGAATTCCGTCGTTTTCTTCGATTTTATAAAGCTGTTTACTTAAATCTTCCACTTGAAAAGAGTTGTTTTTCTTGTAAAAATCGATACTATAATTGATGATTATTTTTTTTAACCATGCGCCAAAAGCCACTTCTTGCTTATAGTCATTGATTTTTGTAAAAGCTTTTAAGAAACCTTCCTGCATGACGTCTTGTGCAAAATGTTCGTCTTTTACAATACGAAAAGCCACGTTATACATCGCCTTACAATAGCGATTGTATACTTCAAATTGCGCTTTCTGATTATTGCTTTTGCAAAGCACAATCAGTTCTTCGATATTTTGGTTGTTTATATTCAAGTAGTGGCTTTTGGTTTTTAATATAGACTTGGCTTTTTTTTGTTTGTTACAGTTTTTATCAAAAAATAAAAAATATTTTTTGATTTTACGTAATGCCGTAAGGTATAATACTTTAATTGCTATAATTTCACATAAAAATTTTATTGCCAAAAACAAATTCAATTATGAGAAAACTAAACAAATGTTTTGCAATCCTGTTTGTTATGATGGGATTTATGTTAACATCTTGCAGTAATGATGACTCAAGCGAAAGTGCTGGATCAACAGGAGATTATTGGCCTTCTAAAGTGGGCAATCAATGGGTTTTTAACCAAGACGGTAGTGAAAGCACAGTGAAAATTCAAAGCTCATCTGATAAAGATGGTAATACCTATTATAAATTTAACCAGCTATTTGGAGCAACGGACGAAATTTCTGGAACAGCCGGTGCTTCACTTAAAAAAGTAAAAGGAGATTATTACATCGTTATTGATGAAGTGAATTACAGTTCTGAAGGAATAACTGGTAAAATGACTGGTTATGAATTCATTCTTTTCAAGGATTATTTAGATGTTAATCAAACTTGGAGCGGAAGTTATTCTCAAGAAACAACTTTTAACATTCCAAATTTCCCTGCTCTTAAAATGGCTGTAAAATATACAGGAACTATTTTAGAAAAAGGTACAAGCATAAAAGTAAAAGACGTGACTTATAGTAATGTGATTAAGTTTAAACTACATCTAGAGGCTAGTAGTCAAGGGCAAAGTTCTTCATCAGATACTTTCTATTGGATTGCTAAAGATGTCGGAATTGTAAAATTAGAATCGTCTGGCACTACTTCAGAACTTGTATCATACTCTTTGAAGTAATAGATAAGTTAACTGTTTAAAAACCCGAAAGCTTTTTTTCGGGTTTTTTATTTTCTAAACTTTCAAATGGATTGTATCTTAAAAATGACTAATCAGAATTATTTAAGTTTTAGGTTTGTTTTGGCATAATGATTGTCTATTTTTATGCCCTATCTTGTAATTGAAAAACGAGACACGTTTTCAGTAAAAACTTCAATAAGCAATACTCTTTTTACAGATAGCATAAACTTTTTAATGACAAAACGACTTATATTTTATTATGTCAAACCATAAAATACTTACTATTGACAATCTGTCACTTCAAGAATTCGATTCAGAGGCAGAATTAATTCCATTGTTGACTCCAGAAGACGAGGAGGAAATGAATAATGAAGAACTTCCTGTTTCGCTTCCAATTTTACCTTTAAGGAATACTGTTTTATTTCCAGGAGTTGTTATTCCAATTTCAGCAGGAAGAGATAAGTCAATTAAATTAATTAATGATGCTAATGCTGGTGGAAAAATCATCGGTGTTGTATCTCAAATTAATGAAGAAGACGAAGATCCGTCAAAAGACGATATTCATAAAGTAGGAACTGTTGCGCGCATTTTGCGTGTGCTTAAAATGCCTGACGGAAACGTTACGGTTATTCTTCAAGGAAAAAAACGCTTCGAAATTGACGAAGTAGTTTTAGAAGAACCATACATGACAGCAACAATCAAAGAAGTTGCAGAAGAACGTCCAGATGAAAATGATTCTGAATTCACTGCAATTTTAGATTCTGTAAAAGAATTGGCAATCCAGATTATTAAGGAAAGTCCAAATATCCCTTCTGAAGCTACTTTTGCGATTAAAAACATTGAAAGCCAATCGTTTTTGATCAATTTTGTATCTTCTAACATGAATTTATCAGTAAAAGAAAAACAAGGCCTTTTATCGATAAATGGTTTAAAAGAACGTGCTTTAGAGACTTTACGCTATATGAATGTAGAGCTTCAAAAATTAGAATTGAAGAATGACATTCAGTCAAAAGTTCGTTTTGATTTAGATCAGCAGCAAAGAGAATATTTCCTTCACCAGCAAATGAAAACCATTCAGGAAGAATTGGGTGGTGTTTCTCAGGAAGAGGAAATGGACGAAATGGGGCAGAAAGCCAAAACTAAAAAATGGGACGAAAAAACCCAGAAACATTTCGAGAAAGAATTGTCTAAAATGCGTCGTATGAATCCGCAATCACCAGATTTTGGAATTCAGCGCAATTATTTAGAATTGTTTTTAGAATTGCCTTGGGGTGAATATTCTAAAGATAAGTTCGATTTAAAACACGCGCAGAAAATTTTAGATAAAGATCATTTTGGACTTGATGAAGTTAAGAAAAGAATGATTGAGCATTTGGCAGTTTTAAAATTGCGAAATGACATGAAATCGCCAATTATATGTTTAACAGGGCCTCCAGGAGTTGGTAAAACCTCAATCGGGCGTTCTGTTGCAGAAGCTTTAGGAAGAGAGTATGTTCGTATTTCTTTAGGAGGTTTACGTGATGAAGCAGAGATTCGAGGTCATAGAAAAACGTATATTGGAGCAATGCCAGGACGTATTATTCAGAGTTTGAAAAAAGCAGGAACATCAAATCCTGTATTTATTTTAGACGAAATCGATAAATTGTCAAACAGTAATAGCGGCGATCCGTCTTCAGCTTTATTAGAGGTTTTAGATCCAGAGCAAAACAGTTCTTTTTATGATAATTTCCTTGAAATGGGATATGATTTGTCTAAAGTTATGTTTATTGCGACTTCAAATAATATGGCTACAATTCAGCCAGCTTTGCGTGATAGAATGGAAGTTATCAAAATGTCCGGCTACACTATTGAAGAAAAGGTTGAAATTGCTAAAAGACATTTATTTCCAAAACAATTAGAAGCTCACGGCTTAACCGCAAAAGATCTGACTATTGGCAAAAAGCAATTAGAAAAAATCATTGAAGGTTACACTAGAGAATCGGGGGTTCGTAATTTAGAGACTAAAATTGCACAAGTAATTAGAAATGCAGCAAAATCTGTTGCAATGGAAGAGGAGTACAACAAGAAAGTTACAGATGAAGATATTGTAGCGATTTTGGGAGTGCCAAGATTAGAACGCGATAAATATGAAAATAACGATGTCGCAGGTGTCGTAACAGGTTTAGCTTGGACAAGTGTTGGAGGAGATATTTTGTTTATTGAATCTTTGATTTCTGAAGGAAAAGGATCTCTGGCCATTACAGGAAACCTTGGGACTGTAATGAAAGAGTCTGCTACAATTGCTTTAGAATACATTAAAGCAAATGCTAAGAAATTAGGGATTAGTACAGAACTATTTCAGAAGTATAACATTCACTTACATGTTCCAGAAGGAGCAACTCCAAAAGATGGGCCAAGTGCTGGTATTGCAATGCTTACTTCTTTAGTTTCGCTTTTAACTCAGAAAAAAGTGAAGAAAAGTTTAGCTATGACTGGCGAAATTACGCTTCGCGGAAAAGTATTGCCAGTGGGTGGTATTAAAGAAAAAATCTTAGCAGCAAAAAGAGCAGGGATTAAAGAAATTATTCTTTGCCACGAAAACAAAAGCGATATTGATGAAATTAAAGCAGAATATTTAGAAGGTTTAAGTTTTTATTATGTAAAAGAAATGAGCGAAGTTTTAGCTTTTGCTTTAACAGATCAGAAAGTAAAAAATGCTAAAGATTTGAAATAATATTCTTTTAGCTAATGATATAAATTCCAAATTCCAATTTTCAATGATTGGAGTTTGGAATTTTTTTATTGTACTTTATTTTTAGTGTTATATAATTTTATATTTGCACTTGCGTTATTCCCATATAGGTGCGCCAAAAACAAATGCTCAAAAAACTTGTTTTATTTTCTACAATCTTAATTTGTTCGTCTTCTTTCGGACAGGTTGGAGGGCGCTACACTTACCAGTTTTTAAATTTGACCACTTCGCCGAGGCAAGCAGCATTGGGAGGGGATGTTATTACAATATATGATGAAGATGTTAATCAAGCTATGTCGAACCCCGCTCTTATAAACGCAGACATGGACAATCATTTGGCATTAAATTACGGAAGTTATTACGGGGAAGCCTCTTATGGTACAGCATCGTACGCTTATACCTACGATAGACACGTGCAAACTATTTATGCTGGAGTTACTTATGTGAACTATGGTACATTTGAAGGTTATGATGAAAATGGTCAGGCAACTTCTAATTTTACGGGAAGCGAAGGTGCGTTATCAGTTGGATATGCCTACAATGTTCCTTATACCGATTTATATATTGGAGCTAGTGCAAAATTGATAACTTCTTCTTTGGAAAGTTATAATTCTATAGGTGGTGCAGTCGATTTGGGGTTTTTATATGTAGACGTAATGAATGACCTAAATTTTGCTCTTGTATTTAGAAATATGGGGACACAGTTTACTACTTATTCAGGAATTAAAGAAAATCTTCCATTTGAAATTGTAGCAGGTATTTCTCAAGAATTAGAGCATGTTCCAATTCGTTGGCATCTTTCCTTAGAAAATTTACAGCAATGGAATATTTCTTTTTCCAATCCAGTTAGAGGAGAAACTAATATCGACGGCTCTACAAGTCCAGAAAAAGTTTCTTTTGTGAACAATGCTCTAAGACACGTAGCTTTTGGCGTTGAGCTTTTTCCTAAAAAAGCATTCAATTTTAGAGTAGGATATAATTTTAGAAGAGGCGAAGAATTAAGAGTAGACGAACAGCGTAACTTTTCGGGCGTTTCTTTAGGTTTTGGTTTGAAAATGAATAAACTGAAATTTAATTATTCTTATTCTAGATATACGTTGGCAGCCAACACTAGTCTTTTTGGTTTAACATTAAATTTTCAATAAGTAAATGAAACTGTTCTATTTGGCTTTATTTATGTCAATAAGCTTTTTTACGGGGTCTAAATTTTCTTTTAAAGAAGAAGAAACTATTTCTACGATCGAAATGGAAAGAATTAATGTTAGAATTGCAGGGATAAAAGATATGATTTCCACCGATCCTAAATACAATCAGAAAATAGTTTTTTTGATTGATATGAAAGTGCCTTCTGGTAAAAATCGATTTTTTGTTTATGATCTCCAGAAAGATGAAGTTGTAGATCAAGGTCTCGTAGCTCATGGTTCCGGTTCAGAAACAGGAGTGAAAGGAGCGCTTAAGTTCAGTAATATGCCAAATTCTAATTGCACCGCTCTAGGCAGATATTCTGTTGGAAAAACCTATAAAGGCATTTTTGGAAAAGCATATCGATTGGCTGGTTTAGAAGAAAGTAATAACAATGCTTTAAAAAGAGCAATTGTTTTGCATCATTATTCTGCTGTTCCTTACGAAGAACAGGATTATTATATAAGCAATAGTCACGGATGCCCGATGGTAAACGAACAGTTTTTTAAAAGAATAGAAAAGATTATTGACAACTCTAAGTCCAATATTCTTATGGACATTTACTATTAATAAAAGAAGGTAACTGTGTCCAAAAAAAGCAAGAACTTTTTATTGTCAAATAGTATTAGCCTTCTATATTAAAAAGTTTTTTTCTGAATCGTAAATCAATGAAAAAATTACTTATTCTATTCCTTTTTATTCTCGCGCTTTTTGTTGGGTATTTGCTGCTGTCTGATAGTAAAGAAATTGGTTTATTGTCTTCTGATGATAAAAGAATTGAGTTTCAAATTGCTGATATAAAAAAGCTGATAAACAAAAATCCTCAATACAATAACAAAATAGCCTTCTTTGTGGATATGAAAATTCCTTCGGGGAAAAATCGATTTTTTGTTTATGATTTAAAAGAAAATAAAATTATCGATAAAGGTTTGGTTGCACATGGTTCTGGTTCTGAAACGGGGATTAAAGGCAAACTTCGTTTTAGCAACGTTCCTAATTCATTAAGCACTTCCTTAGGAAAATATTACATCGGCAAGCATTATTACGGAAAGTTTGGTAGAGCATATAAGCTGTACGGATTGGATATAACGAATAGTAATGCTTTTAAACGAGATATTGTTTTTCATTACTATTATGATGTTCCATATAAAGAGAAAGATGGCTACATTTGCAATAGTTTTGGCTGTCCTATGGTTAATAAAAAATACTTTGATAGAATATCGCGACTAATTGATAGTTCTGAATCTAATATTTTGATGAGTATTTATTATTAAAAATCAACTATCACTAAAAGAATAAAAATTTAAAAATAAAAAATTGAAAAAAATTACCATTGCTATCGACGGATTTTCATCTACAGGTAAAAGCACTCTTGCAAAACAATTAGCAAAAGAATTGGAATATGTTTATGTAGATACAGGGGCAATGTACCGTGCGGTTGCCTATTTTGCTATGCAGCATAATTTGATTGAGGCTGATTTTTTTAAGAAAGAAGCTTTGATTGCAGCATTATCTGATATAAAATTAGAATTTAAGTTTAATTCAGATTTAGGTTTTGCAGAAATGTATTTGAATGGTGAGAATGTGGAGAAACAAATTAGAACTATTGAAGTTTCTAATTTTGTTAGTAAAGTAGCGGCTGTTTCAGAAGTTCGTGCTAAGTTGGTAGAACAGCAGCAGGAAATGGGAACAAATAAAGCCATTGTAATGGATGGAAGAGATATTGGAACTGTAGTTTTTCCAAATGCAGAATTAAAAATATTTATGACAGCAAGTGCAGAAACACGTGCGCAAAGACGTTTTGATGAATTACAGCAAAAAGGTGATAATGTTTCTTATGAAGAAGTTTTGAAAAATGTTGTTGAAAGAGATTATATGGATACACACCGCGAAGACTCTCCTCTTGTAATTGCCGATGACGCCATAGAAATTGATAATTCTTACTTAAATAAAGAAGAACAATTTGCTGCGGTTCTAGAATTAGTGAATGATGTTGTTAAAACAGCATAATTTTTTGCAGATATTATTTTAAATGGTAGTTTTACCGCTTCATTTTTACTAAAGAACAATTTTTATCATATGGGGATTAAAAATAGATTGATTTTAATGAGCTTTCTTCAATTTTTTGTTTGGGGAGCTTGGCTTATAACAATTGGAAATTATTGGTTTGGAACAAAAAACTGGGAAGGAACTCAATTCGGACTAGTTTTCGGAACCATGGGAATCGCTTCTCTTTTTATGCCTACACTTACAGGTATTATTGCCGACAGATGGATTAATGCTGAAAAATTATACGGTGCTCTTCATATTCTTTATGCAGTAGTTCTATTCGGGATTGCACAAGTTACTGCGCCAGATACTTTTATTGTTGTTATGCTTTTAGCCATGTGCTGTTATATGCCAACAATCGCTTTAAGTAATTCAATATCTTATACTTCGCTTAAATTAAATAATAAAAATATTGTAAAAGATTTTCCGCCAATTCGTGTTTGGGGAACAATAGGTTTTATCGTTGCCATGTGGATTACGAATTTAAGCGGAAGTAAAGCAACTGAATATCAGTTTTATATTGCTGGAGTAGGTGCTTTAATTCTTGGAGTTTATGCTTTTACTTTACCAAAATGCGAACCGCAACGTTTGATCAAAGAAAATGCGACTTGGATTGAAACTTTTGGTTTAGAATCTTTCAAGTTGTTTGCCAACTACAAAATGGCTTTGTTTTTTGTTTTTTCTATGTTTTTAGGAGGAGCATTGCAACTGACAAATGCTTATGGAGATGTGTTTTTGGATGAGTTCAAACATTTTCCAAAATACGCAGATTCTTTCGTAATAAAATATTCGACTATTATAATGTCGATTTCTCAGGTTTCTGAAACCTTATTTATTCTAGCGATTCCGTTTTTCTTGAGACGCTTCGGTATCAAACAGGTTATGTTGATTAGTATGCTAGCTTGGGTTCTTCGCTTTGGATTATTTGCTTTTGGAGATCCAATTGGTGGGTTATGGATGATTATTTTGTCTTGTATCGTTTACGGAATGGCATTTGATTTCTTTAATATTTCGGGTTCTTTATTCGTAGAAAGCAATACAGATTCTAAAATTCGATCTTCTGCACAAGGTTTATTTATGATGATGACCAATGGAGTAGGAGCTGTTTTAGGAAGTTTAACTTCTGGATGGGCAATTGATCGTTTCTTTACAAAATCATTTGCTAATACAACTGAATTATCAGGATTTTTGCAAACAGATGCAACTAATGAAAAAATGGTAGAATTTGTAAAAGAACAAGGAAATTCAATTTCTGCAGACGGAATTTTTGCAAATCCAGTTTTAATGAAAGATTGGCATACAATCTGGTTATCATTTGCTGCTTATGCTTTGGTTATTGCAATTGCTTTTGCTATTTTGTTTAAGCATAAACATGATCCAAAGGAGTTAGAAGGCTTAAAGCACTAAAATAGAAAAAGTTTTATATTAGGAAACCCGACATGTTTAAAAAAACTGTCGGGTTTTGTTATGTAAAACAAAAAGCTCTAACCTAGCACGTATGTCCTTTTTTTAGCTGCTGCCAGACAGAATAAGATAGGAGTGAAGCGGGAATGAGCATGTTGAAAACATCACTTGTCCTCCTTCTTAAACAAATGACTGATAATCATATCGGTTTTGTTTTGTTAATTCAGAAAAATGTATTAATTTTGCAGTCCTTTTGGCAGAGAAGAGTTTCCATTAGGAATCAACCATTTATGTAAAACAACTTCTGTATTTTCTATCGCATAGAGAAACTCGAGAAAAACAGAATACAAATTTTTTTATCAGCATGTCTGAACAAACAAAATCACAAGAAGAGTTTTTAGCAAATTTTAACTGGCACAACTTCCAAGAAGGAATCGATGCAGTAGATGAAAAAAACTTGCAAGAGTTTGAAGAACTAGTATCAAAAACTTTCATCGCTACAGATCAAGAAGAAGTAGTAGAAGGAGTTGTCGTTAGAATTACAGATAGAGACGTTATCGTTGATATCAATGCTAAATCTGAAGGTGTTATTTCTTTAAACGAATTTCGTTACAACCCTAATTTAAAAGTAGGTGACAAAGTAGAAGTATTAATTGATATCCGTGAGGATAAAACAGGTCAATTAGTATTATCTCACAGAAAAGCACGTACTATCAAATCTTGGGATAGAGTTATTGCGGCTAATGAAACTGGAGAAATCGTTAACGGTTTTGTTAAATGTAGAACTAAAGGAGGTATGATTGTTGACGTATTCGGAATCGAAGCGTTCTTACCTGGATCTCAAATTGACGTTAAGCCAATTAGAGACTACGATGTATATGTAAACAAAATGATGGAATTCAAAGTGGTAAAAATCAACCACGAATTCAAAAACGTTGTTGTATCTCATAAAGCGCTTATCGAGGCTGATATTGAAGTACAGAAAAAAGAAATCATCGGTCAATTACAAAAAGGACAAGTATTAGAAGGTGTTGTTAAAAACATTACTTCTTATGGTGTGTTCATTGACTTAGGTGGTGTTGACGGATTAATTCACATTACTGACCTTTCTTGGAGTAGAATCAACCACCCAAGTGAAGTTCTTGAATTAGACCAAAAATTAAACGTTGTAATCCTTGATTTCGATGATGAGAAAACAAGAATTCAATTAGGATTGAAACAATTAAACGCTCACCCATGGGATGCTTTAGATGCTAACTTAACTGTTGGTGATAAAGTTAAAGGTAAAGTTGTTGTAATCGCTGATTACGGTGCTTTCATCGAAGTTGCTGAAGGTGTTGAAGGTTTAATCCACGTTTCTGAAATGTCATGGTCAACTCATTTACGTTCTGCTCAAGATTTCGTAAAAGTTGGAGATGTTGTTGAAGCTGTTATCTTAACTTTAGATAGAGACGATCGTAAGATGTCATTAGGTATCAAACAATTGACTCAAGATCCATGGACTGATATCACTTCTAAATACCCAGTAGGTTCTAAACATACAGGTATCGTTAGAAACTTTACAAACTTTGGTATTTTCGTAGAATTAGAAGAAGGAATTGATGGATTAATCTACATCTCTGACTTATCTTGGACTAAGAAAATTAAACACCCATCTGAGTTTGTAAACGTTGGTGAAAAACTTGATGTTGTTGTATTAGAATTAGATGTTGAAGGACGTAAATTATCTTTAGGTCACAAACAAACTACTGCTAATCCTTGGGATCAATACGAAGATTCTTTCGCTGTAGGAACTATCCACAACGGTGAGATTTCTGAAATCGTTGACAAAGGAGCTACTGTAGAATTCGGAGATGATATCGTTGCTTTCATTCCAACTCGTCACCTTGAAAAAGAAGACGGAAAGAAATTGAAAAAAGGTGATACTGCTGATTTCAAAGTAATTGAATTCAACAAAGAATTCAAAAGAGTAGTTGCTTCTCACACTGCTATCTTCAGAGAAGAAGAAGAGAAAAATGTGAAAGCTGCAACTGAAAATACTTCATCTAACTCTACTACTAATGCACCAGCTGCAACTTTAGGAGATAACAATGATGTATTAGCTGCATTAAAAGCTAAAATGGAAAAAACTGAGAAAAAATAATTCTTAGCTTTTTTGTAAATAAAAAGTCCCATAGTAATGTGGGACTTTTTTTGTTTTTACTTCAGGGCTTTCTTTGTTTTAAGTTTAATTTGAAGCTAATTATTTTGTTTTTTTAAGGAGTAATTTTTTTGGATGTAATCCGGTGATTTTCATTTCGTAAAAATAAAAAGAATGCAAAAATCATCAGGATTTTAAAAATATTTAAAATTCTCCTTAGATATTAAATGCTTGCTATTGAGTGTTAAATGATAATTTTTCAATATTCTTTTTAAGTATTTCCATTTTTCTTAAAACCAAAAGGAATTAATCATCGTAAATGACATTATAACTTAAAAAATTAATTATGAAAACTAGAAAATTTTTCGCAGTAGCAGTTTTAGCTTTAGGATTTGCATTTACATCAAATGCACAAAAAACAGTAATGGTGGGTGGTGCAGCAATGTATCCAAACAAAAATATTATTGAAAATGCTGTTAATTCAAAAGATCACACAACATTAGTAGCCGCAGTAAAAGCTGCCGATTTAGTTGAAACATTAAAAGGAGCTGGTCCGTTTACTGTTTTTGCTCCTACAAATGCCGCATTTGATAAATTGCCAAAAGGAACTGTAGAGACATTATTAAAACCAGAAAATAAAAAGAAATTACAAACGATCTTAACCTATCATGTTGTTTCTGGAAAATGGAGTTCTGCTGATATTGCAAAAGCAATAAAAGACGGAAAAGGGAAAGCAACGATTAAAACAGTAAGCGGTGGAAACCTTACTGCATGGATGAAAGGTAAAGATTTATATATTACTGACGAGAATGGCAGTAAAGCAAAAGTTACCATTGCAGATGTTAATCAATCAAATGGTGTAATTCATGTTATAGATGCTGTTTTGCTTCCAAAGAAATAATTAGTTTTAAATTCTAAAAAAAATCCAAATTCCAAGCTTAAATTGGAATTTGGATTTTTTATTTTGAGATTTTTCCAAGATTATTTTTTAGCAGTTAAAGTACTTCCTGCAGAAGCAATTATAACGCAAAGTACAGCTAGAATTTCGTAGAAGTTTAAACTTTCTTGAAGAAATATAAAAGCACAAATAGAAGCTGCCGCCGGTTCTAGACTCATTAATATGCTAAAAGTACGAGGCGGAAGTTTTCCTAAAGCCTTCATTTCTAAAGTAAACGGAATAGCACTAGACAGAAGAGCAAGAGCCACACCCATTCCGAATAATTTTGGTGTAAGATTGTTTAATCCGCTTTCTAGGAAACCAAAAGGTAAGACTAAAATGGCTGCAAACAACATTCCGGTTGTAACGGCATAACCATCGTTCATTATTTTCGAAATTTTGCCTCCTAAAACTATATAAGCGCTCCAAAATGCTCCAGCCAAAAGTGCACATATAATGCCGATAGGATCTAAGCGATCGTTTGTCCATGGTGCAATTAATAAAATACCAATCGCAGCCAACATCACCCAACAGTAATCAACCAAGCGTTTTGAACCTGCTATAGCAAGTATTAAAGGACCAACAAACTCTAAAGTCACGGCTAGGCCAATTGGAATTTTTTCTATTGCGAGATAAAAAATTAAATTCATAGCTCCCAATGACAAACCATACGGAATTACAATTTTCCATTGTTGTGGAGTTATCGCTTTTAGATTTGGTCTGTAAGCCAGTAATAGAATTAACGCCGAAATACCAATACGCATAGATGCCGTACCAGCTGCGCCGATTGTAGGAAATAGTGTTTTGGCAATTGCAGCCCCACATTGAACACTAATAATCGCTAATAATACTGCTGGAACAGGAGGAAGGCTGAAATCTCGGTTTTTCATAAAAAATAAGACAGAATCATAAAAAAATAATTGCTGTCGGATAATAAAATGTATTCTAAATTAATTGTCCAATGCTCTTTTTGTAACATAGGCGCGGTAACCAATAATAGCCATTTGCCATTTCGTAGCCTTAGAAATATCTAGACCTTGTTTGGTAAAGCTTGGCAAAAGTAGTTTATTTAGTTTAGCTAATAATTTATACATAGTAGATTTGTTTCGGCAAAGATAAAAAAAAAAGACTTTGTGTTTGAAACAAAGTCTTTTGGGTAGTAAAATGTAAAAGTATTTAAATTTTGAGAATCAGATTTTCGTCGCCATCGCTTTCGCGATTTATGGCATTTTTGGGAGCTTCCATCCATCCCGTTTTATTGATGACAAATTTGAAAAGATGTGTTTTGTTTTTTTCAAATTTCGATTTTGGAACCGATAGTTCAAATGTGTTTTTACTTTTCTGAATCATTTGAAAATCCTGGTCATTTGGATTCCATTGGTCAAAAGAACCCGCTATTGAAACACTTTTAACCAAATTCGGATCTAAATTCTTATCATGTTCATAGACAAATACAACATTGTCGTTAACGATTTTGTAACCGTAAATGCCAGATTGTTTTTTGTTTTCGCTCAATAAATCATTAGAGAGCTTTGTAATAGCTTCACCAAGTGCATTGCCTGTGTTTTCATCACTTATATTTACGATAATTGAAATTCCTAATTGACGTTCAGGATAAACAACCAGCATATTTTGAGTTCCAAAGGCACCCCCGTGTTTCCAGCAGTTTTTTCCGTTTTCATCCACTTGAATATAATCCCAGAAATAACCGTTCCAAGTTGTTGGGCTATTTAATAGATTTCGTTGCGATTCTTGAACAACTTTATTTTTTGTATTTAGTTCATAAGCAATAAATTTAGTCAAATCACCTAAAGTAGATTTTAATCTTCCTGCAGCACCCCAAAGATTGTCTGAAATGTTAGGCATTAGAACGCCTTTTAGATTATACCCATTCGCTATAACAGTATTTGGACTTAAATTTATACCGCTTGATTGCATGTCTAGTTTTGAAAAAATATTTTCTTTCAAAAGCGTTTCATAGCTTTTGCCATAAACATTTTCTAAAATGTGAGCCGTAAGATTCAGGCTTCCGTTGCTGTATTTGAATTTTGTTCCTGGTAAAGTGTCTAATTTTATAGTTTTAAGATCTTCAAAAAATTTTTCACGAGTATACGTTTCATCCATCTTTTTAAAAGCTAAATAACTACTATCGTTTCGGTTTTTTCTTAATTCGGCAGTATCAGGAAGATCTTTATCAAAACCAGTTCTAAAAGAAACCAAATCTTTAATCGTTATTGGAGTTCCGTTATATTCTAAGTTGGGGTAGGAGCCAGTAATATATTTTCTAATATCATCGTCTGGATTCAATTTTCCTTCTAAAACTGCTTGTGCAGTCAGTAAACCTGTAAATAGTTTCGTTATAGAGGCGACTTCAAAGACAGTATTGTTGTTTGCAACGTTTTCTTTTCCATTATCAATTTCGCCGTAATGTCTGGTATAAGTTTTTCCATTTTTAACTACTCCAATTGAGATAGAATTGGCTTTTGACTTTCCTATTAAAAGCGAAGCTGTTTTGTCCATTGCAATAAAAATACTTTTTTCAGCTGTATTCTTCTGCGCTAGAATTGAAAAGCTTAAGCATAAAAACAGGAGTATAATGAGCTTTTTCATTTTTGAAAATATGTTTTTTCATTTATTAAAGGAAATGTAGATTACTTCGCTAACATTGCGCTAATTTTCTCCAGCATTTCTTTTGCATTATTGTTATCAGGAGAAAGAGATAATGCTTTTTGATAGTTTTCTTTCGAAAGTGCCAATTCATTATTTCTAAAATAGCCATCAGCCAAACTGTCAAAAGCATTTCCAGATTTTGGATTCTCTTTTGCGTTAAGTTCTAAGACTTTTATACCGTCATGCAATCGTCCATGATCCATTAATGTATAGCCAATAACATTCAATCGATATTCAAAGTCCCAATCAGGATGATTCTTTTTTATGGATAAATAATTCTGTTGCGCTTTTGTAAAGTCTAGTTTTAGAAAATTCTGATTGATTTTTTCTCCGTCTAGTAAAAAATCATCTGTAAGTGTTTTATCTACAATCGAAGCAACATGATTGATTACTTGGCTTTGTACATATAAATTGGAATATTTATGGCCATTAGACAAAAAGATTATCGTTAAATCACGGTCAATAAACTTTCTAAAAGCAGTTTCATTGCCACCGGTAAAGCCGTATGAAAGAACTTTATTAACAGGTACAATTTCCCAGCCGAAAGCAAAACGATCTGTGTTGTCAGCAAATGGAAACGGTTTCCACATATTGTTTTTGGTTTCTTTTTGAAGATAAAGGTCTCTATCGAGATTTTCATTCCAACGAATAAAATTCGGCAAAGAAATATTTAAACCGTTTGCAGAATGAGCGTCGGTACCAAAGTTTGAAGTGCTTTTAACGTATTTTTTTGTTTGATCGTCATAGTTGTATCTAAAAGCACTATTGGGTACCATTTCGCCAAAATTGGACGAAAAATAAACGCCTGATTTTACAGAAGAAAACTGATTTTGTAAAATGTATTCTTCAAAAGTTAAACCAGTAATTTTTTCGATAATTTTAGCCAGAAACAAATAATTAGTTTGATTGTAATGATATTGATTTCCTGTTTTAAAATCCATCGGTTTTTGAGACAGTAAAGCTATTTTTTTGTCAAATGGTGCCGTTATCGGAATTTCTTGAAACCTAATAATATCAGGAAGTCCGGAAGAATGAGAAAGCAAATTTTTAATTTTTACATCTTGCCATTCTTTAGGAGTATTTTCTAAATATTTTGAAATAGGATCATCAAGTGATAACTTTCCTTGTTCAATAAGTTGAAATATCCCAACATTGGTAATTAATTTGGTAGTTGAAAAAATTTTAAAAGCAGTGTTTTTATCCACTGCTTTATCATCTTCTATAGAAGCTTTTCCAAAATATTTTTCATAAACAATTTTACCATCTTTTATTACTGCCAATGCCACACCGGGAATTTCATTAATTGCTATTACTTCTTTTATATAATTGTCAATTCTTTGTTCTGTTGATTTGTCAGCGTTTTTTTGATTAAAAGATAAATTAAGAACGAATAGTAAAGAGACGGTAAGAAAGAATCTCATTAGAATTAAGCTTTTTTATTCTGCTTTTCCATTTCTTTCATATCTTTTTCATGCTGCTTCATGTCTTTTTCATGTTGTTTCATGTCCTTAGCATGCTGTTTCATATCTTTTGCATGTTGTTTCATGTCAAGCTCATACTGTTTCATGTCTTGCTCATATTGTTTCATGCTATTTTCATAGTCTTTAGAATCGTCTCCGAATTTGAAATTAAAGTCGTAGTTAAACTTTTCCATGTTAGCGCTGAATTTTTCCATGGCAATTTCATATTTCGCCATTTCTTTTTCATAGATTTCAGATCTTTGCGACATGATCGCTTCAACTTGTTTTTCGTATTCTTTCATTTGAGGTTCAAATGCTTCCATCTGTTTTCCAAACGCTTCCATGTCTTTTTCAAACTTAGCCATTGCTACTTTATCCTTTGGATTTTTTGGAGCAACAGGAGGCTTTGGCATTTTTGACATATCAATTGCTGGAACAGGAGGCATTGGCCCTGAAGGAAATGCAGGTGGAGTTGGAGGTACGGGAGCTGCAACATCAGATTCTCCATTTCCAAAAGTACGAACAATAACTTTGTTGTTCTTGATAATCATTGGTGTTCTGAAATTTCCATCAGTATTAATTACAATAGCCTTTGATCCATTTTCGTTTGTTCCAATTGCTAATTCGCAGTCTTTAATAGCTTCGTCTCCGTCAATTCTGATCATTTGTTTTTTACCAGAATCCGATTTTACTTTGATTTGAATCGCAGTCAATTCTTCTTTGCTGTTTCTTTTGACGTCCGAAATTTCGACATCCAGATTATGATTTGCTTTTAATTGTCCTGGCAATTCATTTAATTCCTTATCAGTCGTGTTTTTAGTAATTTTGATTGTTTGTTCCGTATCTTTAACAGTGTCGCTTTGGATTGTTGCAACTTCAGCCTGTTTCTTTTCTTGTGCAATGGTTCTTATTTGAAATAAAAGAACAAACGCACCAAGAGCCGGTATTACAGCCGAATACTTCCAGTAATTTCTTTTGCTTGATTGATTTTTGTTTAACATGACAATTCGTTTTTTGATTAATGATTGATAGAAATGATTGGTGATTGCAACACAAGTTTCATGTGTTGTGATTTTTAAAAGTGTGTATTGATACGCTTTTTTGTCGGCAATTTTTTTAGAAGCTTCACTATCTGCAATGAATTCAAGGTTTTGTAGAATAGCTTTTTTATAAAGCCAGATAATTGGGTTAAACCAAAATAGAATACAAAAGATTCTAGAGATCAAAACATCAACGGTATGCTTTTGATCGCTGTGCACTTTTTCGTGTTCCAAAATGCTTTCCAATTCTGTCGAAGTATATAGTGATGAGTTATATACAATGTAATCGAAATAGGAGAAAGGAGCAATATTTTCATTAACGTCGATAAATTTAAAATCTTCCTGCTGTTCAATCTTTTTTCCCTTTAAAACAGAATTCAGACTGTAAAAATCAAGCGCAAATTTGATCATAAAAGCCAAGAAACCAATTCCGTAAACGACAGCTACAACCAAAGTCCAATTGATATCAAAATTCTCTTCTTCAATAACAGAAACTGTTGTTGGCTTATACTGAGTGCTATAAATAGCAACTTCATGATTTGAAGTTGGAATATTCGCTACATCAGTTGTTGTAGTTGTAATTATTGGATCTGGCGCTGGCACTGGAGGCGCTTCAACCCAAATCACTTTCGTATAAACTACAAAAGGCAATACTACAGAAGTGATTAATCCCGCAATTAAAAACCAGCGGCTACTGTTAAAAAAAGTTTCTTTGCGAAGTAAAAAGATGTAAGCAAAGTAAAACATTGCTAATAACCCGCTTGATTTTAAGATAAAAATGAAAAGTGCTTCCATAACTATTTTGATTACTTACCTGCTTTTGGATTTTCGATCATGTCTAAGATTTCACGCAATTCGTCTGCCGAAATTTTTTCTTCTTTAGCAAAAAAAGAAACCATGCTTTTGTACGAGCTATTAAAATAATTATCAATTGCAGTGCTCATGAACCCTTTTCTGTAGTCTTCGATACTTACTGCTGGATAATATTGATGCGTATTTCCAAAAGCATTATGGGCAACATATCCTTTTTCTTCCAGATTACGAACAATGGTAGACAAAGTGTTATAATGTGGCTGATCTTCTAAAATCTCTGCTTGAATTTCTTTTACAAAAGCTTTTTTTAGCTTCCATAAAATATGCATGATTTCTTCTTCTTTATTGGTCAGTTTTTGCATTTCTCAGTGATTTAAAATTACTTTTTTATTTTTTGCTTCTAATTTCGATGATACCATTTTCGCCTTTATCACCATATAAAGCTAAGGCATCTAAGCTTTTGAAAACTTTTACCGATTTAATCGTGCTAGGGGAAAGGCTGTTAATATCAAAGTCAGAAGGCATATCTTTTCCATCTAAAATTACAAGCGGAAAACCTATTTTTACATTAGTTTTTACACCATTTGCAACAGCAACAGATGTACCTTCATCAGAAGAAGTAGTAATGACCGTATTATTGTCTTTATCTACAATTACAGTAGTGCTAGAATTTGCACTACTATTACTATTAGTTTTTGTACTAGTATTAGAATTAGTGTTAACATTGGTTTCTGTATTAGTAGTTAAATTTTTGCTTACTGCTGTTTTAGAAGTTTTGCTTGTTTTTTCGTTTTCACTTACTTTTTTGCTTACAGCAACTTTTTCGTTAAAGGTTTGGATTCCAGCTTTTATGGTGCCGTTTTTGTTTGTAGTAACAACAATTCCAAAATCTTTGATCGCTTGATCTCCACTTTGCAGAGATTGAGATTTTTGCGCACCATTAATAATATCAACTTTAAGAGATGTTAGTTCATTTTTTGAGTTTCTTTTGATGTCAGAAAACTCTAGATCAATATTATAAGTTGATTTTAAATCTTTTTTAAGATCTTTAAATTCGGCATCTGTCGTTTTTTTTGTGATTTTAAAAACATTGACAGATTTAATTTCGTTCGAAACTATTTTCACATTTTCCTGCCTTTCTTTTGCAACTACTTCTACTTGAAATAAAAATACAAAAGCGGCTAGGGCAGGAATTACGGTGTAATACTTCCATGCATTGCTCTTTTTTGATTGATTTTTGTTTAACATGACGATTCGTTTTTTGATTAATGATTGATAAAAATGATTGGTGATTGCAACACAATTTTCGTGTGTTGTTATTTTTAAAAGCGTGTATTGATATGCTTTTTTGTCTGAAAGTTTCTTAGAAGCCTCGCTATCAGCAATAAACTCCAGATTTTGAGTGATTGCCTTTTTGTAAAGCCATATAATCGGGTTGAACCAGAAAATGATACTGAAGATTCTCGAAATCAATACATCAAAAGTATGATTTTGATCGCTGTGCACTTTTTCATGTTCCAAAATGCTCTCTAATTCTGATGCGGTGTAAAGTGATGAGTTGTACACAATATATTCGAAATAGGAGAAAGGCGTGATGTTTTCGTTGATATCTACGAATTTGAAATCAGCTTGTTGTTTGATTTTTTTTCCTTTTATAATAGAATTTAAACTATAAAAGTCAATTGCCAGTTTTGAAAGAAAAACAAAAAGACCAATCCCGTATAGGCCAAGAATAATATAATTCCAATTAAATTCTACCGATTCGCTGTCTGAGTTACTTATTAATGTTGTTTGGATACTTGTATCAAAATTAGGAGCAGCATCAATCCAAATTACTTTTGTGTAAGTCAATAATGGTAAAATTACTGAGACTATCAATCCAGATAAAAGAAACCATCTGTTGCTGTTAAAAAATGTTTCTTTGCGCAGTAAAAAATAGTAAGCACAATAAAACATTAGCATTAAACTGCTTGATTTGGCGATGTAAATGAAAACTGCTTCCATAAACTAATTATTTTTTTTCGTTTTTATTTTCGATCATTAATAAAATTTCACGCAATTCATCTGCTGAAATTTTTTCTTCTTTCGCAAAAAAGGAAACCATACTTTTATAAGAACTATTGAAGTAATTATCGATTGCAGTTTTCATAAATCCTTTTCTGTAATCTTCAATTGCTACAATTGGAAAGTATTGATGGGTGTTTCCAAAAGCATTATGTCCAACATATCCTTTTTCTTCCAGATTACGCACAATAGTTGATAGTGTATTGTAATGTGGCTGATCTTCTGTTATTTCGGCTTGGATTTCTTTTACAAAAGCTTTTTTCAGCTTCCATAAAATCATCATAATTTCTTCTTCTTTGTTTGTTAACTTCTGCATCTTCTCTAATTTTAATTCAAACCTACAACTATTTTTTTAGTTACACAACTATAAAAATAGTTATTTAACTAAAAATTAAGTTTGGTTTTAATTTTGAACGCAGAAATGCTATTCAAATTTAATAGTAATAAATTGAATTTTAATGATTTAAGAGCGTTAAAAGTTTTTTTTTAAAGAAGTCTTCTCGTTGGTCAAATTGTTCTTGATTCAAATTTAGCATCACGTTTCAACAATCATTCAAAGTATTTATATTTAACATTGTAGTAAAAGTTTTAATACAAATAAATTATTATTAGTATTTTATTTGTTAAAATAAATTTAATTGTTTTATATTCGCAAGTAATAAATGTAAGATATTTATTAAATAAAAGAATTTATTAACCAATCAATGTAAATGAGTATGCATAAATTTATTAAGTATTCCGTTTGTTTTTTTATTGCACTATTATTTTTATCATGCAATAATGAAGAATTAGTAAAGAATCAGGAAAATGCAAAAACCGTTAAGACTGATTTAGAATTAGCGAAATTTTCAAATTCCAATATTGCACAAAATGTGGAAGCAGATTTTGAAAATGTAAACGTAATTGAAAAAGACAATTTTAAAATTTCAGAATTTTCAGCAAAAGAAAAAGTTGTAAACACTTTTGAATCTGACGTTCTGCAAAGCCATTTGAAATATCAAGGTGTTGCAATTGAAAGTGAAGGCAAATCGCAATCTTACTTTTTAGAAGTTTTTACGCTCGTAAAAAGTGCTGTTTACCCTGAAACTATCACAAATCTAAAGGATTTTACAGGGGGATTGAATGTGTATTTCTTTAATGGGGAAAATTTAGGTTCAGTTGTCGTTAGAAATGGCAAAGCGACAAATGTTTCAGGAAAAAATAAGTTGGATATTTTAACAAAAACAATAAATTTGTTTTATGCTCCATCCGATATTACAAGTAAGATACCTCTATGCACCGAGACATATACACAAACGGTATGGCTAACTCAAGACGTTTGGCGAATAATTAGCAATGGCCCAAAGATTTTAGAGGTTATTTATGTAGGTGAAAAGGTGACTAAAACCACTAATACCTTGCCTTATCCTTGTGAGAGTTCAGGAGATGTAGAAGCTATAAGATTACAGCGAATTGCACATATTGCAAATTATGACCAAAATGGGAACTATCTTGGAGAGATTTCTGAGGAAGACTATCCGCCTAGCTGTCATAGTTTTAATTTTATAGCGAAGCTAGATGCAAATTGGCAAGAAGCTCTTGTTAAAAATATACGATTTAAAATAGTTTTATTAAATGAAAGGGGAGTTGAAATTGTTCACGCTATCAGTTGTCCACAAGCTGTATCTTTTGGTGCACCTATTGTTAATAGATTTAATACTACTTATTCGGCTGGCGTTGCGGCAGATGTAGCGGCTAAAGCTGTTAAAGAATCAATGCAAAATGTCGTTGACAAGTATGGAAGAACACGAGTTTCGGACTTAGTTCTTGACCAATATTTTAAAGAAAGGTTGATTCATAACTATCAATATTATCAGGATGGTGGTAGAGTGCAATTTAACTCAACTTCAAGCACTCCTGCTACTGAATATAAAACAACTTTGTTATGGAGCGATGATTGTATCCTAGATTAGTAGATTTAAATTATATGATTAATAAAGTTTTAAAAAATTTAGCATATTTATTGTATCCTAGAAATCTTTCCTTTGATAAGGAAAATAGCAGGTATATTGCCAGTGATGAGTATTTAAGGTTAAATCAGATAATTGGAAAATTTGATTCTGAAATTAAAGAAATTTTTTCAAAAGATATTTTAAAAGAATTTGAAAATGATTACACCTTAAAAAATTTTACGGACAACACTTTATTTAATTGGGGCGATAGATGTATGACATTTAATGTAACGCTTATTGAAGATGGTGAAATGTATACAATTTCATTATTAATAAGTGTAATTGTACCCTATTATGCGATTAAATGTCAAAAGAATATGATTGAGCTTTTTTTTTCAGAATCGAGAATTTCTGAATTGCAGGAAGCTAATTTGGAGAGGCGAAAATTAAAAGAAATTATATTTGAAATAGAATCTATTATCGAGAAAAAACTTCTTTATAGTAAATTTCCTAAAGAATTGTATAACTTTGTTATAGAAGATGTCAGTTTCCAGGAAGCGGACTTTGGCTATTTTAAGATGTTCAACGCTTTTTTTAATAATTTAATAATGACAGAAAATGAGGAATAAATTTTTAGTGTTCTTAACAATTGGTATTGTACTTTTTGTTTTTTTTTACTTCTCTGATTACTATTTTAACTTAAATATTGGTGATACATATTATGTTGTAAATTATTTTTACCCAATACTTATTCTTTTGATAATTGGAAGTGTTGTCTACTTTTATAAACGAACGAAAGAAAAGATAGGATAATTTATTGTTCAAAAATTGAAACCTCGAAAATGCTTTCGAGGTTTTTTATTTTAATCTAAGTTTGGTTGCTTCTGTGAATAGTTTAGTGCATTCCTCAATGCTATTATCTTCACCATAAATTTTGCAGGTCACACGTTGGTGGATAAGTCGGTATTTGACTCGATAATCTTATTAAGCTTGCCAGTAACATAAAGCGCTAACTTCAGTTAATAATATTCGGCGTCACTTAGCGCTTTATCGCTAAATGCTTTGAAAATGCTTGTTTTTTGTCAGAATTTAAAATGCTAACAGTTTTTTATAAATCTTCTCGTTGGTTTCAAAAGATTTATATTTGCGATTGTAGTAAAACTTCTTATGTAGATGCTTTTTAATATTTTAATTGTTAAATTAAATTTAATTATTTTATATTCGCAACTATGAATTGTAAGATATTTATTAATTAAAGAATTTGTCAACCAGCCAATGTAAATGAATATGCACAAGTGTATTAAGTCTTCAGTTTGTTTCTCTATTGCACTTTTTCTTTTGTTGTGTAATAAATAACTCTTCTGATTTTGCATCTGCAGTGTTAAATATTGCTTAGGTATTTCTACATCAGGTTTAATTGATACTTCAGATACTGTCGCTGCCATATTATTTTCTCGTCCAAATTATATTATTAAACAGCTAATGCACCTAACACAAATAGAACATGTCAATAAATTTAAAAGTTGCAAGATTCATCGCAATGTTTTCTTTTCTATTAATCTTCGGGCTTCAAGAGAATGGGGTTCCAACTATTGCTCTACTACTGATTTATTTCTACCAATTTTTGCACGACCTTTTTAGTAGCATGATTTTTCGAATATTTTGGGAAGGGTTATCAATTATTCCTGTATTTTTTCTGCTTATTTTGTTTTTAATAAGTAGGAATTATAAAGTTCTCTTGGGCTGTTTTGTAGTGTTATTGGTTTTTCTGGTTTACCTTACAGGATTAAGAATTAATTACCAGAACATACACATTGCTTTTTTACTTCCTTTAATCGTGTTTTTAATATCATCGGTTTACGTCATAACAATGGTAAAGAACAACAACCTGATATTGATTGAATAATGTAATAAAAGAAGATATGAAAATTGCTATACTTTTTATTTTGTCATTATTTCCTTGCTTTGTAGGAGCGCAGGAAAAAGTAAAAGACACACTATTCTTTTCGTATGATACCCAATATATTATTACGTTTACCGAAATTCCCAATCATTTTTACATAAAAGATGGTAGTGGCGGTAATGTAGGGGATTTTTTCTTTACTGGAGTTCAAAAGATAAAGAATTACAAGACTAAAAAAAGAGAAATTAATCTTAAAGAATATATTAGGAGTTCTAAATTTTATGACGAAAACAGAAGGTTAAAATTAAGAGATTATGAACTTGCTGATTACCTTGAAGATTACGTTATTTTTTTAGTCAAAACTGAAAACGGTAAAAAAAGCTATATACAAGTTGAAGCAAGTTTTGAAATTGAATAATTTAAAAATTAAACAAAAATAGTATTAAAACTGAGAGTCGTATAGAATTGTACGACTCTCTTTTGTTTTAAATTAAGAAATGTCTGCTTTTGTCAGAATCTAAAAAGTTAAAAGTTTTTTAAGAAATTTTTTCGTTGGTCAAAGCATTCTTAATCCAGATACAGCATCCTGTTGCAACAACTCCAATGCAGGCCATAAAAAGCCAGTTAATTTGATAGCCGAATCGAGTAATAATTTCAAATCCAAGCTTAGAACTAATAATATGAGCAAGACTAAAACTCATGGTATAAAGTGCCATGTATCGGCCTTCCTGTCCGCGAGGTGCTCGGCTTAAAGCAAAAGCGTTAGAAAAGGGGAAAGTAAGAACTTCTCCAATCGAAATGCAAATCATGCTCACAACCAAAATTCCGGCCCAGAAATTAACTAAAAGCAAAAAGAAACTGCTGGCCATAACAAACGATCCAATGATGATAATTCTAATCTTAGGAAAAGCTTTTCGTTCTAGAAATCCAACGGTTGGCATTTCTAGAGTAAAGATTAAAAGTCCATTTAAGGTCATTAATAAGCCGGTTTGGAATTCGCTTAAGCTAAATTTTTCATTATGATATAAAGGTAGTGTTGTAAATAACTGGAAGAAAATCATTGCTGTAATGAAGCTTACAAACAAGAAAACCCAGAAAATTTTATCGTGAAAAACCGATTTTACATCAGTAGCACTTTCCGTTTTATCATCATGAGTTGCTTTTTTCTTCTCTTTTACCAATAAGGCAAAAATTGAAATCGAAATAATACAAGAAGCTCCATCAACCCAAAACAAACCTGAATATCCCATTCCCATAATAATCAAACCTCCAAGCGCAGGTCCCGCGGCAAAGCCAAGATTTACAGCAAGACGCACCAGCGTAAGTGCACGAGTACGGTTTTCTGGTTTGGCATAAGCACCTAGAGACACAAACATTGCAGGACGAAACATATCTGCAATCGTCATAAGAACGAACATTGCGGCACAAAGGGCCCAGAAAGTGGTTATATATTGGACAAAAAATAGCGAAACGCCACTAGTGAATAAGCTAAAAATCATGATTTTATAGAACCCGATTTTATCCGATAATTTACCGCCAAGCCAAGAACCTAGCATAGATCCAAGACCAAAAGCCACCATAATCCATCCGACTTGGTTATAGGTAAAATGAAGATCTTCCTTTAAATATTTGGATAAAAAAGGAAGAACCATTGTTCCAGCGCGATTAATAAAAGTGATGATAGCAAGAATCCAAACTTCTCTGGTAAAACCTCGAAAGTTGTTAATGTAATGAGTTAAGGCAGTTTTAAGCATTTTGTTTGATAAATTATCGTCACAAAGTTAGGAAACTTTGTCTCGTTAAGTGGTTGCTGTTTTGTTACTTTTGAACTATTTTTGCAGAAAATTTCTAAGATGAAAACTATAAACGCCCTTGCTTTATTGTTGGTATTTAATTTTGGCTTTGCACAAAAAAAGTTCAACAAGAGCGATGTTCTAAAATTTCAAAAGAAGATTAATACGAAATTTGCTGATCCTAAGACGAGTCCGTTGATGGCTGAAGATTTGAAAACTTTTAAAAGCTTAGAATTTTTTCCTATTTCAGAAACGTATTTTGTAACTGCTACTTTGGAAAAAGCAAAAGGGGGAAAAGTTTTTGAAATGAAAACTTCAGGAAATTATACTCCAAAGTATATTAAATACGGAACTTTAAACTTTAAAATAAATGGAAAAGCTTTTAAGCTTGCCGTTTACCAAAGTTTAGATCTTATTGTTCAAGAAAAATATAAAAATCATCTTTTCTTGCCTTTTTCGGATTTAACAAGTGGAAAACAAAGCTACATTGGAGGCCGTTATATTGATTTAGAAATTCCGAAAGGAAACACAATAGCAATCGATTTTAATCAAGCTTATAATCCGTACTGCGCTTACAATTACAAGTATTCTTGTCCGCTTGTACCACAGGAAAATGATCTCAAAATTGAAATTAAAGCTGGAGTAAAAGCGTTTCATTAATGGAATATTTTAATTTTCATACGCATCAATTTACCAATCAATCTAATATTATAGAATTGGTGAATCAGTATCCAAAAGATTTTGATGCTGCGATTTCGTTTTATTCTATAGGGATTCATCCTTGGTACATTGACGAAAATCGAATTGATGAAGATTTGAGAATTATTGAAGAAAAACTGCAAACTCCAAACTGTTTGGCAATAGGCGAATGCGGTTTAGATAAGAGAATTGAAGTTCCATTTGATTTGCAGATTTCAGTTTTTGAAAAACAATTGGAATTAGCAGAAAAATTCAAGAAACCTGTAGTAATTCATTGTGTTGCTGCTTTTCAGGAAGTAATGGCAATCAAGAAAAAAATGAAGATAGAAGTTCCAATGATTATTCACGGTTTTTCAAAGAATAATCAACTGGCAGAGCAATTAATTGCAGCTGGATTCTATCTTTCGTTTGGAAAATATTTATTGAAAAATCCAGATTTAAAAACGGTTTTTCAAAATATTCCAAATGATCGTTTTTTCTTGGAAACCGATACAATAGAAGAATCGATTCAGCAAGTTTATGAATTAGCTTCTGAATATAAAGGGTTAAATTTAAAAGAATTACAAGAACTTATTTTAAGTAATTATAAAAGGTTGTTTAAAGAATAAAAGTAAGTAGAATTTGTTTTCAAAGTTTGTCTCCCTGAGCTCAGTCGAAGGGCGTTCCAATGCGGAAAGGGCTTCGACTTCGTTCCAGATGACAACTAAAAAACTTGAAACATTAAACTTGAAACAAAAAAATAAAAAAGAGAATATATGGCAGAATGGACAGAAAGAGCAGAGCTTTTGTTTACCAAAGAAGGATTAGAAAATTTACAAAAATCTAATGTTTTAGTCGTTGGGCTAGGAGGAGTTGGATCTTTTGCAGCTGAATTTTTAGCAAGAGCAGGAGTGGGTAACATGACAATTGTAGACGGAGATGTTGTAGATATTACGAATATTAACCGTCAATTACCAGCTTTGCATTCGACAGTTGGTCAGCCAAAAATTAAAATTGTAGGCGATCGTTTGATGGATATTAATCCAGAATTAAATTTAACTCGTGTTCAGGAATTTCTTTCGCCAGAACGTGCTTTTGAGATTGTTTCTCCAGAATTTGATTATGTTTTAGATTGTATTGACAGTATTACTCCAAAATTAAATCTAATTATTGCTGCAAAACGCAAAAGAGTAAAAATCATAAGCAGCATGGGAGCGGGAGGAAAAATGTTGGCTTCTAAAGTAAAAGTGGCAGATATTTCAAAAACGATTAACTGCTATTTCTCCAAAACAGTCCGTAAGCGTTTAAAAGAAGTGAAAATCAATAAACTAAAAGTGGTTTTCTCTTCTGAAATTCAAGATGAAAAAAGCTTAAAATTAACTGACGGTAAAAACTTTAAAAAATCATTCTACGGAACAAACAGCTATATGCCAGGATTATTTGGCTTGCACGCTGCCGAAACGGTGATTAGATATTTGCTTAAAAGGTAAGGCTCTAAGATGCTAAGATTCTAAGTTGCTAAGTTTTTTGTTAGCTGAAACATTTGAATCTTAACTTCTTGAATTTATAAATAGAACTTAAAACAACTTTGTCAAAGTTTAAAACCTTGACAAAGTTAAATACAAAAGAGAAACCTTAGAATCTTAGTATCTCAGAATCTCAGAAACTTAAAAAAATGATTAAAACAGTAATTTTTGATATGGATGGCGTAATCGTTGACACGGAGCCGGTTCATCGTTATGCCTATTATTTACAATTCTCAGAATTAAATATCGAAGTTCCAGAAGAAATGTACACCACGTTTACTGGATTTTCGACTCGAAATACATTTCAAACCTTAAAAAGTTATTTTCCAACTGTACAACAGGAAGTGGAGGATTTGATTCAGCGAAAAAGAACTATTTTTAATGAAGCTTTTGATACTAAGGAAGATTTGCATCTTTTGGATGGTGTCGAAAATTTGATTAAAGATTTGTACAACAGTGGAATGCAATTAATTTTAGCTTCTTCGGCTTCAAAAGTAACTATTGATCGTGTTTTTACTAGATTCAATCTGCATCAGTATTTTACCCATATTGTGAGCGGAGAAGATTTTCCTCAATCAAAACCAAATCCAGCGATATTTATTCATGCAGCTTCTCTTTCTGTTGCACCAAAAGAAGAATGCGTTATTATTGAAGATAGTACAAATGGAATAAAAGCGGCAAAAGGTGCTGGAATTTATTGTATAGGATACAATAGCGAACATTCTCATCTTCAAGATTTATCTGAAGCTGATTTAGTTATAGAACATTTTAATGAATTGAATGCTGAAAAAATATCACAGTTAAAGGACTGAATTATATAAAATTTAACATTTGTTCCCTAATTGAATTTGTAAATTTGGATAAAAATAAAACTTAAAATAATGAAGAAACTACTTATTGCTTTAGCCCTGATCTTAGCACCGTTAGCATCAGAAGCGCAAGTAAAAACTCCGCAGGCGAGTCCAAAGGGATATATCAAACAAACTGTTGGTTTAACCGATGTTGAAGTTACGTATTCAAGACCAGGGGCAAGAGGAAGAGCTGTGTTCGGAAATTTAGTTCCGTTTGGAAAATTATGGAGAACTGGAGCAAATGAAAATACAATTATTAATTTTAGCGATGACGTGATAATCGACGGAAAAACGCTAAAAAAAGGAAAATATGCGATTTATACAGTTCCTAGAATCGAAAGCTGGGATATCATTTTCTATCTTTCTACTGATAACTGGGGATTGCCAGAAAACTGGAGCGATTCGTACGTAGCTTTAAAAACTACAGTTAAAGAAGATGCATTGCCAACTCCAGTTGAAACCTTTACAATAGGAATCAACGGATTAGATCCTAATTTTGGATATTTAGATATCGCTTGGGAAAATTCTCATGTAGCTTTAAAATTTGAAGTTCCAACAGCTAAAATTGCTGTGGCAAGTATTGATAAAGCTTTGGCAGGACCAACTTGGAATGATTATTTTGCGGCGTCTCAATATTTATTCCAATCAAACGGAAATATCGAAACTGCTAGAAATTACGTAGACAAAGCGCTTGATATGAGTACGGATAAACCATATTATGTGACAAGATTAAAATCACAGATTCAGGCAAAACAAGGTGATAAAAAAGGAGCAATCGAAACTGCAAAAGCTTCTTTGGCATCTGCAGAAGCAGCAAACAATGCCGATTACGTAAAATTGAACAAAGACAGTATTGCTGAGTGGAGCAGATAACAATTCTTTCGAATTAGTAAATTCCAATCTTTAAAATATCAAAATCCAAAACTTATGAGTTTTGGATTTTTTTTGTCTTTAAAATAAAATAGACAGACCTGTCTGTTTGTTTGTAAAAATGTTTTATATTTGCAAATATAAATCACGATGCTATGTTGCCAAAAGAAAGAATATTAGAAAAAACATTTACTTTATTTCACACACAAGGGTATAATGCGACGGGCATCAATCAAATTATTGAAGAGGCAAAAGTTGCAAAGGCAAGTTTTTATCAGCATTTTAAATCTAAGGAAGATTTGTGCGTGGCCTTTTTAAATCAGCGTCATTTCTTTTGGTTTGAAGAATTGCAAAAGTTTACATCCAAAGAAGAGGATAGGAAACTGAAAATTTTAGCTTCTTTTGATTTCTTAATGTATATGAATAAAAAGGAAAATTTTAGAGGCTGCAGTTTTCTAAATATTCTATCAGAAATTCAATCAGATAATATTAAAATTTTAGACGTAATTCAAAATCATAAAGCTGATTTACGGGTCTATTTTACTGAAATTTTAGATGATACTCTTTTATCAGATCACGTGTATCTGCTTTTTGAGAGTTGCATTATAGAAAGTCAACTTTTTAAATCAAATCAACTTATTGAGCAAACCAAGAAAATTATTAAAACTTTAATCTAATTATTATGGAACAGAAATTGCCATTGCCACCTTTCTCGTATGAAACAGCAATAGAGAAAATTCAACTAGCAGAAGATGCTTGGAACAGTCAGGATCCAGAAAGAGTTTCAAAAGCCTATACTATTGACAGTGAGTGGAGGAACAGAAATCAATTTGTAAACGGAAGAGAGGAAATTGTAAAGTTCTTAACGCAAAAATGGAAAAGGGAGAAAAATTATAAACTTAAAAAAGAATATTGGGCGCATACCGAAAATAGAATTGCAGTTCGATTTGAGTATGAATATCAAGATCTTGAAGGAAACTGGTTTAGAGCCTACGGAAATGAGAACTGGGAGTTTGATTCAAATGGTTTGATGCAAAAACGTTTTGCAAGTATAAATGATCTTTCCATAAAAGAAGAAGAAAGAAAACTATAAGAAATTTAATTCATAGAGGGCGGTTCAGGAATTTTTACCGTCCTTTTTATTTTCTTTATAATTAATAAATAAAAAGTAATGCCTCCTAGAACAATCAGCAATGCGATTTGAAGTTGGCCAAGTACATTGTTCCTACTGTACATAGCATTTGCTGCAGCCAGTTTTGCTTTTCCTTCCTCAATCTGAATTTGCGAAAGTGATTCGAGAGTTTTTAATGCTTGCGCACTCGAACTGGCTATTTTATTCCAATCCTTATTTTCAACCTGTTTGTTGATTTCTTTGCATGAAAGTAAAAAGGCATCAAAGTACAGTTTTTCTTTATTTGTTAAAACCGTTTTAGCATACAAATCATCAATATTATGAATAATGTCTAAGGTTTGAATAATTTCATCTTTCTTGATATTATCGCTTAAATCTAGTTTTTCAGCTTCAGCTTTTATAAAATTAAGTTCTTTAGAATATTGAAAAATGTAATGAGCCACAACCAATCGGTCTTTGTAAATAGCATTGATATTATCGTTTACGTTTTTTGAATTTCGCAACGTATTAAAGTTACCAAGCAGAATGATAAGCATTACAACTAGTAATATAAAAGCAGCTTTGGTTTTATTACTGTATTTCCTTTGGTCTTTCATAAAGCTTTTTTTAGATAACAAGAATTTAATCAATCATTTTATTTTCAACGAGTTCAATGTTTTTGATAGCAGCCAACGGAGTGATTTTTACTTTTTTATCTCCTTTGACAAAATAAAAGTAGTACAAACTATTGTTTCCGATAACAAAAACGTTTTTAGATTCACCTTCGTTAAAATCCATTTGATAGCTGTAATCCAATTTGTTTTCTTTTAGTTTTTTCTTAGTAAAATAACCTCCTGCCATTCCATAACCAAGAAAAAAAGACAGCAGAAAAATTACAAGTGATTTTATAGCAATGCCATTATAATAGCTTTTAGTTTCTTCCGGAGATAATGCATCAGTTGATTTTAGTTCAAAAGATTTTTTTACGAAGGCCAAATCTTTATTCTTTGCCAAAAAAGAAGGAAGATAATAATGCATCAAAAAAAGTATAATGATGGCTCCAAGAATAATTGGGTTTGAGGTAAATTCAGCTATTGGACTAATTAAAACGTCCATTATGGTAGAATACCTTAAGATATTAATTCCGAATTGATAATAATAAATACTGTCTTTTAGTATTCCCATTACAATCAAAAAGAGATAGCCAAATGGCAATAGCTTTTCTAAATCGTCTGAAATCTTCATTTTTTCAGCGTAAAATTGGTTAGTTTTAGGTCAGTTTTACAACTTACTAAAATAGTCTTTTTTACTTACAATAAATGAAGAATTGTATTGGAACGAAATGGTTTTTCTATTTTATAAATTTAATGAAGGAAACAAAAAAGTCTTTCAATGAAAATAAAAAATTATCGTGCAATTTAAATTTCTCTCCTTCGACATAATCTAAAGGGAAATTTGGACCTTTTATTCCAAAAGGACCAGAACCATTTCTGTTATAATAATACTCGTCCTTATTATCGGTATATCTTCCAGCACATAATAGATTAAAGGTTGTACTTTTTTTACTTGATTTTAAAACGCTAATATCAATCCAAACTGGAACTTTATTTTTTCGATATAGCAAATCAACAACTTCGGTATCAGTTAAATCTAGCTTTATTGTTCCTTGATCTTCTGGGTATAGATCAAACGGTGTTAAGCTAGGATCATCCGTACTTACACTAAGAATTACATTGTATTTAAAATCTGTCTCTAATTTATCTTTGACATATCGTTCAGCAAATTTTAAAGCTATTATACTTGCTCCATGTAAATGAAATAAAAATTCTTATTTTGTCATTTTATCAAAGTATAGAATTTCTAAAAGTCTAATCTAAAACTAACTCATTATCATCCGATTTTCCTTTAAAGAACAAAAACTGAAGTAGAAGCGCCAATACAATAGTCAAAATAGCTCCAATAAAGTTAAGCCATAAATAACCCAGTTTTTCCTGTCTGTAAATCATAAAATAAAAAATGAAGAAAATTGTAATCTGACTTATTATGGCGCTAATAAACATTGGTTTTGCCTGAACTCTTTTCGTGTAAAAGGCGACAAGGAATATTCCGAGAACTGTGCCGTAGAAAATAGAACCAATAATGTTTACAAGCTGAATTAAGTTTTCGAATAAAGTTCCAACACAGGCAAAAAGTATCGCTACAATTCCCCAGAAAAGAGTAAAGAACTTAGTGACATGCAAGTAATGTTTCTCTGATTTTTCTTCTTTTTGATTTCTCTTATAAATGTCAATTGCCGTTGTAGAAGCCAGTGCTGTTAGTCCAGAAGCGGTTGATGACATTGCTGCCGAAAGAATAACCGCCAATAATAATCCAATAAGGCCTTTTGGCAAATAATGCAGAATAAAATGAAAGAATACATAATCTTTGTCATTGGTTTCTGAATTGCTGTCGGCTCTCGAAATAATTTCTTTTGCTTTATCGCGAAGATCTTTTTCTTTATTAGATAAAGCGACTAATTCTTTACGCAAGATCGGATTATCATAATCCTGATTCAGCTGATCAATATATAATAAATTGATAACTTTTTTATCTTCAGAAAGCTTAACTAGCTTTTCTTCCAAAACATGATATTCTTGTTTGTAGGCCGACTTTTCAATTGCAATTTTATTATTTGGATTAAAATTTAAAGGAACGGGATTGAATTGGAAAAATACAAAAACCATAACTCCTGTTAAAAGAATAAAGAACTGCATTGGTACTTTTAGAAGCCCATTCATGATTAATCCCATTTGACTTTCGCGTACTGATTTCCCCGATAAATAACGTCCCACTTGAGATTGATCTGTACCAAAATAGGCGAGTGCTAAAAAGAAACCGCCGGTAATACCGCTCCAAAAAGTATATTTTTCTTCAGGATTAAAAGAAAAGTCAACAATATTCATTTTATCATTTGCGCCCGCAATATGCAGTGCGCTATTAAAAGTCATATCGTTTGGAAGATAATGCAGAATCAAGAAAAACGTGATAAACATTCCCGACATAATGACAAACATCTGCTGTTTTTGCGTAACGTTTACCGCCTTTGTTCCTCCAGAAAAGGTATATATGATTACTAAAACTCCGATAATGATATTCATTACAGTTAGATTCCAGCCTAAAAGGGCAGATAAGATAATGGCTGGAGCATATATAGTTAAACCAGTTCCTAGACCTCTTTGTACTAAAAACAAGATTGCAGCAAGCGAACGGGTTTTTACATCAAATCTTTTTTCTAAAAATTCGTAAGCTGTATAAACTTTGCTTTTATGATATAGCGGAATAAAAGTCAAACAAATAACAATCATTGCAATTGGCAAGCCAAAATAGAATTGCACAAACCCCATTCCGTCGTGATAAGCTTGTCCTGGAGTCGATAAAAATGTAATTGCACTCGCTTGTGTCGCCATTACAGAAAGACCTACAGTATACCAAGGTGTTTCGTTGTTTCCTAAAATGAAATCTTCTACGTTTTTACTTCCTCGGGTTTTCCAAGAGCCGTATCCAACAATAAATAAAAGTGTAACAATAAGTACGATCCAGTCAAATAGCTGCATAGGTTATGAGTATAATTGCATGATTAAGAAAAAGATAGCAATGTAGATTGCATTAGCTACTAAAACATAAGTGTAGCTTTTTTTCCATTTTTTTGTTTTTTTAGCTTCCATATTTATTGCTTTAAATCTTGTTTAGGAGCTTCAATAGGCTGTTTTAGAGATATAATATTCGATAGTAATCGATATGCTCCAGAAACACCTTCTGGTAATTCTCTAAAGAAACTCAAACCAGTGTAAATGTAATATCCTTTTCCGTAAGGTGCGACAAGAAGAGCTCCATCTTTGGCAGATTCTCCTTTGTCATGTGATGAAATAATAGGAGTAAAGGCAGGATCATATTCGTTTGGATAATATAAGCCTTGTTCTTGTGTCCATCCTTGAAAATCTTTTTCAGATATTTTATTAGGCGTATTTAAAACAGGATGATTTGGTGCTAAAAATGTAATTTTAGCATTTTCTTCTGTTACACGATCGTTTGATAATTTCAACGGATAAGGAGCAATTTTATCCGTCACTAATTTTCCGTTTGTATTGTATTGAACGATCATGTTTTTACCGCTTTTTACAAAATTAAAAAGTATATTTTGCTTATTTGCCAATGCATTTACGGTATTGTAAGCACGAATTCCGGTAATTACAGTACTGAAAGAGTCTAATTTTTCTGGCGTAATTTCTTCGGGTTTTAAGATCGAAACTTTATATCCCATCTGAGTCAAACTCTCAGGAACTTCGTCTCCAGCTCCCATAATATAAGCGATAGCGTCTCCAGAAATTTTCAAATCTATTCTAATGCATTTTGATTCAGCTGGTTTTAAAACCATTTGTTTGGTAATATGGCTGAAATCAATAATAGTTTGGTCTTTGTCAAAGCGTTTTTTGTCTACAATTGCGACGCTTTTTGCAGTCACTTCCTCTGGATTTACTGGAGGCGTTACTTCAAAATAGAAGATTTGCTCGTTGCCTTTTTTATCTAAAACAAACGGAATTTCTTTTGGAGAAACAGACCAGCTTTTAGGTAGTTCTAATTGCAGATTTCCTTTTATATCATCTTTTCCAGCGCGAACTTTTACTGGAACCATTTTGCTTTTAGTATTCCCAAAAATTAAAACTTTTTCTAAAATTGAAGTTGTAACTTCCGGAACGATATCAAGAAAATTGTACATTTCGCCTTTTACACCATCATTGTACTTGTACACTACAGTGCGTTCAAACGGAATTTCCACATCATTGATTTTAATGTTAAATACCACTTTTGTATCTCTAATAATATCAGGTGTGCCAATAATTTCTTGATTAGAAACGGTATACATTCCAACTGTTGCTTTTTCTTTTAGCCAATACGGCTGAGTGTATTCTATATTGTTTGGAAGCTGCAGCTGCAGATTCATTTTCTGATCGTTATTATTCTTCAATACCACATTTTGGACTGTGGTTTGATTGTCTGGAAGTGTAGTCACGCTAATTAATTGCATCCCGACTGAACATCTATTAATAGCTTCAAGAGTTAATTTTATTGTACTTCCTGGAGTTGCTTCTTGTTCATTGGCAACAGCTTCAAGATATAAACCAGAACAAGATGCTATAATGTTTTTTATAGCAGCAAGTTTAATCTCTTTCCAATGTGTATCGTCTAAAGTTTGAATCATCGCATACGCTTTGACTAAATCTGGAATACTTGCAGAAGGATGGCTAAAATCGTAATTTGAAATGATTGAAGAAATTAAATCTCCAACTGGTTTTCCGTTTTTAACACGGTTCCAGCTTGTATCTATACCATCAAATAAATTATCACGTTCTTTTGGGGTTTCACCATTAATTAGTTCTAAATATTCGGTTTCTTCACCGCGAACACCAGTACTTCCAAAACCTTGTGACTGATGACGGCTTCGACTTAAAGCCGCTATTTCCTGATTCGATTTTCCAATTCCTGTGTAGTAAACGCCTGTTTCTAGCTTCGTAAATTTAGATTTATTGGCAGCATCAAATTTTTCTTGGCTTCCGTAGAACCACCAAGAAGGATTGAAGAATTGGCGTTTTACTTGCCAAGGAGAAACATATTTTAATTGTTCCGGATAAATTTTAGGATCGTTCGTTAATTTGAAACTTTCAACACTCAACATTGCAGAAGAGGTGTGATGTCCATGTGTTGTACCAGGAGAACGATGATCAAATCTATTAATAATAATGTCTGGCTGAAATTTTCTAATGGTCCAAACTACATCAGCAAGTACTTTGTCTTTGTCCCAAATATCTAAAGTTTCTGATGGATTTTTTGAAAAACCAAAATCGTTTGCTCTCGAAAAGAATTGCTCGCCACCATCTATTTTTCGAGCTTCAATTAATTCTTGAGTTCTAATAACGCCAAGTAATTCACGCAATTGTGGACCAATTAGGTTTTGTCCGCCATCTCCACGAGTAAGTGATAAATAGCCTGTTCTGGCATTCATTTCATTGGCTAAATACGAAATCATTCTAGTGTTTTCGTCATCAGGATGCGCGGCAACATACAATACAGAACCTAAAAAGTTTAGTTTTTTGATTTGATTGTAAATTTCAACTGAATTTGGTTTTTGTGGCTGCTGTGCAAATGAAATTTGAAAACCTATAAAAAATAGAATAAAGATTTGAATCTGTATTTTTCGCATATTCTGGTTAATTGTTTTTTTTTGAAAGTGCATCAAAAATACTAATTATTTTACGGAACAGTATTTAAACGAAATGTTAATGATTAATTATTTGATCGTCATTTTAAGAAATACAATAAAAAAAGCTGTCAGAATTAATCTGACAGCTTCTTAAAAATATATATTTGATGCCGTTTACTGCTTATTTCAATTTGTTTTCTGTATCAACGTAATTTCCTGTAATAGTTACGCCAGTACCTTTTGTAACTTTTCCATAAATAGTGATAGAAGAAGTATTGCCAATGAAATTGATTTTAGCGCCACTGTTCAATCTTAAATCTCCCCAAATTACAACAGATCCTTCAACTTGTAATGTGGCATTGTTATTTATAATTAATTCTGTTGGAGTCGATTGCTGGTATTTACCTTGAGATAAACTTCCTCTCATGTTAAAAGTACCACCGCTATTTAGTGTTAAGTTGCTAAGAACAGCAATAGAACCACAATGTGTTAAAACAGCACCAGAATTAATGATTGCCGAATTTATAGCTGTTGCTCCTTGGTATGATTTTATGTCATTAGAATTTAAAATCAAATCTCTTCCTTGATTGTACAAACCATAAGTTAAACAACTCGCAAAAGTAGTATTTGGTTTTTCCATTTTAATGATTTTCAAACCACCAGTTCCGCTAGCTACATAAATGTAATCTCCACTTGATTTTACATAATTTGAAGAACCTGCAATTCCAACCGAACCTAATAAATTAAGCTGTGTTGCAGATTGATACACATTCAGTCCTAATGCTCCGTTAGCAACAAAAGCATAGCCATCATTAAAAGAAACGGCATTTGTCACATTGTCTTCACCTGAAGTTGCGATTCCGATAGTTTGTAATTTTGATCCACTGTTTATGTCGTATACGCCAAGACCGTTTGAACCTTCAGAAACGAAAAGTTTTGTTCCGTCGATATCCATTGTTCTTTTTGCTCCACTAACGTCTACAGAAGTTGTAAAGCTCTTTTGCAAGGCAAGAGTCGATTGATTGTAAATGTTAACTCCTTTAGTTCCGCTTAAAGTAACAACTTTATCACTTGTTAAAGCAATAGAACGCAAATCGGCCATTGCGGCTTTTCCTGCAATTACTTTTGTCGAACTATTTACTTTAAACAAACTTCCGTTGTCTCCCGTTACAGCAAAATAATTAGAAGCGTTAGCAGCTACGTCTGTTGTAACTCTACTTTCTAAATAGTTTGTTTTCAACTTATCTGTAAGCAACCCTGAACTTAACTCCATATTAAACACAATTGCTGGATTCCCTGCTAGTTGAGTGTCTTTGTCTACATCTTTAGCAGCTCCAATAATTAAATTTGATCCTGAAAAAGTCAGAGATGTAATATCAGTACTTGGAATTAGGGCAGAAGTTACCAATTTTGGCTTGTACGGATCTGAAACATCAATTACGTCAATAGCTCCAGAATAAGCATCGCCTCTCATAATATAAGAAACATATGCATAATTTCCGTTTACAGTAACGTGACTGGCTTGTAACGTTCTTCCGTTTGCATCAACTGGCGGTTTTACCTCGGCAATTTGAACGAGAGGAAAAGAAGTGTTGGTAGTCTCTGCAGATTTTCCTGTCAAAGCACCATTTTCGATCGAAATTACCCCAGAATTAGTTAAGTCAAGTCTTTGGTTTAATGTAGATTGATCTGAGGTAATGGTAATGTTATTTGACGATTGTCCATCGTTTTTGTTGTCATTATTATCGTCACAACCTATTAACAGTGACATTGCTAAAAATGAAAGCAAATAAACATTCTTTTTCATAAATTTCTTTTTTTGGATTTTAAAATTCGGCGCAAATATATATTATAAATATATTACAGATCAGCTTTTTAACTGAAACTTACTGTAATACAGTTAATTATATTGAATATACAAAATTTTAACAAAAGATCCCATTAAACAAATCATAAAAAAAGAGAGTATCGTTTTTTTGATACTCTCTTGTATTGATTGCTAATAATTTAGCATTTATCTTCTACCGTGTCCATGTCCACGATCGTGATCATCATGATCATGTCTGTCATGGTGTTTATCATGTTTATCGTGTTTGTCGTAATGTTTGTAATCTTTACGATCGTAGTGGCGACGCTCACTGTATCCATATACAGGTCTTGGTTTGTATGGCCTTTGTGGAGCTCCATGGTATCCTTTGTAATATTTCACTCTATGACGGTCAAAATAAGTATAAGGAGTTCTACCGTGATAATCTGTCAAAACTACTTTGTAACCTCCATACAAATCATAGTTTCTATATTGTCTAGGCAAGTATGTTGCTCTTACCCATTTTCCTCCTCCGAAATAGATAAATTGAGCAGCACGAACATCGTAGTAAGCCTCAACATCTGGAAGATAGTAATATTCCATTTCTGTATATCCTACTGGTCCCCAAGCTGGTGGAGCACCAATATTTACGTTCACCGATACTTGGGCTTGTGTGGCGTTTGCAACCATTAGAAATAATCCGGCGATTGCTAATTTTATCGTTTTCATCTTTTTTTAATTTTATAATGTTAATCTTGAATAGGGATATTCATATACTGTGCCAAAAAATAAAAGAAGATGTATTTTGTCGAGTAAAAATGCATTTCAACGAGTAGAAAAAACGATTGAAAATGGTTAATTTGTTGATTTTTAAAGATTTTCATTGCTTTTGGAATTCTTCAAAAAGAGCAAAAAAATTATTTGTAATTGACAACTCTAGGCTTTGCAAGTTCAAAACTTTGAAGCCCGTAATCGGTAGTTTCAAAAGTATTTGTTTTGAAAACATTATCGCCTTGCTGTGGAATACTTGGATAATAAGATAACGAAAGCTGGAATGAACTGAAAACCAAGTAGTCATTACTAATTAATAATCCTACGGTAAGTTTGGAATAGGGTTTACTCTTTGTCATTGCCATTTCAGGACTCCCTAATACCGCAATGGAATAATTGAAAAATGGGTTTAAACGAAATCCAAGTAAAGAATGCGGAGAATACGTTTGTGTTTGCAATGATAAAACAGCTTTGCTGGTTCCGTACAAATAACTGTTAAATCCTGGAATTCCGTTTTGTTCATTTATATTCAGTTCATCTCCAATTATATCATCGCGATTTATTCCAATTACAACTTTCGGATTCACGAATTGTCTAATTTTCCAATTTCCGATGCTAAATAATTTCGTAAAATAATTGGATTCAAACAGAAAGGAAGTCTGATAGGTTTTAGATTGATGAAAAAAAGTTCCTGCTTCAAAATTCATACTTAAAAATCCTAAACGGTAATAATTTCCAAAAGAGAATTGAGCACCGACATAAGGCCTCCAAAAGGTATTTTTATATTGATATCCAAAAGTTACACCGTATATTCTTCCTATAGGGACGTCTTCAGTTTGTCCGTTTCTAAAAATATAGCTGTCCTTTATAAATTTTCGTGTATTGAGACCAATTCCGCTCAGAATTAGCTTTTCAGAAGAATAAAAATGATTCGGATCATAAAGCTCAGATGGAGACTCACTGTAATTGACATTCAAAAAACGAGCAGTAGTAACAAGGTTTGTTATAGCTTTATTATTGTCTTCAAATACTTTAAAAGCACGCCCCGCCCAAACATCTTGCGATGTGTATTTTTTGGGCTGATAAGCAAATGTAGAATCTGGAGCCTGAAGGGTATCTTTTCTAAAACTTTCATCCATGTAAAATCCACCTGCCCATTTGGTTAGGGGAGAGTAGAAGTCTCGTTCTATATCTATACTTTTAATATAGTTATTATCTAAATCCATTTTGTAATGGAGAACAGTTCCAATATACGTATTCTTAATATTCGGAACAGTATACGTTACTTCATTGGCATTTTGACCGTCATCAAAACGGTTGGTAAAACGATATTCAAGCTGCTGTCCACTTCCAAAAAAATCTTTTTCTTTAAAACCTACCGAAACTTGATTGCTCGAAATAGAAAACCTCGGAATTGTACTCCAGGAATCTAAAACACGAATGGTAACATCTACAGAATCTGAAGCTTGACCAACCGTCTGATTGGAAATTCTAACTGCTGTAACATATCGCTGCGCACGAATCAAACGTTCAGACTCTAGCACTTTATAAGTGTCGTAACGAGTATTTCTCTTAAAAAGCAACAAATTGTAAATGGCTATTTTTTTTGTTTTTAAGTGCAGTCTGTTACCCATTCTTTCTCCCCAATTTTTAGGAGTTAGAGTAGTATCGGCAACAGAATGCCCAAAAGGATCCAGAGTAATAATATTTATTTTTCGAATAATTTTTCCGTCATAATTTGTGGAATCAATAGGAACAAGCAATTCGTCTTTTTTCTTCGACTTTTTAGATCTAAAGAATAATTTATGCATGGTCTGCGTAAATTTATTTTTTTTAGAATAATTTCTAATCTTAGTGTAGATTTCCGTAGTGTCTTTCTCTTTTTTCGGCTCTTTTTTATTTTCATTTACCTGCGCATACCCGCTCTGTAAACAAAAGCACAGCAAAATAAAAAACAGTATTTTTTTGTTTAAAGACATTCGGTAATTTTCTTCTAATAATTTTAAGTTTTATGAATTTAAGGAATAAATAGATGCTATGCTAGCATAACGTTATTTTTAATTGTCTGTTGTAATTTTTCTTTTTCTCCAAGCAAATTTCCGTGGAACATGATTTCCCATAAGGTAGCCCCAAGGAGAAAGCGAATCAATTCGATCAAAAATAATTTTCAAAATAGCCAAAAGAGGAATGGCTAAAAACATTCCGGCAATTCCAGCAGCGGCACCTCCAACAATAATTCCCATAATAGAAACAAAAGCGTTTATTTCTACTTTAGAATTAATAATTAATGGCACAAGAAGATTATTATCAATAAACTGAACAATAATGTTTACAATCAGGATTCCGAGGATTACTGAAATTTCTCCAGATCCTGTTAACGATGCCAGAACGGTAATAATTCCAGCAATAAAAATTCCGATATAAGGAATTAAGTTTAAAATTCCTGTAATCAATCCGAGAAGGACAAAGTATTTCACGCCAATTATCCATAAACCTAAACTCGTCAATACCGAAACAACAATCATTTCAATAATCAAACTGACAATGTAATTGTTGATCGAAACTTTGATCTGAGATAAAATATCCTGCAAAATACCATGATTTTCCTGTTTGATTAATTTGGCAAAAAACAATTTGAAATGTTCTTTATAAATCAAAAACAAAAAAGTATAGATGATCATAATGGTACTGTCCAAAAGAACATCACTTATCGAAATTATAAACGAACCTAGCTTGGCCTGACCCGTTTTGACCGAATCTTTTGTAACAGAATCCAGATATTTTTTCTGTTCTCCAATACTTACCTGAAAATTTTCTCTAATGAATTTATGAATTTCGACAATAAAGGAGTTTGCATTTTTCTTTATAGTTTCAAAATCATTTGCCATATAAGTGACTTGGTAGGAGATAAAAACTAAAATTCCGACCACAATGGAAATAAAAATAGCAAGACAAACTATAGCAGCCAGATGTCTCGGAAACTTAAGTTTGGTTTTTAGAAAATTAAAAATCGGAAGGAGTAAAACGGCAAATAAGAATGCCATTAAAATGGGCGTAAGAATATCTTTTCCGATGCAAAAAATGAATGCAAAACAAATTAAAGTAACGAGAATAAAAGAAAGTTTTGCATAAAAGGGTAATGTTATGGGCCGAGTCATTTTTTATTTTATTTAGCTGAATTTATAAAACAAATATTACACTTTATTTGCCTTTTTACGTTCTAGCTTTTTGGGCGCCCGTTATAAAATTCCCATTATGTTTTTAGTCAAAAAACTCCCTTTCCTCATATTTTGCAGGAATAATAGAAATTCCCTTTTGAAGTAGCAAATTGTTAGGGAAAATAATTTTTTCTCCTTCTTTTGTTTTTAAGCTTACATGAAAAGTATTAATGTCTTCGATTTCAGCTTCAATTGGAAAATCCTTATCATGAATTTTAATCGTATCTCCAATTCTAAAAGGAAAGGAGAAGAATAAAATCATTCCAGAAGTAATATTGCTTAAAATAGACCATTGGGCAAACATGGCAACACCAATTACAGTTGCAATAGAAGAAATTGTGATAAAAATATCTTCCGTCTGAACTCCCCAAATTATAATTAAAGTGGTTACAACAAGTATATTCATTAAAATATTAATATACTTGATAACGAGATTGGTGCGGTGTTCAAATAATTGGCTTGTATAGGCAAAACGCCTTATTAATTTGGCAATTACCATACGCAATACAATCAAAATCCCAATAAGAATGATTGTTGCGATTATTTCTCGGCTATATTCTTTAAAAGAAAACATAAATATTTTTTTACACTAATGTAGTCAAAAATTCGTAAACTTTGGCTGTCGGAAGCCCCATTACGTTGGTATAAGAGCCTTCTACTTTTGCAACTGCCATAAAACCAAACCATTCCTGGATGCCATAAGCACCAGCTTTATCGTAAGGTTTGTAGTTTTCTATATAATATAAAATAGCTTCGTCAGACAAATCGTTGAAGGTTACTTTTGTAATATCATGCAAAAGAGTAGAGGAGTCTGCCGTTTTAAAACAAACTGAAGTAATTACTTCATGCGTTGCATTAGACATCGATTTAATCATAGCAAAAGCTTCTTCAGCACTTTTAGGCTTTCCTAAAGCATTATTCTGGTGCCAAACAATAGTATCGCTTGTAACCAAGATTTCATTTTCTTTCAATTCTCCTTCAAAAGCGTTGGCTTTCAATTCGGCTAGATAATCGGTAATCTCTACCGCTTTCAATTCTGGCGGATAAATTTCTTCGACGTCCTTTAAACGAATTTCAAAATCAAGATCTAAATCCTTAAAAAACTGTTGTCTGCGAGGAGAACCCGAAGCTAAAATGATTTTATATTTTTTTAGTTTTTCTTTAAGCATTGTATTTGATGTTTAAGGCAATAACCAAGATTGATAGGATTCCGAAGAATAAAATAAGTTTTAAGATGTTGCTTAAATGATGGAAATCTTTTTGAGATTTTGCACTGAATATTTTTATTATAAAATAAAGCAAAGGCGCTAAAACAGTAGCAAAAGCATAAAAAACCGCAATGTAAAGCTTGTTTTGCATGAAATAAGTATTGCAATAAAGTCCACACATTATAAACGCAACAATGGCAAAGCCTAAAGCGATTTTCGCTGCTCTGTTAACTCCTATTGCAACAGGTAAAGTATTCATTCCCATATTGTAATCGCCATTTACATCTTCGATATCTTTTACAATTTCACGAATAAAATTAATCATAAAAGCAAATAGAGCATAGTCTATCAGAATAGAAAAAAGACTTGCCATTTGAGCTTGATTTTCGCTTGTAGTGGCAGGAAAAAGATCAAAAACCCCAATAATTAATACGCTTGTCGCTAAGAGCAATGCTACTACGAAATTGCCTAAAATCATAATTTGTTTTAAACTCGTCGCATAAAAATATAAAAGCGAAGCAATTAAAATAAAAAGTGATGCAAAGGTCGGCCTCATAATAATATTCGACAATATAAAACCAATTGCAACGCCAGTAATGTTTAAACCTATATAAATGTTATAAGCGGCAGTTTCTGTAATTCCTTTTCCAACTACAACATTGTTTGGTTTGTTGATACTATCCGTTCCTACATCGTAAATATTATTGATGACATAACCTGCAGCGGCTAATAGAACAGTGCTTAAAACCAGCAATCCATATTGCCAGTCGGCTAATGCCAGAGGAACTTGCTGTTGTTTTAAAAAGGCATAACGAAAAAGCAGCTGCATAAAAGCAAGCATTAAAAGGTTTTTATAACGAATAAGTTTTAGGAATTTCATATTCTAAGGTTCTGAGAGGCTAAGATTCTAAGGTACTAAGTTTTTTTCAAGATGGATACTGGGGCTGAAAACTGCGACTGGTTACTTAATCGTGTTTTCCGTTAAAGTAATCCATCCATTTTCCTTGCACTTTCATCACTTGCTCGATAACGTCTCTCGCCGCGCCGCGTCCACCTTTTACGTGTGAGATATAACGGCATAGCGTTTTAATTTCTGGACTAGCATCTTGCGGACAGGTAGGAAGTCCAACTAATTTCATTACATGAAAATCAGGGATATCGTCTCCCATATACAACACATTTTCTGGTTTTATATTGTTGCTTTCGCAGTAAGCTTTAAAAGTTTTTACTTTATCAGGAGTTCCTAAATGAATGTCATTAACGCCTAGATTGCGAAGACGAACCCGAACTCCTTCATTGCTTCCGCCAGAAATAATGCATACATGGTAACCGCTTTCAATAGCCGCTTTCATAGCATAACCATCACGAATGTTCATTGTTCTTAACATTTCGCCTTCATTGGTTACAAAAACAGAACCATCAGTAAGTACGCCATCTACATCAAAAACAAACGTTGTGATGTCATTCATTATTTCTTTATAACTTTTTCCCATTATGCTGTATAGATTGTGTTAGGATTTTATAGATATTTTTTTTGTTTTCGTCTTGTAAAAAAGCCACATGCGCGTCGGTTGTGTTAGAATCGCGGCGTATCGCTGGGCCTGTTTGTGCATCAATAGGATCGAGTGTATTGATTTTATCTGCTGTTTCCTGAATTAAAGGTTTTAAAACAGCAAAAGGAACTTGATTTTCTTCACAGATTTCGTGTCCCATTTGGTACAGATGATTTGTAAAATTACTAACAAATACTGCCGCAACATGAAGCGCCTTGCGTTGTTCTGAGTTTATAGAATAAACCGCAGTTGAAACACTTTTTGCAATGGTTTCCAGAAGTTTAAAATCGGCTGTATTTTCTGCTTCTAGACAGAAAGGAACAACAGCATAATCTAATTTTTTATTTTTAGAAAATGTCTGAAGCGGATAAAAAACACCACGCCTGTTTTTAGGATCTAAAAGTTCGATTGAAGATGTTCCTGAAGTGTGAACCACTAATTGATTGTTAAACGGAAGCTGTTCTGAAACTTCTGTAATGGCATTATCTGAAACTGAAATAATATGCAAATCAGCAGGTTCTAATGCTTGAAAATCGTTTACAATCTTTTCAGAATCAATTAGATGAAGTAGAGCTTCTTTCTTTCGCGAAAAAACCTGTTTAATTTCAACAATTTTGCTGGCAGAAAAAGCCTTTATCAAATGCTGTGCAACATTGCCGGAACCGATTATTGTTATCTGAATCATGAAAGCAAAATTAGTATTATTTTTTTAATGCAGAAGACTATCGAATATTGATAATGCTTTTTTGAAGTTTTTATTGCCCTTTGGTTTTGGTTAGAATTTTACCGCTTTTTAACTAAAAAAAAATATTTAAAAAAAGTGAATCTATTTTGTAGGTTTAAACTTTCCATATTATCAATTCGTTTAAAAAATAGTCCTTATTTTTGGTTTTTATTAACAAAAGGCAAAGCCTGCTAATCAACATTTTTAAGTACTTTTGTCGCACTTTTATACAATGTAATTCCTAAGAAATGGATAAAAAAATATTCTCTTTTTTGTTTTCTACACGATTAATGGCCGTTCTTTTTTTAACATTCGCAATTGCAATGGGTGTTGGAACTTTTATCGAAAGTAAATACAATACCGACACGGCTAGAATACTAATTTACAATACTTGGTGGTTTGAGGCAATTATGGCCATTTTTATGCTTAATTTCTTCGGAAATATCAAAAAATATCAATTGCATAAAAAAGAAAAATGGGCAACTCTTTTATTGCACCTTTCTTTTGTTTTTATCCTTTTAGGAGCTTTTATTACAAGATATATTAGTTACGAAGGAATGATGCCAATTCGCGAAGGCGCGGCAGAAAACCAAGTATATTCAGATAAAACCTTTTTGACCATTTTTGCTGATGGTGAATATAAAGGGGAGATGAAAAGAAGGGTTTTTGAAAAAAGTCTTTTACTTTCTCCTGTTACCAATAACGATTTTAGTATTTCAGGAAAATTTGACGAAACTCCTTTTGAAGTTACCTATTCGAACTATATCATGGGAGCAAAAGAAGTAGTTAAGCCAGATCCAAACGGAACTTTATACCTTAAACTAGTTGAAGCTGGAGCAGGTGGACGAGAAGAACATTACCTGAAAGAAGGTGAAGTTCAAAACATTCACAATGTTTTATTTGCTTTAAATAAGCAGACAGACGGTGCAATTAACATTAATACAACTGGAAAAGAATATACGATTCAGACTCCTTTTGAAGGTGAATTTATGCGTATGGCAGATCAATTTAAAGGAAAGGTTACAAAAGATAACGTACAGCCTTTAATGATGCGTTCATTATATAGCATTGGAGATATTAGAATTGTATTTCCAGAGCCTCCATTGAAAGGTAAAGTGGATTACGAATCTAATAATGATTTCAAAGCAAAATCTCATTCTGATGCTTTAGTCGTTAAAGTAAAAGCGGAAGGACAGGAAAAAGAAGTAATGGTTTTTGGTAATAAAGGCCAAGTTGGAGAAGCTAAAACCGTTAAAATAGGTAATATTGAATACTCTATTTTCTTTGGAAGTAAAGCTTATGTTTTGCCATTTAAAATTCGTTTAAATGATTTTATTGCTGAGAAATATCCTGGAACTGAAAAAAGTTATTCTTCATATAAAAGTAAGGTAACTGTTCAGGACTCTACAGAAACTTTTGATGCCGATATTTTTATGAATCACGTTTTAGATTATAAAGGATTCCGTTTCTTCCAGTCTTCATTTGATCCAGATGAAAAAGGAACTGTTTTATCTGTAAACCACGATTTCTGGGGAACGAATATTACTTATTTCGGTTATTTTCTATTATACATTGGTTTAATGGCAATTATGTTTACGAAACATTCTCGTTTTGGTGATTTAAAACGCAAACTAGAAGCTGTTAAAAAGAAAAAAGAAAAACTAATTACAATTTTAGTTTTAATGTTGAGCTTGAGCAGTTTTGCTCAGCAGTCTCCTCATGTTCATTCTCATGACCACGATCACGTGCATAGTGCAGATCCAAATGATCACGCTAATCACGTTACTGCGCCGCCAAGCAAGAAACAATTAGATTCTTTATTAAACATCTATAAAGCGCCAGAAGCGCATGCGGCAAAATTTGGCCGTTTGATTATTCAAGATGCCGGCGGAAGAATGAAGCCTATCAATACATTTTCTTCTGAATTACTTCGTAAGGTAAGCCACGATGATAAATACAATGGAATGAATTCCGATCAGGTATTCTTGTCTATGACACAATATGCTCAGGTTTGGATTCAGATTCCTTTGATTTATATTAAGTCAGGAAATGACAGTATTCGTAAAATTATTGGTATTGATTCTAAAGATAAATATGCTCCATTTGTAAAATTCTTTGACGAACAAGGAAATTATAAATTATCTCCTTATTTAGATGCAGCCTATAAAGCGGCAAATCCAAACCAGTTTGAGAAAGATTTTGTCGAAACAGATAAAAAAGTAAACTTAATGGAATCGGCATTAAGCGGAAGTATCTTGAGAATCTTCCCAATTCCGAATGATCCAAATCATAAATGGGTTTCGTATTTAGAGCGCAATAATAATGGCTTTAAAGGAATGGATTCTACTTATGTAAATCAAATTCTGCCATTGTATTTTAGTGCCTTAAACAATGGTTCTATTGCTAAAAATTTTGATGCTGCAGATAATTTAGTTGAGAGTATTAATGGTTTTCAAAAGAAATTTGGAGGTAAAGTAAGACCAAGTGAAGAGAAAATCGATGCTGAGATAGCTTATAATAAATACGACGTTTTTCAAAAATTACCGTATTGGTATGTTACAGTAGCAAGCTTTATGTTCATTTTTATTATTGTGAACATTTTCTTTGAGAAAAAATGGCTTCGCATAACAATAAATGGTTTTCATGTTTTAGTCGGATTGTTATTTGCAATTCATACATTAGGATTAATTGCACGCTGGTACATTTCTGGTCACGCACCTTGGAGTAATGCTTACGAATCAATCGTTTATGTAGCTTGGTCGACCATGTTCTTCGGATTAGCTTTTGATAGAAAATCAAAATTGACAGTGGCATCATCTGCTTTTGTCACTGCTATGATTTTAATGGCGGCTTACATGAACTGGATTGACCCTGAAATTGCAAACTTACAGCCAGTTCTGAACTCGTATTGGTTAATGATTCACGTTGCAGTTATTGTAGGTAGTTATGGTCCAACTGCATTAGGATTTATTTTAGGTTTTGTTGCATTGCTATTGATTTTCTTTACAACTGAGAAAAATAAAGCCAAAATGGAACTTAATTTAAAAGAGATTACATACATCAACGAAATGGCTTTAACTATTGGTTTGATCATGTTGACTATTGGAAACTTCTTAGGCGGACAATGGGCAAACGAAAGCTGGGGACGTTATTGGGGTTGGGATCCGAAAGAAACTTGGGCTTTAATCTCAATTATGATTTATGCATTTGTAATTCACGCTCGTTTTGTTCCTGCTTTAAGAGGAAAATGGTTCTTCAACTTAATGAGTATGTATGCTTTTGTTTCGATTTTATTTACGTATTATGGAGTAAACTTCCATTTGGTTGGTTTACACTCTTACGCAAGTGGTGAAGCACATTCTTTGAGTTGGGTTTATTATTGCTTGATTGTAATTAGTATAATTGGAGCTGTTACATATCCAAAATATAGAAAATACTATAAAAGCAAAAGCAAAAAAGTAAAGAAATAAATAATTTGTAATAATTATTGATTCATTTAGAAAAGCTCAGTTGTATACTGAGCTTTTTTATTTTCTAATTTATTCAGCAAAATTTCCTGTAAGCAGAAGTATGATAGCTACAACCGTTAAAAAAGTGAACAGAAAAATCATATGGCTTAAAATAGACAAAAACAATGCTTTTGTTTTTGAAATTTTATTAAAAAACTGAATATTGGTCCAAAAAATAACTAAAGTACCGAGTAGGTATGTTGCAAGTGAAAACTGATGTAAATAATGTTTTTGGTTAAAGTAAAACAATAAAGGAAATGTCAAAATTTGAACAAAAATTCTCTGCGAAGCTTTAAAAGTATTCAGCACAAAAAATTCAACAAAATTATATCCCTGATTTTTAAAAACAATATAAGTTCCTATTGTATAAAATGGTATTGTAGCAATGGTTACCCAAGAAAAATGAGTAGTTATCCATTCGCTTAAATTTTCGTAATCAATAGAATCTGAGGATTTGTCTATAAAGTAATGAATGTGAAAATAATGATAGAGAAAACTATAAAATGTAGCCAGAAGAACGAGTAAAGATAAAGGTTTGAAGTGTTTAACTCGTTTCCCTTCAATAAATTCCCGAACAGAATGTCCCGGTCTTGTAAATAGTTCTTTTAAAGAAAAAAGAATTCCTTTGTCAAAATGCAATAAACCATGCTGTATATCGTGCCATAAAAAATGGCTGTTGATTTTATGTGTTTCAGCAGGTTGCCCACAATTATTACAATAATTTCCAGTAAATATTTGTTGACAGTTTTTACAAATTATTTCCATCTTTAAATTATTTAGAATTCCACTTTAATCCATTCGGATACATAATTGCCAATAAAACTATTATGAGCAGAAAATTATATTCAACACCATTTCTTCCGCCACCTACAACAAACCAGCCTTCTTTAAAGTGTACTAATATAATTCCCATGATTAAGACAAAAATGGTGATAAATCCGGCAAGTTTAATGTATTTGTTAGCTAATAAAAGTATTGCCGCTACTATATGAGACAGCTTTATAATCCAGGCAAGAAAAATGCCATAAGGTGCAAAGCCAATTTGATTGAGAAATAGATTTCCAAAGTCATTGATGCCATTATTGAACATTCCGAAAACGGAGTGGGTTAAGAGAATGATAGCACTAGCAATTCTCAAAAGTAAGTTTGAATTCATAAATTGGTTTTTGGTAAATTAAAAGTAATAAAAAAACGCATATTACTCTGAATATGCGTTTTAGCTTTTTATCAAAAATAAATTTTAAACTTTTCCCAAAGTATAAAGCTGTTCCATTGTTGGTGTTGGACTTCCGCCAGCTGGCTCCAAAGTAATTCCAAAAGCCTCAGCCGAATCGGTTTGGTTTACAGCAAATATTTTTTGCTTATTTCCTTCAAAATCATCCAGTAAACCAATACTTGTTGGAGTAAGAACGGGACTTAACTTTAAAGACCAAACCTGATAAACCATTCCTTTTGGAGGAGCTGGTAAACCTGCAGCATCAATATAAGTGGTTTTAGTCTGCTTATTCCAATATACTTTTGCAAAAGAAGCTGGAGAAACAGCTTGACCGCCCAGAGTTACTCCAGTGTTTTTAATATCTCTCACAATACTTAGATTTTTTTCAGTTTGTTTATTCTGCTGATCTAAGAAAGCGTATTCGCGCTGAATTTTATTCTTTTCATTTCCAACAGTAGAGATTGCTTCTTGTGTTTTTGTTAATTCTAAAGTCTGATATCCTAAACCTAGCAATAACAACACTGCTGCAGCCCAACCCACATATTGAGACCAGTTTGAAGTTGGTTTCAGTTCGACTACTTTTCCGTGTTTAAGTTCCAGACGAGCTTTAATTTTTTCAAAATTTTCCACAGAATGGAAAGGAGAGAAGCTCGACGAAAGGGCAATTATAGCTTTTTCTATCGAAATGATTTCTTGATCAACTTCCGGTGCTTTTTTGGCTAATTCTGCTATTTCTATATTTTCTTTTTCGCTCAGTAAGCCATAAACGTATAGCTCTAAAATTCCTGATTCTATATATTCTTGTGCTTCCATTATACTTTCAAATAATTACGTAAATCGTTAATACAGTTTCTGTTTTGTGTCTTGATAGTCCCCAGTGGCAGCGCCAATTCTTCTGAAGCTTCTTGCTGAGTATATCCTTTAAAGAATAATAGATTAATTATTTCAATACATTTTGGTTTCAGTTTCTTTACGAATTCTTGAATTCCAATTGCATCGAGTTTGTGGCTTAATTTATTACTCTCATCTAACAGATTTACGAAATTATCTGAGGAAAGGTTTTTTTGCGTGTTATTATAGTCTTTAGAACGAAGTTTATCGATCGATGTGTTTCTGGCGATATTAATGATCCAGGTGTAAAAACGACCTTTACTTTCATTATAAGAATCGATGTTTTTCCAGATTTTGACAAAAACATCTTGCAGAACATCTTCTGCTTCTTCTCGATTTTTGATTAGGACATGAATGACAGAAAACAAGCTTTTTGAATACATATCATACAAATGGGTAAAAGCTTTTTCGTCCTTTTTGTAAATTAAAACTAGCAGTTCTTCTTGACTCATAGATTGGAAAATTTAAGTTTAAATATTAGAAATTGAAGCGTTATATGTTAACCTGTTATAAAGTTAAATTATTTTTCCCTCACTTTTATATTTTTTTTAATAGCTAAAAACCTAAGTAAATAAAGGCTTCAAGAAAAAAAAGCATTTTTTTTTCATTTTTTTAAAACCAAAAATAATCCAATTACGTAAATGTATTTATAAGGCAAGAAAAATCTTAATACAGTGATATAAAATCGAAAAACTGTTGTTACAATAGCATTATAGACATATGGATAGCAAAATAATAGTCAGAATATTGATAGTTGGATTAACAACAGTTTTGACACTGATTAGTTTTTCTGAAAGTGAATTTTTGAAAGATGGCGTAACGAGCTTTATTAGAAATAAAAATTGATAACGGAATAGTTTAAAATATTAAATAGTTGATGCACTCGGACTTCCAAAAAAGAAGATTTTTTTAATATGTCAGTCGACAATTTTAGGATTTAAGTTTTCATCATACAAGCCAATAAGAGATTTTTTTTAAAAGACGTTTGACATATGGGGGTTGAAGAAATTTTCGACATAACCGAGTCATCAACTATAATTTATAAAAGATTGCATAATAATTAATTCATGGTTTGATTTGTTTGTATGGGGGGAAGCCTAACGTCTGATTAACGTTAGGCTTCAATTTTTATTTAACTTTTGATTGGCAAAAATTATAGACTTAAAATAGTTTTTGTGAAATGGATTTTAGCTAATTTTATAAAAAATTATCAGATGAAAAAAATAATATTAATGCTATTTGGAGCAGCTCTTTTGTCAGCGACAGGATTAAATGCTCAAACTAATACAAACAAATTATCTAAAAAAGATAAAGCCATGGCTAAAGAAACAATTTATCAATTTAAAGTAGAAGATTTATCAGGAGATACTTTTGACTTTGCTTCTTTAAAAGGCAAAAAAGTCATGATTGTTAACACAGCTTCAAAATGCGGTTTAACTCCACAGTACAAAGATTTAGAAGCGGTTTACAAAGAATATAAAGATAAAGGATTTGTAATTGTTGGATTTCCGGCAAATAATTTTGCTTCACAAGAACCTGGAACGGCTAAAGAAATCGAAACGTTTTGTCAGCAGAATTATGGTGTAACTTTCCCGATGATGAACAAGGTTTCGGTTAAAGGAAGTGATATGTGCGAAGTTTATAAATTCTTGACTGAGAAATCAAGAAACGGTTTGCAAGATTCTGAAGTGGAATGGAATTTTCAAAAATATCTAATTAACGAAAAAGGCGAACTAGTAAAAGTAATTAAACCAAAAACTTTAGTTACAGAACCTGAAGTAATCAATTGGATTAAAAGCTAAAAGCATAAAAAAGCTCAAATTTGAATATTCGAATTTGAGCTTTTTTTTAGTCTCAAAGGTACAAAGAGTCAAAGGAACAGAGTTTTTACATACTTTGCGCACTTTGCAGTTAAGCTAAAATAAGCTGCATAAAAACCAAATCTAGCCAATGGTCAAATTTGTAGCCAACTTCGCGAATCGTGCCCGTAGCTACAAATCCGAATTTTTCATGAAAAGCAATGCTTCCTGCATTATCAGCATCAATTGCACCAATCATAACATGATAACCTTGTTCTTTTGCTAAACGAATTAATTCTGTCAAAAGTTTAGAACCAATTCCTTTTCCGATAATATTGTCCACTACATAGACAGAATGTTCTACGGTATATTGATAACCTATTTTCTCTCTAAATTGGCCATAACTTCCAAAGCCAACTACTTCGCCATCTAAGTCGGCTACAATTACAGGAAGATTTTTAGCTTTTTTATCTTCAAACCATTTGGTCTGAACTTCCAAAGTTTGAATCTCGTAGCTGTAATTAGCCGTGGTATGTAAAATAGAGTGATTTACAATTTCTAGAATCTTTTGTAAATCGTTTGTTGTTGCAGGTCTTAAAATAATGCTCATTGGTTATTTCGATTTATTTGGTATTCAGTTCGGCCAATAGAACGTCTACTTCTTTAGAGTTCCAATCCATTTCTTTAGCAATGGCTTTGGCGTTTTTTGCATATTCTAAAGCTTTTTTCTTATTCTTTATTTTATTGTAAAGCTTAGCTTCAAGCAAATTACCGTCGTATGAATCATTTAATTCTAAAGAACGATCTACCCAAGAAATAGCCTTTTTTAAACTTTCAGTGTCTTTAATATGCTTAAAATATGTATTTCCAATATCCTTTAAAAAACTAGCATCGTTCCAAACTAATTTTTGAGTGTCTTCAAGAGTAACTTTTTTATAGAAATTCCATTTTTCAGTTCTTTCCGCTAACGTCAGATCATATTTAAAAACCAAAGAATCTGTTTTTTGCAATCGGATAGATTTGGCAATTTCTCTTTGTTTGTAATAGTTTACCGTATCTAAATTATCAACCAAAGGACGAAGCAATTCGTTTACGATATTTTCAATTTTACGGTCAACACGATTTTGAGATGCTACAGCTGCAAATTCCTTCTGATGGTTTAAAACAAACTGAAATTCTCTAGATTTAATATCGGTAACCCCATTGGCTATAACTCTCCAGTTTAATTCACTAACCAATTGATTGTCCGATTGAGTATCCAAATAGATATGAGTTGGTATTGATAATTCTGTTCTGTCTTTTCCTTTTTTTAAAGTATTTAAATACGCGAAAAATTTATCAGAATTGCTTGGGTCTGCAAGAAATTCCTTTTCTAAATAAGGTAATTGCATTTTTGGATTTAAAGCATAACGCAATTCATTTTGAAATTCAGCTTTTTTCATTTCTCCTTTTAGAGCATAAATTAGCGTTTCATTGCTATCAATAAATAAAAAGGTAGGAAGTGATTTTGTGTTGAATTGGTTCTTTAAAGCAATTCCTTCTTCTTTTTCTATATTTTTATAAGTGCATACAAAATTCTTGTTCAAAAAATCAATAACAGCAGGATCGTTTAAAACTTCGGTTTTCATTAAATTACAATGCGGACACCAATCGGCATAAAGCATTACAAAAAGTGGTTTTCCTTCTTTTTTTGCATTTTCTAAAGCCGTTTTGTAAGGAACTTCAACAGGAACAAACTGATTCTGAGAAGTTATGGTTTGAAAAGCAACAGATAAAAAAAGTATAAATAAGAAACGCATATTAAGTCTAACTTTTATTAATTATTCGATTTTACAAATATATCCCCTTTTTTGAGAAAGAGCCTTAATATATTCCTAATTATAATATAAATCAAGTGCGAAGTTTGTAACTTTGTAAGCAAGAGAAAGAAAGATTAAATAAGGATTTTTCTTTAAAAAAAATAATACACGACCGGAATGATTTACCCCAAAATAGCGCTTGCACAAAGCATTATCGAAATTTTATCTGCCAAAGGCATTGTTAATATAATAATTTCTCCAGGATCTAGAAATGCACCATTAACTATTGGATTTGCTCAAAATCCAAATTTTACCTGCTACAGTATTGCAGATGAGCGATGTGCCGCTTTTTTTGCTCTAGGAATTGCACAGCAAACCCAAAAGCCAACTGCAATTGTTTGTACTTCAGGATCGGCTTTATTGAATTATTATCCCGCTTTCGCGGAAGCGTTTTACAGCCAAATTCCTTTAATTGTAATTTCTGCTGATCGTCCGCAGAGTAAAATTGATATTGGCGACGGCCAAACGATTCGTCAGGAAAATGTTTTCTCTAATCATTCGGTTTTTAATGCAAATTTGACCGAAGAAGCTTCGGAGGAAAATGATCTAAAAATCAATTTGGCAATTGAAACCGCAATTCTAAAGAAAGGTCCAGTTCATATTAATGCACCTTTTGAAGAACCTTTGTACGAAACAACAGAAGAACTTTCTGTACAGCCGATAATTACAAATCCTGAATCAGAAGTTTTTCCCCAAACCATAGAAAATAGCGACGATGTAGTTTCTATTTGGAATACTGCAAAGCAAAAATTAATCTTAGTTGGGGTTAACGAAGCAAATGCAATTGACAAAGAAGTTATTGAAAATTTAGCTTCAGATCCATCAATTGTTGTGCTAACAGAAACAACATCAAATCTACATCATCCTAGTTTTATCAATTCAATAGACACTTTAATTACTCCTTTTGATGATTTTGATTTTAAGAAGTTTAACCCTGAGGTTTTAATAACTTTTGGAGGTATGGTTGTCTCAAAAAGAATTAAAGGATTTTTACGAAAATACAAGCCAGAACAACATTGGCACATTGATACTTTAAGAGCATATGATACATTTGGAGCATTGACAAAACATTTTGAGATGCAACCTAATGATTTCTTTAAAAATCTGCTTTCAAAAACATCTTTTGTAAAAAGCAATTATTTTAAAAATGTAGATGCTGTTTACCAAACGAGATTAGAGAGAAGAAAAGAATATTTAAGTAAAATTGAATTTTCTGATTTTAAAGTTTTCGAAAAAGTAATTGAATCACTTCCTAAAAACAGTCTGCTGCAAATTAGCAACAGTTCTGCAATTCGCTATGCGCAATTAATCGATATTGATAGTTCTATTGAAGTATTCTGTAATCGCGGGACAAGCGGAATTGATGGAAGCACTTCTACAGCAATTGGAGCGGCAGTTGGAAATAAAAAGCAAACTGTTTTTGTAACTGGAGACATTAGTTTCTTGTACGATAGCAATGCTTTATGGAATTCGTACATTCCAAAAAACTTCAAGATTATTTTGATTAATAATGGAGGAGGAGGAATCTTTAGGATTTTGCCAGGCCATCAAGAAAAACCTGTTTTTAATACCTACTTTGAAACATCTCATAATCTTACTGCCGAACATTTGGCTAAGATGTATAGTTTTAATTATTATACAGCAAAAGATAATGAATCTTTAGAAAGCGGAATACAATCATTATATAGTTCAGATGATTTACCAGCAATTTTGGAAGTGTTTACGCCAACATTTGAGAATGATCAGATTTTAAAACAATATTTTAAATATCTATATTAATTTTTGAAAGAAAAATTTTGTTAAAATTATTGATTTATTGCTTCTTTAGCTATAGATTTGGGCCATTATTCACCAAATAAATTTATAGTATGAGCAAGAGAGAAGAATTAATTAAGAAGTACACGACTGATTTAAAAGAGAAATGTGGTATTACAGCTGATGTAGATTTACTAACAAAAGTTACAATTGCTTGCGGTCCATCAATTTATAATGATGACGCCTCTACAGTAGCTTCTTCGCAACAATCAGAATTGGATACCGTAAAAAACAACTTTCTAATTAAGAAATTAGGTTTGAATAGTGGTCCAGATTTAGATAAAGGAATTGATGCTGTTATGGAAAAATACGGAAAATCAAATAAAAACAAATATAGAGCTGTAGTTTATTATTTACTTACTGTACATTTTAAAAAAGAAAGCATCTTTAAATAATCTAAGTTAGATATAATTCAAAATCCCTTTATAACTTCTGTTTATAAAGGGATTTTCTGTTTTTTACCTACAAATCAAGTTTTGTTAAATTAATTTCTTTGTACGATGCCAAACTTCGTACCTTTGCAACTCACAAACTTAGTTGTATTATCAACTTAGAATATTTAGAAAATGCTAGAAATAGGAAAATACAATACCCTAACTATACTGCGTGACACCAAAGTTGGTTTGTTTTTAGGAGATCCTGAGAACGATCCAGATGGCGTTCACGATGTTTTGCTTCCCAATAAATATGTACCAAAAGTATTTGAAATTGGCGAAGAATTAATCGTTTTTGTTTACTTAGATCATGAACAGCGACCAGTTGCTACAACTTTGGTTCCGTATATTTTACTTAATGAGTTTGCTCTTTTGAGAGTAAATTACATTAATAATGTTGGTGCGTTTATGGATTGGGGTATGGAAAAAGATATCTTGGTTCCGTTTAAAGAACAAGCGCGTCCGATGGAAAAAGGAAAACGCTATTTGGTTTATTTATATTTAGACACACAAACCAATCGTTTGGTTGCTTCAAGTAAAACCAATCAATTTTTGAGTAATGAAAAGTTGACTGTTGAAAAAGGCGAAGAAGTGGATTTAATCGTGTCTCATATTACCGAAATGGGGATTAATGTTATTATAAACGAACGCCATAAAGGTCTTTTGTATAAAGATGAAGTTTATGATGATTCAATAAGAACCGGCGACAGAATGCGCGGTTATATTAAAAACATTCGTCCTGACAACAAAATTGATGTTGCGCTTCAGCCTCAAGGGGTTGAGAGTATCGAACCAAATGCAGATAAGATTTTAAGTGAATTAAGAGCTAGCAGAGGTTTCCTTCGTTTAAACGATAATTCTCATCCAGAAGACATTAAAACAGTTTTGAAAATGAGTAAAAAGTCATTCAAAAAAGCAATAGGTTCTCTGTACAAAGAAAAACTGATCGAAATTAAAGAAGACGGAATTTATCTAATAAATTAAATTCCAATCTTTTAAATCCCAAATTCCAAGATTGATTCAACGCATTCATTGGAATTTAGAATTTTTATTTTTTGGAATTTATTTTTGCGTCAGCAAAATTATTATAACACGAAAGGCTGCTCATTACAAGCAGCCTTTCGCTTTTTATTCAGTTTTAAAAAAAATTGTAATTAAAAAAAAACAGAAATAAAATAATTCGAATTCATCTCAGGACAATGGCTTTACGAATTTTAGAGATCGTCCCATCGATGGTATGTCTTTTAAATAATCAATGCACCTATCTTAAAAGCAAAAAAGAGAATTTCACGGCTCATCCATTGGTTTTATAAAATAACTTTTAGAAAGTTGTGAATTAGTACTTTTTTCCTCTTTTCGTTATCATTTCTATACTAATCAATAGACAATTCTAACATTTAACCTTAGGTGTTACTTTTTTCTTTTTGAAGTTTCGACAAACACATAAATCATTTGCTCCTTTAATTGAGGTTTGTTACTTAAAACCCTAAAAAAATGAGCGACAAATTTTTTAAATTTTCTCAAAAAAATCATTTTTTAGGTTAATAAATCAGTGAAAGAAAATCAATCTGAAATCTTTGAAATGTTTTGTATCTCGTTGATTTCTAGGATGTAAAATTAATTATTATTTTTCTAAACTAATGTTAAAAAATGTTATTTTTTGTAAGTAAATACCAATTGTTAACATTAGAAGTCAATTTAGCAAAGACTTAAGAGCGATTGAGTAGGTAAAGTAGTAAAAATGCTTTATTTTTACCCTATAATTATTTTTAAACAAAAAATCAAAATGGATTGGATTACAGCCAGAGAATTTGAAGATATAACTTATAAAAAATGCAATGGAGTAGCGAGAATAGCCTTTAACAGACCTAATGTTAGAAATGCATTTCGTCCTAAAACTACTTCAGAATTATACCAAGCTTTTTATGATGCACAAGAAGATACTTCGATTGGTGTAGTTTTACTTTCAGCTGAAGGACCTTCAACAAAAGACGGAGTTTATTCTTTCTGCAGTGGAGGAGATCAAAATGCACGTGGACACCAAGGATACGTTGGAGACGACGGACAACACCGTTTAAATATTCTAGAAGTGCAGCGTTTAATTCGTTTTATGCCTAAAGTAGTCATTGCAGTGGTTCCAGGATGGGCTGTAGGCGGTGGGCACAGTTTGCACGTAGTTTGCGATATGACGCTTGCAAGTAAAGAACACGCCATTTTTAAACAAACTGATGCAGACGTGACAAGTTTTGACGGTGGTTACGGATCGGCATATTTAGCTAAAATGGTAGGTCAGAAAAAAGCTCGTGAAATTTTCTTTTTAGGTAGAAATTATTCTGCTCAAGAAGCTTTTGAAATGGGTATGGTAAATGCTGTAATTCCACATGACGAGTTAGAAGCTACTGCTTATGAGTGGGCGCAGGAAATTCTTCAAAAATCACCAACATCTATAAAAATGCTAAAATTTGCAATGAACTTGACAGACGACGGAATGGTTGGACAACAGGTTTTTGCAGGAGAAGCAACTCGTTTAGCTTACATGACCGAAGAAGCAAAAGAAGGAAGAAACGCTTTCTTAGAGAAAAGAAAACCAAACTTCGGTGAAAATAAGTGGTTACCATAAATTAATAAATAGTTTAAGGTTTCAAGTTTCAGGTTACACGTTCTGTGGATAACTTGAAACTTCAAACTTGAAACAAAATAAAACTAAAACTAAAAGAATAAATGAAACATTGGATTGAAGCCGCTAGATTGCGCACATTACCTTTATCAGTTTCCGGAATTATAGTTGGAAGTATTTATGCATTGTCAAATCCAACAGAAACGATTAACACTCCAACAGAAGTATTCAGCTGGAAAGTTTTTGGTTTTGCTCTATTGACAACGTTAGGATTACAGGTTTTATCCAATTTTGCAAACGATTATGGCGATGGAGTAAAAGGAACTGATAATGCTGATCGAGTAGGGCCACAACGCGCTATTCAGAGTGGTATTATTTCGCCTCAGGCAATGAAAAAAGCCATTATTATTACTTCCCTTTTAACGTTATTGTCTGCAATCGTATTAATTTATTTTGCTTTCGGAAAAGACAATTTCGGATATTCAATCTTTTTTCTATTATTAGGTATCGCGGCTATTGTTTCTGCTATTCGTTATACCGTTGGTAATTCTGCTTATGGTTATAGAGGATTTGGAGATTTATTCGTTTTCATTTTCTTCGGATTAGTGAGTACGTTAGGAGTGAACTTTTTATACGCAAAAGAAGTTGATCCGCTCTTGATTCTTCCAGCCGTTGCAATCGGATTATTGAGTGTTGGGGTTCTAAATCTAAACAATATGCGCGATCAGGAATCAGATAAAAAATCGGGCAAAAATACAATTGTGGTGCAAATAGGAGCGAAAAGAGCTAAAAACTATCACTTTTTTCTAATAATCACTGCAATGGTGTTAGTAGTTGTATTTGCTATTTTAAGCGATTACAACTTCGACCAATACTTGTTTTTATTGGCTTATATTCCGTTGACAAAACATTTAATCACGGTTTACAAAAATCAAGATCCAAAATTATTAGATCCAGAATTGAAGAAACTTGCATTAAGCACATTCTTGCTTTCTATATTACTTACAGTATGTATGATTTCTTTGATTTCAGACATTATTGTAAACCTCTTTTTAGGAGGTAGATAAAAAAACGTTTAACTATAAAAAGTAACAAAATGAAAATTACATACTACGGACATGCTTCATTAGGAATTGAAGTAGGAGGGAAACATATCATAGTGGATCCATTTATTACTGGAAATCCACAAGCAGCATCAATCAATCTTAGTACAATAAAAGCCGATTATATCTTATTGACGCATGCACACTCAGATCACGTTTTAGACGTTGAGGCGATTGCAAAAAATACCAATGCGGTTATTGTTTCTAATGCAGAAATTGCAAGTCATTATGCGAAAAAAGGATTCAATTCGCACCCAATGAATCACGGTGGAAGTTGGAAATTTGATTTCGGAAAGGTAAAATATGTAAACGCAATTCACTCAAGCAGTTTTTCTGATGGTACATACGGAGGAAATCCTGGAGGTTTTGTAATCGAAGGAGAACATAAAAATATCTATATCGCTGGAGACACTGCTTTGACTTACGATATGAAATTGATTCCGCTTCGTACAAAATTAGATTTAGTAATTCTTCCAATTGGAGACAACTTTACAATGGATGTAGAAGATGCTATTATCGCTTCAGATTTTGTAGAATGTGACAAAGTTTTAGGGTATCACTTTGACACTTTTGGCTATATAGAAATCAATCATGAAGAAGCAATCCGCAAATTTTTCGATAAAGGAAAAGATTTAATGCTTTTACCAATCGGAGATTCTATTGAATTATAATTTATCTCATCTTTTAACTATATCTTTTTAAGGCAAAGAAAACTGTTTTAAAAAGATATAGTCTTAGAAAGAGTTCATTGAACTTTAAATAAAAAACACGAATGAAGTAATCCGCATAAGGGCACTCATCATTTCCTTAAGAAAGTTATTTGGCACAATATGTGCTATTTATATAGTGAAGTTTTTAAAATAAAAATCATTTTAATCTGTGAAATCTGTGGCAATTAAAGCATCATCACAAAATACAACTTTCAAACAAATCCTATTCTTACTATTTATCGCAATTTCCAGTAATGCGTTTGCACAAAAAGACGGTTATTGGGATAAAGAACGAGCTACAACCAAAGAAATTATGGTTCCGGCACGTGATAGAGTTTCTATACCAACAGAAGATTTACCGGTTGGGACTACAGAAATTGTATACAGAATAACACTTTTAGACAAGAATCAAGAGATGGCCAATAGTTTGGTCTCTGTGTTAAAAGCAATTCCAGATCCAACAGGAATAAGTCAGGGTTCAGCTGGTGCGGTTTTCCTGATGTCAAAAATTTCAGGAGATGATAAATGTACTTATTCGATTTTTACATCTAATGAAAATGCTAAAAAATATATTTCAGACGGTAGAATTGACAATGCCTGCTATTCTCAGGCAGAACCTGTAAGCAAAGATGCCAAACGTCTATCTGTGAACAAATCATCATGTTTAAAAGAAGATATTAGCACTATTTGGTTTGGCCTTGAAAGCAAAAATTGGATTTTGAGTCAGAAAGTTGTTATAGAAGTGGTGCCTTGGGTTGATGTTAAATTAAGCCGTGGTTGGAATCAAGACAATAAAAATGAAATTATAAGTTTGTGCAAAACTTCTACAATGGCACAAAAAATGGCCAATTCGGATGATTTCTGTGTTTGCATTTTAAATAAAATTATGAAGCAATATCGTTACGACGAGTTTCAAAAATTATTAGCCGTAGAAAAGACAAAAGTGTACAAAGATTTTGGAAACAGCTGTTACAAAGATGCCGATATTTCTAAAAATGTATTCAACGATTTGAGAACGCAAGTCGCTTCTTTAATTAAAGCTCAAAAATACAATGAGGCAATTCCAAAGTTAAACACAATTGTTAGCGAAGGCAAAGCAACTGCATTAGATTACAGTTCTTTAGGCTATTGCTATATTTTGACCAAACAATATGCGAAAGCATTAAAAGTTCTTTTAGAAGGTGAAAAATTGGATGATACTGAATTATTAGTGAAATTAAATCTAGCACATACTTATTTAGTAAGCGACGATTATAGTGCCGCTAAAGCGATTTACAAAAAATACCAAACACAAAATGTAACAGATAGCTTAAGCTGGATTGCCAAAACAAAATTAGACTTTGCAGCATTTGAAAAAGCAGGACTTCCGACCAAGGATTTTGAAAAAATCTTAAAATTATATAATTAAGCTTTTAAAACACTAAGTGGTTTAGATGCTTCTTAAAGTCTGTTTTTAAGCTTAGCAGCTCAGTATCTTAGCAACTCAGCATCTTAAAAAAAAATGAAAGCATCTTATCAAAAATATTTATTAGAGTTTAAACGTCCGTCAGGAACTTCAAGAGGAATTATGACCGAGAAAGAAACTTGGTTTATAATTCTGGAAGAAAATGGCAAAAAAGGAATAGGAGAGTGCGGTATACTTCGTGGCTTAAGTGCAGATGACCGTGAGGACTATGAAGAAAAACTAAAATGGACTTGCGATAATATTCATTTAGGAGAAACCGAACTTTGGAATTCCTTATTAGAATTTCCTTCTATTCAATTTGGCTTAGAAATGGCTTTTTTGTCTCTTAAAAGCGAAAATCCATTTATTTTATTCCCTTCAGATTTTACAAAAAACACTGCTTCAATTCCTATAAACGGATTAGTTTGGATGGGCGAAGCTGCTTTTATGAAACAGCAAATAGAAGAGAAATTGGCCGACGGTTTTAACTGTATAAAACTTAAAATTGGCGCTATTGATTTTAATAAAGAACTAGAATTATTGCAATTCATAAGGACTCATTTTTCTCCAGAAGAAATAGAAATCAGAGTAGATGCTAATGGTGCTTTTTCTTCAATAGAAGCTTTAAATAAATTGAATCAATTACATCAATTTCAACTCCATAGTATAGAGCAGCCAATTAAAAAAGGTCAAATTGAAAAAATGGCAGAATTGTGCAAACAAACTCCATTTTCAATTGCTTTAGACGAAGAGCTTATTGGAGTGTTTTTATTTGAAGAAAAAGAAAAATTGCTCCAAGAAATCCAACCTCAATATATTATTTTAAAACCAAGCTTTGTCGGCGGTTTTCGTGGCACACAAGAATGGATTACCCTTGCAGAAAAGTATAATATAGGTTGGTGGATTACTTCGGCATTAGAAAGTAATATCGGATTGAATGCCATTGCGCAATGGACCTTTACTTTAAAATCAGATATGCCACAAGGTTTAGGAACAGGAGCTTTATATACTAATAATATAGATTGTCCGCTTGAAGTGAAAAATGGCCAACTTTGGTATAATTTTTCTAAAAATTGGGAAAGTTTCAAAGGTACAGAGTGACAAAGGTAAAATCTGTGAACCTTTGCAACTATGTACCTTTGAACCTATTTTTTACTCTTTTCCTCCTAAAAGATTATCTTGCCATTCTTTTAAATCCTGCCATTTGCCTTGATAAGCCCAGAGTGCTTGTTTAGCCCATGTGCTTGGATTATGCATGGCGTAGTTTTCTCCTCCTGCATCTAGAATAGATTGCATTTTTTCGGTAGAAGTTTGTGAAAGCTCGTACCAGGTTTTGACTCCTGCAGCATTGAAAAGAGCTTCTATTTTAGGGCCAATTCCTTCTACAATTTTTAAATCATTTTCTTTAATTTTCTTTCCTAATATATTTGCCGCCAAACCAGCATCAAAAGCGATGACTGCAGGACCAGTAGCAAAAGATTGTACCGAAGCTTTGGCTTTTGCTGCCAAATCTGCTTCTAGTGTAGATATTTTTGCATTTAAATTTCGTGTATTCGCCTTACAGGCATCTAAATCAGCTTGAAGTGATGCTGAAAGCGAATCATCGTTTTTCGAATTCATTTTTCCTAGTAAATAACCTAAGATTCCACAAATTAAACCTATTAGAATAGGTATTAAGATACAAGGTATATTCATGATCATATATTTTTATGTTATTTAATGGTAATTACAGTTCTTCTATTTGAAGCTTTTCCTTCTGCAGTAGTATTATTGCCAATAGGCTCATCCGGACCTTTAGATTGTGTTTCAATTTTCGCATTATCGATTCCGTTTTTAGAGAGATAATCTTTAGAAAAATCGGCTCTTTTTTGTCCTAAAATAATGTTTGAATCGCGATTTCCAACGTTATCAGAATGCCCAACAACTACAATAACCGCATCTTTTACATTCTTGGCGTATTTGACGATGTCAGTAACTTTTTGCTTTTCAACATCGCTTAATTTCTGGCTAGATTTATTTGTATTAAAATGTAGAATTAACGGATCAGCATTTATTTTTTCCTTTAGTACACTCCACTCATCATTTGATGTTGCAACAGAATCTATCGTTTCAAATAAGTATTCCGCAGGCCCTAAGAGCGTATCACCGCTCATTTTCCATTTATCTAAAATGGTTCCTTTAGTAGAAAACTGATTTTCTGACAGTCCTTCAGAAACAAAATAATTCTTAACATCATTGGCCCTTGCCAAACCAAGATTTTCAAAAGTAGTAGAATTGGTTTCGTCCGAAGTTGCGTAACCAGTTATTGTAATTTTCTGTTTCGGATTTGCTTCTAAGAATTTCTTTAAGTTATCAATGCCAGTTGTGACCGAGTCACTCACAGGCATAATAAGCTTTGCACTATTTTTAAGGAACTTTAAATTATCATTTGTCTGATAATTAAGTCCAGGACCATTTAATACAAACGGAACAAAATTTGGCTCTGCGGCAGTAGGAGGAACTGTTTTTGGAGTAATGTCCGTTGTTGTTTTTTCACAGCAGTTGCAGCAAAATTTCAGATATAAAAAAGTACCCAAAATGATGGTTATTGCAATGCCTAACAAGTAAAGTGCTTTTTTAGACATATATTTCGGATTAAGATTCTATCAAATTTAATTAAAATAATAATCATAACGCATTAATAATCAGTTATTTTAATATTGCATATTTAAAGTGAAGAAAAACAAACTGACTTGTTTTTTGACTTTTATACATTCAAAGACTTGATTAAAATGAGTAACTTGCATAAAAAATAATCTACAGTTAAAATGGTCGAAATAGAAAGAAAGTTTCTTGTAAAATCCAATGATTTCAAGAGTCAAGCTTTTACTCAGAATAATATTGCTCAAGGTTATTTGAGTTCTGCTCCCGAGCGTACAGTTCGGATTAGAATTAAAGGGCATAAAGGCTTTATAACCATAAAAGGAATAAGCAATAGCGGAGGTATGTCTCGTTTTGAATGGGAAAATGAGATTCCGTTAGATGAAGCACAAGAACTGTTGAAATTATGCGAAAAGGGCAAAATTGAAAAAACACGTTACGAAATAAAATCTGGAGATCATATTTTTGAAGTAGATGAATTTTATGGAGAAAATGAGGGTTTGGTAATGGCTGAAATCGAGTTAAACTCTGAAAATGAAACTTTTGAAAAACCTGAATGGCTGGGTGAAGAAGTAACAAACGACGAAAGATATTACAATGCTTACTTAAGCAAAAATCCTTTTAAAGACTGGCAAAAATAAAAATGATAGAATCCATATATGACCTTATTATAGTAGGAGGTGGGCCAATTGGTCTTGCCTGCGCAATTGAAGCCGAAAAGAAAAAACTAAAATATTTAATTATAGAAAAGGGTGCAATTGTAAATAGTATTTTCAATTATCCGCTTTACATGACTTTTTTTTCTACTGCAGAAAGATTAGAAATTGGCGAAATTCCTTTTAATTGTCTTGCACCAAAACCGGGACGTCAGGAAGCTTTAGAATATTACAGAAACATTCATCGTTATTTTAAATTCAACATTAATTTATTTGAAAAAGTAAATGAAGTTCAAAAAGAAAGCAATGGGATTTTTAAAATTAATACCGATAAACAAAATTACCAAGCTAAAAATGTGGTGATCGCTACAGGTTTTTATGATATTCCGATAGAGATGAATATTCCTGGAGAAAATCTGCCAAAAGTTCGTCATTATTATAAAGAAGCGCACGAGTATGCTTTTAGAAAAGTTTTGGTTGTTGGAGCTAATAATTCGTCAGTTGATGCAGCTTTGGAATGCTGGCGAAAAGGTGCTGATGTCACAATGGTTATTCGTAAAAACGAAATCAATAATCGAGTAAAATATTGGGTAAAGCCAGATATAGAAAATCGTATCGCGGAAGGAAGTATAAAAGCTTATTTTGAATCTAATATTACAGAAATTAGAGAAAATGAAGTTGAAATTGAAACTCCAAACGGCAGAATTACAATTGAAAACGATTTTGTTCTGGCCTTAACGGGCTATAAACCAGATTTGAGCTTTCTGGAAAGAATGGGAATCCAACTTTCAAATGATGAATTAAAAATTCCTGTATATAATCCTGAAACGATGGAAACTAATGTTGACGGATTATTTCTTGCAGGTGTTGTCTGCGGTGGAATGCAGACGCATAAATGGTTTATAGAAAACTCAAGAGTACATGCCACAATGATTGTAGATTATATAACTTCGAGATAATTTTTTGCCACAGATTAAATGATTTAATTAATTAATCTGTGGCAAAACAATTTAAGAACTACAAGAAAGCATCGAACAGCCTACTTTAGATCTAGCCCAGTCTGGGCGTTTTGCAAACCATTTTTCAGATTCTGGTTGTTCATTATACGGATTTTTTAATAGTTGGAATAATTCATCAACTAAAGAATAATCGCCTTTGTCTGCCTCATCAATAGCCAGTTGTGCCATATAATTTCGCAATACATATTTAGGATTTATGAGATTCATTTTCACAGTACGTTCTTCGTCAGAAAGTGTTTCTACATTTAATCTTCTAATATAAACAGAAAACCATTTTTGCCATGCATCTAGAATTTCGCCTTTTATTTCTTCTGGTAAATAGAATGCATATTCAATTTTTTCAAATGCCTGTTCTACAGAATCATTCTTTTTAATCTGGCTTAGGTTTCTGAAAAAGATAGTCATATCAGTTTCTGATAATTGTAAAATTTCTTCAATTCCTTGAATAATTTTATCATCAGTTTCACTTGAAGTAAAAAGCCCTAATTTACTTAAAAACATATTTTTATAATCCTCTTCGTAATCATTAATAAATGAATCTAATATTTTTTCTAAAGGCTCAGCTTCATTAATTAAAGGATAAAGAGCATTTGCTAATTGGTATAAATTCCACTGGGCAACTTGAGGCTGATTTCCGAAACGATATCTTCTATTTTGGCTGTCTGTAGTATTTGGAGTCCAATTTGGATCGTAGTTTTCTAACCATCCGTACGGACCGTAATCAATCGTAATTCCATGAATCGACATATTATCGGTATTCATTACGCCATGAACAAATCCGACACGCTGCCAGTGCAGAATCATTTCTCGAGTTGTATCTGCCACTTTTTTAAAGAATTGTAAATATTGTTCTTTAGGCTCGCCGGTAATTTCTGGAAAATAATGTTTGATTGTAAATTCTACAAATTCTTTTAAATTTTTGAGCTCATTTCGAGCAGTCAGCATTTCAAAACTTCCAAAACGAATAAATGACGGCGCCACACGGCAGACCACAGCACCTTTTTCATAAGCAGGATTTCCATTGTACAAAATATCTCTTAAAACCTGATCGCCTGAAAGAATCAGAGAAAGTGATCGAGTAGTGGGAACTCCTAAATAATGCATCGCTTCGGCGCATAAATATTCTCTTATAGACGAACGTAAAACGGCTAAACCATCTGCAGTTCTAGAATAAGGCGTTTTTCCAGCACCTTTTAATTGAAGTGTGTAAAATTGATTGTTGTTTTCAATTTCAGTTAAATTAATCGCACGTCCGTCTCCCAATTGTCCCGCCCAATTTCCAAATTGATGTCCGGCATAACACATGGCATACGGCTGCGTGCCAGGAAGGATATCTTTTCCAGAGAAAGCATTTAAAAATTCTTCTGATTGGATTTCATCCTTAGAAATTCCAACTAATGCAGCAACTTCTTCAGATGCATGAATTAATTCTGGATTTGAAGGTTTTGTCGGATTTACATAAGAAAACAGCGTGTTTTTTACTTGACGAATTTCGTTTGTCAAGTCTGGATCTGCTGGCAGTTCGGCAGTAAATCGATTATTTATTTTGAGATTTTTCATTTTTTATTTCTTTACTTTTATTGCCACAGATTAAAGGATTTTAAAAGATTTTCTTTTTAACTAAAATGTTTCAATCAATATAATCTATGGCTTAACTTAAAAATTAGCCAATTAATTTATCAGCATACATTTTTTTAAGTTTTTGAATTTTTGGATCAATGACCACTTGGCAATATCCAGCTTCTTGATTTTCATTGTAATAATTTTGATGATAATCTTCGGCTTCGTAAAAAACTTCAAAAGGCTTCAATTGTGTAACAATTGGATCAGCATAAGCAGGCTGTACTTCTTCGAATACTTTTTCTGCTATTTCTTTCTGCTCATCATTATGATATAAAATGATCGAGCGGTATTGCGTTCCACTGTCGCCACCTTGACGATTCAAAGTTGTTGGATCATGACTTGTCATAAAAATAAAAATTAAGTCATGATATGAAATTATGTCAGGATTAAAGGTAACTTGAATAACTTCTGCATGTCCAGTTCTGCCAGTACAAACTTCGCGATACGCTGGATTTTTTATAAAGCCATCTGAATAACCTGATTTTATTGATTCTACACCTTTTAAACGCTGAATTACAGCTTCGATACACCAAAAACAACCGCCACCAAAGGTAGCTACTGATAAATTTCCCATAAATAATACTTTCTATTAGTTTAATGCCTATTAATTCGATAGGATATTATGATAATTTATTAAAAAAAAGATCTTTTAACTAAAGATACCCGACAGGAATGTAATGTTTGAAGTTTACTATTGATAAATTCGCAATATTATAAAAAAGCGATATATTTGCAGTCAAACACAAGGCACAACTAATGAATAGCAAAAATAGTACCATCACTCTAGAAACTTATTTTCAGGAATTTAGACAAAACATTGTCGGAATAAATCAAGAATTTACGTCACCTTATGGCAGAAAATCAATCATTTATACTGACTGGACTGCCAGCGGAAGATTGTACCGCCCTATAGAAGAAAAACTTTTAAATGAGTTTGGACCATTTGTGGCCAACACACATACAGAAACTACTGTGTCGGGTACTGCTATGACAAAAGCGTATCATCATGCAAGACATATTATTAAACGTCATGCGAATGCAAGTAATGATGATGTTTTAATTACTGATGGAACTGGAATGACAGGAGTTATCAATAAATTCCAGCGTATTTTAGGTTTGAAAATTCCAGAAAATTTGAAAAGTTTCACGAATATTCCGGAAGAAAAAAAACCTATTGTTTTTATTTCGCACATGGAACATCATTCGAATCAAACTTCTTGGCTGGAAACTATTGCAGATGTAGAGATTATTCCTTCTTGCGAAAAAGGGCTTTTCAATTTAGAGAATCTTGAAGTTTTATTAGAAAAATATAAAGATAGAACGATAAAAATTGCTTCTATTACTGCATGTTCAAATGTTACGGGATTAAGAACTCCTTTTCACGAAGCAGCAAAATTGATGCATCATTACAATGGTGTATGTTTTGTTGATTTTGCTTGTTCTGGACCGTATGTAGAAATTGATATGCATCCAGCTGATCCAGAAGCTTATTTGGACGCTGTATTTATGTCGCCTCATAAATTTTTGGGTGGGCCAGGAACTTCTGGGGTTTTAATTTTCAATAAAAAATTATACAATAATATGATTCCTGATTGCCCTGGTGGAGGAACAGTAAGTTGGACAAATCCTTGGGGAGAGCATAAATATATTGATAATATTGAAGATCGTGAAGATGGTGGAACACCAGGATTTTTACAAGTTATTAAAATTGCGCTTGCCATTGAATTGAAAGAAGAAATGGGGATTGAAAACATTATGGAGCGTGAGCACGAAATTGTTGATTATGTTTTTTCTCAATTAGAATCGGTTGAAAATATTAAAATTTTGGCTGGACAACACAAAGAACGTCTTGGTGTCATTTCGTTCTTTATTGATGATCTTCATTTCAATTTAGGCGTTAAAATTTTGAATGATCGTTTCGGAATTCAGACTAGAGGTGGATGTAGCTGTGCGGGAACTTATGGTCATTATTTATTACATGTTGATCAAGAAACTTCTAATAAGCTGGTTAATGAAATTACAATTGGTGATTTAATCAAAAAACCGGGATGGATTAGAATGTCAATTCACCCAACGACTACTGATGCTGAAATTGCTTTTGTTTGTAAGAGTATAAAAGAGTTGGCAGCAAATCATAAAACTTGGGCTTTGGATTATTCTTATGATAAAATGCGTAACGAGTTTATTCATCAAGATGCCACTTCGTTTGAAGATGAATTGGTTGAGAGCTGGTTTAAATCTTAGATTTTATAACTACAAATAACTAAATATTTTTTAGCCACAGATTACAATTATTTTAATCTTTGTAATGTGTGGCTATTCTTTTAAACGCAGAGATTGCTGAAATTTTTATAATTTTTAATTGATAACATTTGTGCTTATTGAAGGCGCAAAAAAGCAAACCCAACAACTACATTATCAATCGAACACCACCAAGATCGGCCACACGGTAAGAGAATTTGTTTCCTGGAGATCCGATAAACATGAAGTTTTTTGGGATTTTCCATTTTTCAGAAAGCTCGTCGATTATTTCTGGACCAAATACGCCTTCAATTTCGATGTATTCTATATCTAGTCCGTCGTAAGCACGATCTAAAACTTCTAGATCCTTTTTGAGAGCTTCGTTATCTACAGGATCTTTTTTGACATGAACAATCTTTAATTTCTTTGTAGTTTCGTTATCTTCCACGTATTGTAAGACTTTATTCAAGATCGTAATGTCATCTCCTTTTGTAAAGAAAACAAACTCTTGAGAGTTAATTTTCGAACTTAGTTTTTCAAGATAACGATTACTAAGGATAACCATTTTACGCAATGGTTGATAGAAATATTCGAGAGCTTCTATTAATAGACGTATTAAAGTAACGCGATTGAGCATAATTCCAATAAAGAGTAAGGCTGGAATCATATATTGCAAAAAGGTGTAAAACGAATTGATGTTGAGGAGCATATTTCCAAAAAAAGCAGCAATTACAAAAGCTACAGCGGTTACGACTGCAATGCCTCGTGCACGTTCTGGTCTTGGCAATTTTCTGCGTTTGTATTTTAAAAGCAGATTTCCAATTCCGAAAAGAGCCATAACAGCTAAAAATGAAAAAGTATAAACTCCAGCAAGAGATTCTAAATGTCCGTTTGTCGCAAAAAGAACAGAAATGCAAAGAATTAGAAAACTTAAAACAATTCTATAATGAGACCCTCTTTTGTTTTGTTTTAGAAAATAATTAGGAAGGATTCGGTCTAATGTCATTCGGTTTAAAAGTCCCGAAACACCTACAAATGAGGTTAAAACGGCTCCACAAAGTACCATAACAGCATCTATAGAGATAAGCCATGCTAACCAAGATCCACCTGTTGTTTCTCCCAAATGTGCTAAAAGAGATTCTTTGTTTTCGCGGACCTCCGTAAGCGGAATAACGCTGATTAACAAAATAGCAATTACAGGATTGAAGAAACTTACAATTCCCCACATGTTTCGAAGTGTTTTAGGAAAAACAACATGCTCTTGTTCTTCCACAAAATTGGCAGAACTTTCGAAACCTGAAATTCCAAGCATTGCTGCCGAAAAGCCAAGAAAAAGAGCTGTTTTTATATTTCCCGACGAAATTGGTGTTTGCCAATTGATGTGAAAAGTATCTAACCCGTGAGTTAGGACAAACCAAATTGATGCTAAAACCAGCAAAGCCAACGTGCCAATATGTGTAATAAAAATAATGACAGCCACAAATGCCGATTCTCCAATTCCTAAAATGGCTAATCCAGTAAATAGAATTAAAACGACTACTGTTGCAATGGTTACATTTAGACCTTCAAAGATTCCGTGCAGGTAATGCATTCCTTCAGAAGCAGAAATCACAGCGGTTGCCATGTAGGATAAAACCGTTAAAGTCGCCGCTAAAGAAGCTAGACGTTTTGTCGAAGTATTTAATAAAACATTGTAAGCACCGCCATTTAAAGGAATTGCTCCAACAACTTCAGCATAAATTTTTCGGAAAAGAAATAATACAACAGCAACAATTAGAAGTGAAATCCAAGCATATTGACCTGCGTATAAAATGGTTAGCGCTGAAACATATAAGCAAGAAGAGCTAATGTCGTTTCCGCAAATTGCAGTTGCCTGTAGTTCATTTAATTTTTTGTGTACGATTTCTTTCATTAGCATCTAAAATTTACACTTTTAGTAAAATTAAGTAACAAAAAAATTAGAATCGGGCGTAAAGCAAATAGTGATATTCTAGCTGTAACGTATTATTTTATTTGGCATTCTGAAATTGCTTTAGTGCTGATAAGGCCTGCGATTGAACTTTCTTCTGAAAAAATCCTGTCCAGCCCAGTAAATAACCAGTAATACCAAAAGCTTGTTTAGACCATTTCCAGACATCAAAACTATCAGTGTGCTTGATAATTAATCCGTCCTGAAAAATAAATTGCGCAGAGATTTTATTTACAACTTTTCTATTTGTTTTGCTAAAATTATATGTAGCGATCCAATTTGCTGAACCAGTCGAATCATCGGCATTTACATTTGAAAATTCAATTTTTAAATTGCCTTTACTTTTTAGAAGCAACATTTCCCACATTTTAGAAACCTGCTCTTCTTTTAACAATCCAAAAGCTGGATCTATAAAATGAACTTTCGGATGATAGCATTCACTCATGGTTTTAGCATCTGCATTCGCGAAAGCAGTATAGAATTTGACAATTAAAGCCTCATTTGCATTCATAAAAATATATTTATGTTAAATATAAGGTTTATTAAATAAAAAAATCATTACAAGACACTAATTTCTTTAGCTGTATCAAATGTTTTTTTAGTTTTATCAAATGCTGTTGAGAAATACTTCACTTTACTGTAAGCTGTAAAATGTCCAGTTAGATTACCTGAAATATCTGGGCCTCCAGCAATTATAAACCTTATCGCATAAATATCTGTCTTTTTAAGTTTTAGCCATTCAGCAGGTGTAAAATAATAATATGCAGTTGTTTTCCCGTCTGCAGATTCTTTTACATTCTTGTCTGTACATGCAATAACATCTGCATTTGTCAAATCGACATAAACACCGCCAGCAATTCTTGCTTTGTCACTTCCTGTTGAAACAGTTAATTTCAAAATGCCTCCTTTTTCCGTTTTAGCTATTTGCACATTAATTTCGCCAGAGTAAGCATATTTTTCGCAGATAAAAGTGTATTCTTGCGTCGCTGGATAAGGAGCTGAACCTTTTACACTTATAGTTTGCTGTGCTGAAGCAAAAGTTGAAATAAAAAATAATAGGAGTAGTGGCAGTTTAAAATTCATATATATGGTATTTATTGTTCGGCTAATTTGGCATCAAATTTCTCATCCCAATCCATAGATTTTATGGCAGAAATAAGATTGTCTTCATTTACAAAAATGCGTAATTCTTTATTGGCCACTTTTTTAGTGTACAATGCATGATAGCGGTAAATAACTTCATGTTTGGTTTTGTAAACTCCATCTAATTTTAAATCTATAAAACTTCCGTAATATTGTCTAAATCTTTGGCAGGTCTTTGTCAAACGCTCTTCTGTAGTGTTTTCCATAACCGATTTAGTTACTTCAGTTTCATTAAATGGTTTAAATTTTGAAGTGTTACAAGTTTCTAAAACTCTCTTTCCTAAATCATACGCTTTTCGCTGCTGATTTGCATTTACTTCTTCTCCAGAAACTTTTTTAATTTTTAAATCTTCTGTATTTCTACTTACTGTTTTCGATTTACATCCAATTAACAATAACAAACATATAATCAATCCTGCTTTCTTCATAACTATTTAAGTAATTTTTAATAATAAGTTAGGATCGGGACAATTTTCGATATAAAAATTTAGGTCATTTGTATTGCAGACTCCTGGATAATCTCCCCAATAATCGCCAATATTATGGATAATCTGAAAATGTACATGAGGTGCGTAATCTCCATTTACTGAGGCATTTCCTAAAGTCGCAATCTTTTCGCCTTTCTTAAATTGGTCTCCGATATTTAAATTTTCTATACTTTCTAACGATAAATGTCCGTATAAAGTATAAAATTTCTCATTTTCTACTTCATGCTCCAATATAATAGTCGGTCCATAGTCGCCTAGACCGATGTTGTTTTTAAAACTATGAACAATTCCGTCAAGGGCGGCAAGTACAGCTGTTCCAGCTTCGGCCCATAAATCTAATCCGATGTGAATATTACGTTCTGGTTTGGATACATCTAAAAAAATAGGGCTTCTTTGATATAAAAATCTTCCTTCTATATAACCGCCAAATGCAACTTTAGCGTTGTTTTCTTTTAAAAATTTTGAAATGTATTTTTCAAAATCTTCTGAGGTATCCAATTTCTGACTTACTAATTCCTCATTAGAAACCGATAAATTTAACGGTGTGTATTCTGAAATATTAATTGAGGCATCAATAACTTTAGTAGGTGGCTGGGCATTTAAGATTGAGGTTAGGGGCTTCATAAAACTAGGCAACTTTATTTATAATTATTAATTCATTATGTACTTCGATTCGGGGCAGCATTTTGGTTTGAAAGAATTTCGGATTTACTTCTGTCACATATTTTCTATTGCGAACATTATGTGCTTCGTCTAATATCATTGTGTTGAATAAAACAAAGCCATCATCTTTTAAAATCGTGCAGATTCTATCTACAAAAAACTTCTCAAACAAAAAGTTAGGCATGTGTGTATCTTCAAAAATATCAATTATTATGAGATCGTATTTCTCTTTTGTTTTCAAAACAAATTCAAATGCATCATCAATAACAACTTTCAACTGTTTAATTTGATTAAGATTAAAATACTGATTTGCAATCTCAATCATATCAGGATCTATTTCTACACCCGTTATTTTTTCTTTGTATTCTATCTCATTTACTAATGTTTTAACTACGCTTCCGCCAGCTACACCTAATAATAAGATGTGTTCCATTTCTAGAATTTTATCGTAACCAATATTTCGAAGTCCGTACCTTAATATACGCTGCAGACTTCCGTATGAATAATTGGTGTTTTCAGTGTCCAATACTAATTCTCCATTTGCCCAAGTAACTTCGATCATTTTACTTCGGGTTGATTTTTTCTTAAATATTTTTATAGGAATTAAGTAACTGAAAAATTTTCGAATCATTTTTTATGCTTTTACTCAAATTTACCATTAAATCTTTTATTTTGCACGAAATATTAAATCTTTAATGAAAAAACTATTATATAAATTCATCTTTTTTAAGCTAATGGGCTGGAAAATAGTAGGAATCGAAAATGCAGAAATTAAAAAATGTGTACTCATGGTGATGCCTCATACGAGCAATCATGATTTTTACATCGGACTTTTTACTCGCGGCATCTCTGGACTGCAGATGAATTGGGTAGGAAAGAAGGAATTGTTTCGTTTTCCGTTTGGTTATTATTTTAGAAATGTTGGAGGAGAACCTTTAGATCGTTCCGGAGGATTAAATAAAGTTGACTCTATTGCTGCAATATTTGATAGAAAAGAAATCTTTCGTTTAGCTGTTGCTCCAGAAGGAACTAGAAAAAAAGTAAAAGAGATAAAAACTGGATTTTATTTTATCGCGCTTAAAGCAAATGTTCCAATTGTTCCCGTAGCTTTTGATTGGGGTAAAAAAGAAGTAAATCTTGGCGAGCCATTTTATCCAACTGGAAATTATGAAGCCGATTTTGAAATCTTAAAAAAGCATTACGAAGGGGTTTCGGGTAAAATTCCTGAAAATGGAGTGAAATTATAATTTTATGAGAATTTTTCAAACGCGTGAGAATCGCGTATTTGGAAATTTTCTTGACTAGGAATCGAATATGCGCTAATTTTTGTGGTAGGAAGAATAGGTTTTAAAAGTTCCATTTTTATAGAATAAGACTATTTTTTCAATTTCATCATCTTCAAAATTAATATTTTCATTTTTTAAAGATGATGCTTTTTTTATTTCTTTCTTTTCCTCCTCATTTGTTTCGACGGAAGAAAATAAATCTGTACCTATATTTTCATTGGATGCAATTGGAGTAGGAGAAGACACTGGAATTTCTAAATTGTCATCATTGTTTTTAGGAAAACTTCCTTTTCCGATTAGAATCCAATATAGATCAACATCAGGGAAAACCTCTAGAATTTTCATTACAAAATCTAAACTTGGTTTGTTTCTCCCAGACAAAAGATGCGACATGCTAGAGCGTTGCACACCAATTTTATCTGCAAAAGTAGAAGCATTTAAACCATAATAATCTAATAGGGTTTCGAGTCTTTTTACAAAATCATCTATGTTTACCATTGTGAATTTATGTTTTAAATTATTCTATTTACAAATGTAAACAAAAAGAGAAGACGCTCCAATCTTGTTGTTGCATTTTTAATAGGAGTTTAGTTTTATGTTAAATATAAAATTCATATAAAGCTTTATAATTAACTGAAATTAATATATTTATAAATACTAAATAGATTAAATAGCTCTATTGAAACAAGTTAAAGCTTAAATGGATACATACTTTATAAAACTGTTTACAAATCTAAATTATTAAATTCTCCTTATGTTTACAATTGTAAAAATAAAGATATTTACTTTTGTAAACTAATCAAAATACAATGAATTTAGAACAGCTTTTTACACAATACAAAGAAAAGTCAATATCTGGTCGATATCTTACTTTAGACCATATTAAAACTCTTTTGGATAAGTTAAATACAAATGGACAAGTAGAGGTTATTGGTACATCTGTTTTAGGCGAACCTATATATAGTTACCAAATCGGAACAGGAAAGACACGTGCTTATCTATGGTCTCAAATGCATGGAAACGAAAGTACAACAACAAAAGCTTTATTTGATTTCATTAATTTATTAAATGATGATACTGATTTTGCAAAGCAAATGCTAGATACTTTTACTTTCTACTGTATTCCGATGCTTAATCCTGATGGAGCGAGACTTTACACACGAGCAAATGCAAATGAAGTAGATTTAAATCGTGATTCTCAAGACCTGACACAACCAGAAAGTAAAATTCTTCGCGAAGTATTTGAAAAATTTAAACCTGATTTCTGTTTTAATCTTCACGACCAGCGAACAATCTTTGGAGCAGGAACGACTGGAAAACCAGCAACGGTTTCTTTTTTAGCTCCTTCTTATAATGAAGAAAGAGAAGTAAACGATAACAGATTGAAAGCGATAAATATTATTGCAGGCATAAATGAAGAACTGCAAAAATATATTCCAGGACAAGTTGGCCGCTTTGATGACTCCTTCAATATTAATTGTATAGGAGACACTTTTCAGTTTTTAGGTGTTCCTACAATATTATTTGAGGCAGGACACTTTCCAGATGATTACGAACGAGAAGTTACTCGAAAGTTCATATTTTTCGCGTTAATTACAAGCTTCAAACTGATTTCCGAAAACGATTTAGTTAGCAATAGATTTTCTGAATATTTGAATATTTCACAAAATAACGTGGTTTTTTATGATTTTATGTATAAAAATGTCAAAATAAATTATGATGGTATCGAAATTATTACGAATTTTGTCGCACAATACAAAGAAGAATTAATCGAAAATAAGATTCATTTTAATGCTTACATAGTAGAAGTAGGTGAGCTAGAAAATTATTTTGGTCATTACGAATACGACGCAAAAGGAGCAGAATATTCGGACGATTTCCAAAATCTTCCAAAAATGGGTCAGAAAGCAAATTTTTATTTAAATAAAAATGTTAAATTTGTTAACGGATTAATAAAAAGTTAATTTTTATGTGAATTTGTTGTTTTTTATATATAATTTTATACTTTGTAATAGCAATTAGTAATATTAATTAAACAATTATGAGTAAATTTCGTTTAGATGAAGTAGATCACCAGATTTTAGATATGTTAATAGACAATACGAGAGTTCCGTTTACTGACATTGCAAAAAAACTATTGATATCTGCTGGTACAGTACACGTTAGAGTTAAAAAGATGGAAGATGCCGGTATCATCATGGGATCTTCATTAGCCTTAGATTACGATAAATTAGGTTATTCATTTATTGCTTATGTAGGGGTTTTTCTTAATAATACATCTCAAACTAAATTTGTATTAGAGAGAATCAATCAAATTCCATTCGTAACTGTAGCTTCTGTTACTACAGGAAAATTTAATATCTTTTGTAAAATTAGAGCAAAAGATACTAAGCACGCGAAAGAAGTTATCTTTATGATTGACGATATTGATGGTGTTTACAGAACAGAAACTATGATTTCACTAGAGGAAAGTATAAACGATAAGAAGCGTTTGATGCATACTATTTTCAAAAATATGTAATAACTTTTCTTGAATGCTATATTAAAATATAACCTCAAGTTTATTCTTGGGGTTTTTTTATGACTAATTAACCAACCAACTATAACACGATTATGTATACGTTGCCAAAAATTGAGCGTTTTAATCAAGACGTTCTCTCAAAATACCACATTTATAATAGTGTTTTCATAACATTACCTTTTGACTCTATAGATAATACGGGGGTTTTACTTCCTTTATTTACAGAGACTTGCGAAACGGGCTTTAAAAAACAAGAAACACCAAAAGAGATTGTAGATTTCTTTTCTAATAAATTCTTAAACAATACTTCTGAAGATGAAAAAATCGATCTTATGTTTCGATTTATTCAATATATAGAACGTCAGATTGTATTGTTTGATGCCATTGAAGATGCGGCTTTTCCTGAAGTTAACAACATGGAAGGACGCGGATCTCTTCGTGATATTAAGGAGAAATCTGATGCTAAAGAGAAAGATGATGAATTGGTAGAGTTTCTAGAAAACTTTAACGTTCGTACGGTTTTAACAGCCCATCCAACTCAGTTTTATCCTGGACCCGTTTTAGGAATTATAAATGACTTGACAGAAGCTATTCGTCAAAACGATTTACTTCAAATTAAACAATTACTGGCTCAATTAGGAAAAACGCCTTTCATTCAGAAAGAAAAACCAAATCCTTATGATGAAGCAGTAAGCTTAATTTGGTACCTAGAAAATGTATTTTATGCTACAGCAGGAGAAATTGTACATTATCTGCAGAAAAATATTTTAAATGGAAATCCGATTCATAATCAATTAGTAAAATTGGGTTTCTGGCCAGGAGGTGACCGTGACGGAAATCCTTTTGTTACTACAGATATTACACTTAAAGTTGCAGATCGTTTGCGTACCTCAATTTTGAAGTGCTATTATGTCGAAATGCGAAATTTAAAACGTAAGCTAACTTTCTCAGGTGTAGACGATTTAGTGGCAGAACTTGAACATAAACTTTATCGTTCTGTATTCTATTCTAAAGGTGATATTTTTATTACTTTAGAAGAATTATTGACACAATTAAACAAAATTCGAACTATAATTATAGAGAAACATCAATCCTTATATTTGGATGAATTAGATGCTCTTTTAGTAAAAATTAATTTGTTCGGATTCCATTTTGCGACTTTAGATATTCGTCAGAATAGTAAAATTCATAATGTCGTTTTCAAAGATGTCGTAGATTACTATTTGAATTCTGGTTCAGATGTTTTTCCTAAAAATTATTTCGAATTGACGGAAGATCAAAAGATTGATGTTCTTTCTAAAGTAAAAGGAAATTTAAATCCAACTGATTTCGAAAATGAAATTACAAGATATACATTAGAATCTGTTCAAGCCATTAAAACCATTCAGCAAAATAATGGTGAAGAAGGAGCGAACCGTTACATTATCAGTAATAACGAAAGTGCACTAAATGTGATGGAGACATTTGCAATGATTCGTTTGAATAATTGGGAAAAACCGACGGTTGATATTATTCCGCTTTTTGAATCTGTTGATGATTTACAAAATGCACATGCTATTATGGAGCAATTGTATACCAATCCAGAATATGCTAAACATTTGAAATCAAGAGGAAACAAACAAACAATTATGCTTGGATTTTCTGATGGGACTAAAGATGGTGGCTATTTAATGGCAAACTGGAGTATTTATCAAGCTAAAATTTCATTGACTAAAATTTCTAGAGAATATGGAATTAAAGCCATTTTCTTTGACGGACGTGGTGGACCTCCTGCTCGTGGTGGCGGAAAAACGCATAAATTCTATGCTTCTTTAGGTCCAAAAATTGAAAACAACGAGATTCAGATTACAGTTCAAGGTCAGACTATTAGCTCTAATTTTGGAACTTTAGATTCTTGTCGCTACAATATCGAAAACTTATTGAGTGCTGGTGTTACAAATCAAGTATTTAGTAAAGAGAAAAATGAACTAACAGCTGATGAAACTCAAATTTTAACGGATTTAGCTAATTTAGGTTATGAGAAATATTTAAGCTTCAAAAACCATCCAAAGTTTATTCCGTATTTAGAGAAAATGAGTACGCTTAAATACTACTCGAAAACAAACATCGGAAGCCGTCCTTCAAAAAGAAGTAAATCTGAATCTTTAGATTTTGCTGATTTGAGAGCAATTCCGTTTGTGGGATCATGGAGCCAATTAAAACAAAACGTTCCAGGATTTTTTGGAGTAGGTTCTGCTTTAAAACATTTTGAAGAATCCGGACAATGGAACAAAGTAAGCGATTTATATCACAATTCATTGTTTTTCAAAACTTTGCTTGAAAATAGTATGATGTCATTAGCAAAATCATTCTTGCCTTTGACAGCTTACATGAAAAATGACCCTGAGTTTGGTGAATTCTGGCAGATTATTTACGATGAATTTTCAGAAACAAAACGTCTTTTGTTAAAAATTGCAGATCACAAAACATTGATGGAAAATTATCCTGATGGTATTGCTTCTATTCAAATAAGAGAGCGTATTGTTTTACCTTTATTGACAATTCAGCAATATGCTTTATTGAGAATAAATGAGCTAAACAAAGAGCAAACTCCTAACGAAGAATTGATTAAAGTTTATGAAAAAATCGTAACGAGATCTCTATTCGGAAATACGAATGCAAGCAGAAATTCAGCTTAAAAAAATAAAGAAATGATAGCAACAGAATTATTGGAAAATGAATATTCAGGCCATTTTGGAACTTACATTAAAGCAGCTGGAGATGGTATTTTAATTGAAGAATTAGAAATTTCTCTTCATGAGTTTATTCGATTTGTTCAAAATATTCCGATGGATAAATTTGATTATCGCTATGCAGAAGGAAAGTGGACAATCAAAGATATTATTCAGCATGTAATAGACACTGAAAGAATTTTTGCATATCGTGCTTTGCGTTTTTCGAGAAACGACAAAACGCCTTTGCCAAGTTTTGAAGAAAATGATTATGCGGACAATACAAATTCAAATAGCAGAAGTATTCAAGATCTACTTACTGAATTTTCAGCTTTAAGGCATTCCACTTTATTGTTTTACAAAAGTTTATCTGAAGAACAACTTAAAAGAATTGGTACAGCTTCTGGCAATCAAATTTCAGTTCGCGCTTTAGGTTTTGTAATGATCGGACATCAAAAGCATCATCAGAAAGTTTTTGAAGAAAGATATTTGTAAAATTTACTTATAACAAAAAAACTGTACTTGAAAAAGTACAGTTTTTTTGCTTTTATGCCGTTTGATGTTTTCTTTCCAAAAAAGCCAATCCAAATCGAATTTTATCATAAGACATTTTTTCTTCAAAATATTCAAAGTAAGGTCTTAATGCATTTGGATTTTCTAGTTCTATCTGAGCTTTTTCAATTTGAATAATTTCATCTTCCGAAACAAACTGACTTAAATCTATATCATTGCCGTCAACGTATAATTTAGCCAAATGAGAAATGATTGTAGTTTCACCTAAATTTCGTTGCCCAGCAATTTCATCTACTGAAAGTCCGGTTTGAAATAATTCTAATGTTTTTTTATAAGTATTCTCTTTTTTCTCTTTTTTTACAACCGATTTATTTCGATGAAATTCAATTATAGCATTTATAAAATCAGTTCCGTATTTTTCAAGTTTGGCTTTACCAACACCTTCAACAGCAAGGAAATCTTCGTCAGTCATTGGTCTTAAAACTTCCATTTGTCTCAATGAAGCATCGCTAAAAATAACATAAGCAGGAACTTCTTCTTCTTGAGCAATTTCGTAGCGTAGTTTTCTAAGCGTTTCAAAAAGAGAATTTTTAGCAGCTTTTGGTTTTGCTTCCTTGGCTTCGTTTTTATCAATTACTTTTTTGACAACCGTAGTCAGTTTTACTTTTTCTCCCTCAAATAAAACTTTCTTCGCAAAAGGGGTAAGCAAAATTTTATTATGCTGGTGAAAAGCAATTTCGCAATATCCTAAATTGATAAGCTGGATAAGATATTGATTCCAATCGTACCAAGAAACATCAGCACCAATTCCGTACGTTTTTAGCTCTTGATAATTTTTTTCATAGATATAGGCATTTCTCGAGCCTCTCAAAAAATCCACAATTACCGCTAGAGGCTCAGATTCTTTCAATCGTACAATTGCAGACAAAGCTTTTTGCGCGAGAATCGTCCCATCAAAAAAAGTTGGCGGATTTTTGCAAATATCGCAGTTTCCGCAATTCTCTTTTACCAATTCACCAAAATAAGAAAGTAGAATTTTTCTGCGACAACTTACAGCATCGGCATATTGTTTCATACGATCTAATTTTGCCAATTGAATATCAGAGTTCAATCCTTCAGATGCGAATTTCTGCAATTGAATTACATCGGCGTAACTTTCAAACAAAACGGTTTCAGCTGGCAAACCATCTCGGCCCGCACGGCCAATTTCTTGGTAATATCCTTCTATATTTTTTGGAAGATTGTAATGAATTACCCAGCGAACATTTGATTTGTCAATTCCCATCCCGAAAGCAATGGTAGCACAAACTACCTGACAATCATCATTAATAAATTGATCCTGAGTTTTGGCTCGTGTTTCATTATCTAAGCCCGCATGATATGCTTTAGCTTCAATTCCGTTTTTTTTAAGTTTTTCAGCAAGTTCTTCTGTAGTTTTGCGACTTAAGCAATAAATTATTCCAGATTCATTGGGTTTGTTTTCGATAAAATCGATTATTTGCTTAACACGATCCAAAGCAGGACGAACTTCCAAGCTTAAATTTGCGCGATCGAAAGAAGCAATAAATGTCTTTGGATTCTGGAGATTTAATTGTTTAGATATATCTGTTCGTGTTGCTTTGTCTGCTGTCGCAGTCAATGCTAAAATTGGAGTAGAAGGGAAGCGGCTTTTTAAATAACCTAAATTAGTGTAAGCCGGTCTGAAATCATGACCCCAAGACGAAATGCAATGTGCTTCATCTATTGCTATGAGACTAATATTCAATTCATTGAAAGCCATATCTAAATAAGAAAGACTTTCAGGCGCGATATAAACTAACTTAAAATGATTTGTTTTTAAATTATCAATATAATATTTCTGCTCTTGAGAAGATTGACTGCTATTAATAAAGCAAGCAGAAATTCCGTTGGTTTTTAGACTATCAACCTGATCTTTCATTAAAGCAATCAAAGGCGATATGACAATAGTTATTCCTGGTAGAATTAAAGCTGGAAGCTGAAAACATATTGATTTCCCGCCTCCAGTAGGCATAATTGCCAAGGTGTCTTGTCCGGATAATATGGTATTAATTATGGTTTCTTGATTGGGTCTGAACTTTTCGAAACCAAAATTTTCTTTTAGTGTGGTATGTAAAATTTCTGAAGTCATAGGCATATATTTTTTTATTCAAGACTTAAATGTAAAAATAATCCTATAAATATAAAAATATAAATTAGTTTTGTTTATTTCTTGCGCATCATAAAAAAAAGGAACTCCCGATAGAGTTCCTTTGTTTATTAAAAAGAAAATGAATTAATCTTCATCGTCTTCGTCTTCTTCGTCATAATCAGTATCTGCTTTGTCATCGTCATCCTCATCATCGTCACCACCGTCAGTATCTGGCTTGTCAAGATTATCATCATCTTCGTCATCGTCATTGCTAATATCATCATCAAGATCTATACCTTTAACTGGTGCAATTGCATCTACATCAACATCTAAATCATCATCTTCATCGTAGTTTTCAATTCTGTCAGCAAGTTTAGTACTAATTTTTACTAAATAAATTGTATCTTCAGTACGAACTTCTACAGCTTCAACCAATTCGTTTTTAGCATTTCTAAAACGGATAACATCCGAATCATCATAACCATCAGGAAATTTTTCAACCAAAAGGTTTAAAATTTCGTTGGTAAGTTTGGCGTAGTCTACTATAACTCTTTTCATAAATTATCTTATAAATCTAATAAGTATGCAAAAATTAACGGCGCAACAATTGTAGCATCCGATTCAATAATAAATTTAGGGGTTTTGATGTCTAATTTACCCCAAGTGATTTTTTCATTTGGAACTGCCCCAGAATAAGAACCATAACTAGTTGTTGAATCTGAAATTTGGCAGAAATAACTCCAAAATGGAACATCGTGCATCTCCATATCTTGGTAAAGCATTGGTACTACACAAATAGGGAAGTCACCCGCGATACCACCACCGATTTGGAAGAATCCAATTCCGTTTGAACTGTTTTTAGAATACCAATCTGCAAGGAAAGTCATGTATTCGATTCCAGACTTCATGGTAGATGCTTTTAATTCTCCTTTAATTACGTATGAAGCAAAGATGTTCCCCATTGTACTATCTTCCCATCCTGGAACTATAATCGGCAAGTTTTTCTCTGCAGCTGCATACATCCAGCTATCTTTTAGATCAATTTCATAATATTCTTCTAAAACGCCAGATAATAACATTTTATACATAAATTCATGTGGAAAGTAACGCTCACCTTTGTCATCAGCGTCTTTCCAAATTTTGTAAATATGTTTTTGCAAACGACGGAAAGCTTCATGCTCAGGGATACAAGTGTCTGTAACACGGTTTAATCCTCTTTCTAATAAAGCCCATTCGTCTTCTGGTGTTAAATCGCGATAGTTAGGAACTCTCTCGTAGTGAGAATGAGCTACTAAATTCATGATATCTTCTTCTAAATTTGCTCCAGTACATGAAATAATATGCACTTTGTCTTGTCTGATTACTTCGGCAAAAATTTTACCAATTTCTGCTGTACTCATTGCGCCAGCCATACTTACCAGCATTTTAGCACCATCAGCTAATTGCTGCTCATAAGCTTTTGCAGCATCTACTAATGAAGCAGAGTTAAAATGCAAATAATGTTTTTCAATAAACTGACTGATTGGTCCTTTCATTTTTTTTGTTTTTTTTTTTTGAATTAAAAAGTTTTAACCTTTTTGATGTTTAATGCAAATTAAGAATTTTTTAAGAAAAATTATTACTTAATATGCCGTTTTTTTTACACCTTTTTTTTGTATCCTAAAATTTTCAAAACGTCGTCTGAAGTCTGTTGTTCTGAGAACACTTCTGTTGCCAGAATTCCATTTTCATCACGATCAATTAAAATATGTTTAGGTTGCGGAATCAAACAGTGGTGCAGACCTCCGTATCCTCCAATTGTTTCTTGATAAGCGCCAGTATTAAAGAATCCAATATACAAAGGTTTCTCTTTGTTGTATTTAGGCAAATAAATGGCGTTCATGTTTTGCTCAGAATTGTAATAATCGTCACTATCACAAGTCAGACCTCCTAACAGAACCCGTTCGTAAGTATCATTCCAGCGATTTACTGCCAGCATAATAAAACGTTTGTTTATAGCCCAAGTATCTGGTAAAGTGGTAATGAAAGATGAGTCGATCATATTCCATTTTTCTCTATCATTTTGTTGTTTTTGATACAAAATCTGATAGATTGCACCACCGCTTTCACCTACAGTAAACGATCCAAATTCCGTAAAAATATTCGGAACATCAACTTCGGCTTCATCACAAGCAATTTTAATCTGATTGATAATTTCATCAATCATGTATTGATAATCATATTCAAAGGCAAGTGAGTTTTTAATTGGAAAACCACCACCAATGTTCAAACCGTCTAGAGTAGGGCACTCTTTCTTAAGAGCAATGTATACTTTAATACATTTTACAAGCTCATTCCAGTAATATGATGTATCGTTAATTCCGGTATTGATAAAAAAGTGAAGCATTTTAAGCTCTAATTTATCGTTCTCCTGGATTTGTTTTTTATAGAAAGAAACTATGTTTTTGTAACCAATACCTAATCTAGAAGTATAAAACTCAAACTTAGGCTCTTCTTCGGCAGCAATACGGATTCCGATTTTGAATTTTCCTTTAATTTCTGCCTGAAGCAAATCTAACTCTTCATAATTATCAATAATCGGAATAGTGTTTTTGTGTCCGTTATTGATTAATCTTGCAATGTTAGCAATATATTCATCTCTTTTAAAACCGTTACAAATTACATAAGTACTTTTGTTGATTTTGCCATTTTCTAATAAATTCTCAACAATATTCACGTCAAATGCAGATGAAGTTTCGATGTGAATGTTATTCTTGAAAGCTTCATTCATAATATATTCAAAATGAGAGCTTTTTGTGCAATAACAGTAATAGTATTTTGCTTCGTATTTATTCTTTTCCATTGATTTTCTGAACCAAGCTTTTGCTTTGTTGATGTTTTCAGAAATCTGAGGCAGATAAGTAAACTTTAAGGGTGTCCCATATTGTTCAACCAATTTCATCAAATCGATGTTGTGAAACAATAGGTTGTCTTTGTTTAGTTTAAATTCCTCTTGAGGAAAGTAGTATGTTTGATTTATTAGATCAGAATATTTTGTATTCATTTATTTATCAATGTTTAGAGATTGTAATTGTAATTTAATTTTAGGTTTTTGGGGACTTAATCTTAAATTCAAACTCTAATATTGGCAAATATAATTGGCAGTTTTTCATGCTCAGCTTTAGTACATTGGAAAACATCAAAACAAAACGGGCTTTTACTATTATAGAAACGGTTCAACATTCTTAATAAAGAACTATTGAGTCTGTTTCTGTAAGAGCTAAAGTGCCTTTGCTGATTCTTTGTTTTCATGGGGCAAATGTAAAAAATAATATATACCAAATGCAACGCTTTTGATTAAAAAAAGTTTAAGATTTATAATCCTCAAACGCTTCTAGAATCAATTTATTTTCAACGGATTGGTTAATTTTTATTTTTCCTATTCCTTCAATCAATGCAAATTGAATTAAACCGTATTCATTTTTTTTGTCGTGAATTAACAATTCTAAGATCGGATCGATGTCTTTTTCTTCAAAAATCACATCATCATAAATGTCTTTAATCACTGCTTTAATCTCTCTATATTCTTCTTCAGAAATTAATCCTTTTTGAAGTGAGATATAACTTTCCAAAATCATTCCAACCGCAATGGCTTCTCCATGAAGTAAAGTAGTTTTCTCTTCACTTTCTAAAAAATATCCTTCAATGGCATGTCCTAACGTATGTCCGAAATTTAAAGCTTTACGAATGTTTTTCTCAGTTGGATCCTGAATGACGATTTCATTCTTGATTTCAACAGAACGATAAATTAATTGGTCCAATTCATCAAAAACAATAGATTTTAAATCTGAAAATTGTCTCCAGTATGGCGCATCATATATTAAACCGTGTTTTAACATTTCGGCCAAACCAGAACGCATTTCGCTTTGTGGTAAAGTTTCCAAATATTGCGTATCAATTAAAACCATTTGAGGTACGTTGATAACGCCAATCTGATTTTTAAGATTTCCTAAGTCGACACCTGTTTTTCCTCCAACAGAAGCATCAACCATAGATAATAATGTCGTAGGAATATTAATGAAATTCACACCTCTTTTAAAAGTAGAAGCAACAAAACCACCTAAATCTGTAACAACGCCACCGCCTAAATTAATAATTAGTGATTTTCTATCGGCACCAAGTTCTGTTAATACATTCCATATCTCGATACAAGTCTCAATGTTCTTATTTGCTTCTCCAGCTTCAAATTCAATGATTTCGATCGCTAAATCTGTCTCTAATAGAGGAATAAATTTAGGCAAACAATGTTCGTTAGTCTGATCATCAACAATTATAAATATATTAGAATATTTATTTTCTCTTAAATGTTTATTTAAAGCTTCGTAAGCATTCTCATTAAAATGTACAAGATAATTATTGGCTTGAATAGATTGCATAATTCTATGGTTAAGTGAAACCGCAAAATAAGGCATTTTTAACGTAATAATAACTAATCGAAACTCTATAATTTGTTAATATATTATAATTCAAAATAGAGCCGAAATTTCTATTACAAACAAGTATGTAATAGAAATTGCTCAGCCAATGTATAGTTCTTCTCTTTAGATAAATTTAAATATTTACAGGCTTGTGATTTATTTTTCAGATTTAAATAACAGACTCCTATGTAAAATTCTGTTTTTCCATCATTTAAGCCTGGGGATTCTATAGCTTTTTTAAAATATGGAATAGCCAGATCATTTTTTCCTTGATTAAAATAGCAAAAACCAATGTTTTGAAGGGCATAAATATTTTTAGGATCAATTTTTAAAGCCTTTTGATATAATTCAAGTTCCTTGTTTCTTTTTCCTTGACCTCCAAATTCCTGACCTCTAATGATATAATCTGTTATTAAAAAACTATTTTTTTGTTTTAAAAGTGTACTGTCATTAGGAATAACTTTCAATCCTTCATCTATAAAATTAATAAGCCTTTTATAATTTGCTCCAGAATTCTGTAAAGCAAGAGCAGGAAGAGTCCATGCATCAGGTTCGTTTCTATATTTAGTATATAATTTATGCTGTTTTATAACTTCAGCTGTATCCTTTTTTGAAATTGCAAGGTTCATAGCTGTCTTAAATAAATTATAATTTCGTGGTCTTAGATAAAAAGCTCTTTTAGCATAAATGTATGCACTATCTACATTTCCTTTCTGCGAGGAGATTAATTGTTTATAAAAATCTATTCTTCCAGAATATGGATTTATTTTATTAGCCTTAGAGAAACAATTTAAAGCTTTTTGATAATTTTTTTCACGTATGTAATAAATCCCAGCATACTCATAAAATGATTCAGAACTGCTAAAGGTATTTGGGTATTTAGGCATTCTTTTTATTACTTCATCTCCAGTAAGAAAACCTTTGTCATTCATGTTAATATTGTCAGTAGCAATTAAATACTCTAAATTTGAAGCTTTGTAAATTAAAAATGCCGAATAACTTGTTATAATTGATACTATGACTAATATTATAGTTATGATTTTAGCAACTTTCAAGTTGGTTTCTTCATCTTTAGAATTAAAATTATTTATTACAGTAAAGGCAAGTAAAAGACAAAAGAATATTGACATTGTAGGCCTGTACATTGGGAAATTAAATAACGAATCGACTCCGTAAACAATAATCAATAGCAATGTTAAAAGAGAAATTATTTGTTTATTAGCATCAGATCTCTTTATTACATTTTTTAAGTTAATGAAGAATAGAATCACAAAAAGAGAAAAATAAATCAAACCGTTTATAATTCCAGTTTCTGCTAATATTTCAAGAAAATCATTATGTGCGTGCAACGAAACATTAGAGTCATTTGCAGTTGTTCTCTCATACGGGATAGATTCAACTTGATAATTACCTAATCCAATTCCTAAAATTGGTTTTTTTTTACTCATCTTCATTACATTACCCCAGAAAACTAACCTTGCTTGTGATGAACGATCTTCTGTATTTATCTGATTAACTCTATTTTCTAATGATACATATCGGCCTTTATCTTTTGATTTTTCAAAAATTGAATTCGCAAATATAGCTGCTACTAAAACTGGAAGAATTAAATATATAACTTTTATAAAACTAGATTTCGTAAATGATTCTCTCAGCAAATAAACAATATAAATAGAGTAAAGTAAAAAAAGATTAATTAAAGGCGTTCTTGCTCCGGTTAAAAAAATGACGGCAGTTACAGAAAATAATGCAAAGAGAAGAAACCATTTTTTGTAACCTTTATAATATGTGATTCCAAGAAGCAGAAATGGAACTTTAATTGTAAGACTTGCTGCAAGTATATTTATGTTCCCTGTATTCCCTTTCATTCCGTTTAGCAGATCAATTATAGAAGCGTGTCGAGGGATAATAATAAAATTACATAACTGTTGCCAAGACTGTAAGAATGCGCTAATAGACACAATTAAAATAATTTTATAGAGTAAATCCAATTTATCTTTAAGAAGAATAGTAAGATTTATAAATAGACAAAATATAATTACTATTTCAGTAAATTTAGTGTAGACTAACGATGTGTTCTTCGCAACAAAAAAGGATATTCCGCACAATACTATAAAGGCTAAATAAAGTTTAAAAATATAGCTTCGTTTTAATATTGGAAAAACACTCACAGAAGTTACATCTGAATTAAAATAAAAATAAACTCCCAAAATAATATTGACCACAGATAAATAAAAAAATTGTGGATTGATGATCTCTAGACTTTTAAAGTAAGGAAAAAAATCAATTACAAGCAGTGAAATTATAA